>JABFXP010000421.1 GCA_013361685.1 Catenulispora sp.
CTGGCTGCTGCGGGCGGCGGCCCAGCGCGCCGAGGCCGTCCTGGCCGCCCCGGAGCGCCCGGCCGCCGACCTGGTGGCCGAGCTGGGCCTGTCCCGGCGGGTGGTGGACGGGTTCCTGCGTCCGTATCTGGAGGCGTTCGCCGCCGAGGCCGACCCGCTGCTGTCGATCTCCGGCCGGGCGGTGGAGCTGGCGCTGCGGCAGCTGGTGAAGGGCCGCTGGTGCCTGCCGGCGGCGGGCATCGCGGCCATCCCGCAGCGGCTGGCCGACCAGCTGCCGCCGGGCGCGGTCCGGCTGGAGACCGAGGTGCTGACGGTGCACGCCAACGGCGTCGTCACCGCCGAGGAGGTGCTGCGCAGCTCGGCGGTCGTGGTCGCGACCGACCCGGCCACCGCGGTGGAGCTGCTGCCGGGCCTGCACGAGCCGCAACTGCGGGCGGTGACCACGTTCCACCACGCCGCGGTCCTGGCCCCGCCGCGCGGGGAGCCGGCGGTCCTCATCGACGCCGACCGGCACTCGCCGGTGTCGCGCACCGCCCCGGTCAGCCACGCCGTCCCGGGCCGCAGCCCCGACCACCGCACCCTGGTCTCGACCAACGTGGTCGGCCACACCGGCGCCGGCACCCGCACCTCCGAGCTGGAGTCGGCGGTCCGGGCCCGGCTGGCCGAGCTCTACGCGGCCGAGGACGACCGCTGGGAATGCGTCGCGGTGCACCACTTCCCGCGCGCCACCCCGGCCATGACCTCCCCGCACAACTTCCGCCGCCCGGTCCGGCTGATCCACGGCCTGTACGTGTGCGGCGACCACCGCGGCACCGCCGGCATCGACGGCGCGCTGGAGTCCGGGCGCCGGGCGGCCCGGTCGGTCATGGCCGATCTGGGAGTCGTCTTTCGCGCCGAGGATCGGATCACCGCCTGACGCGCCCTGAAGCACCTGGAGCGCCCTGATCTCAGGCTTCTCAGGCCACGGCCACCACCTCGCGGGAGCGGGTGGGCGCCGTGGCCTCGTCGACGAGCGCCAGGGCCAGGTCGGCGTAGGCGAACTTGTCGGCGCCGGGGATCACTTCGGCGGCGCCCAGACGGTAGGAACCAGTGCCGGCACCCTCGTCGAGGAACACCAGCGGCGGGGCCAGATAGACCCAGTCCAGACCGGAGGCCCGCAGCACGGGCAACTGTGCGGCATGGTTGCGGGAGAAGGCGACCGCCTCTTCGGGCAGCCCTTCCCCGTCGTGGGCCGGCACTCCGGGTGAGATTTCCAACGCCCCGCCGATGCCGACCGTGACCAACCTCGCCACACCTGCCGCCGCGAGCCCCTCGGTCAGCGCGCGGGCGGCCGAGACGAAGTGGTCCGGGTCCATCCCGCCCGCGGCGTTGATCGCCGCGTCGTGCCCCGCGGCCAGCTGCGCGACCGACGCGGCGTCGGTGACGTCGCCCCGGACGACGGTCACGCCCTCCGCCGCCGGCTCTGTGTACTTGTCAGGGTCACGCACGACCGCCGTGACCCGGTGCCCACGCCGCGCCGCCTCGGCCACGGTCGGCTTCCCCGCGCGCCCTCCGGCGCCGAAAACAATGATGTTCGCCATGCCGCCGACCGTAAGACCGGTGGCCCCACTTACTGCAACGTAACTATGCTCGACCTGTGGATGAGCGCGAACCGTTGAGCCCGGACATGTTCAATCCCGGCTGCCCGTCCTCGGCCAGTCCGTTCCGGATCGCCGACAAATGGGGCGGTCTCGTGATCGCCTGCCTCGAAGCGGGACCCCGCCGCTTCAGCGAACTGCTGGTGCCGCTGCGGCGGATCGCCCCGAAGGTCCTCACCGAGACCCTGCGCGCCCTGGAGCGCGACGGCTTCGTCACCCGCACCGACTACGCCGAGAACCCGCCGCGCGTCGAATACGAACTCACCGACCTGGGCCGCACACTCCTGCCCGCGCTCGCCGCCTGCCGCGAGTGGGGCGCCGAGAACTTCGACGCCCTGCTCGCCGCGCGCGACCGCTACGACGACGTCGCCTGAGCCGCGAAGATCAGCCCACGGGGAAGTTCGCCACGAACCGCCGCTGCGGGTCCCACTTCTGCTTCACCGCGCGCAGCCGCTCCATCTCCGGCGCCGAGAACGCGTCGCCCAGGTTGTCGGTCAGCCCCAGGAACGTCACCGGCTTGCGACCGGTCACCGCGTCGCCCAGCCGCGCCGTCAGCTCGGCCTGCTTGGCCGCGACCGCCGCGCCGCCCTCCGGAGTGAGCGCCAGCCCGACCATGTAGACCGCGTACTCCTCGGTGAGCGGTCCGTGCGGGCCCGGCCGGTCCTGCGCCAGGGCGCCGCCGAGGTGCCGGACCTGCACCGCCAGCAGCGGATCGATCGGCTCGGCCAGCAGCGCGGCCACCACCTCGTCGTCGAAGCGGCCGAACAACTCGCTCCGGCCCACACTCGGCCCCGGGTCGACCGGGTCGTTGGTGATGGTGCCCAGCTGCGCGAACGGCACCGGGCCCCAGGCGCCGTTCAGGACGCCGTCAACGGTGTCGAACGGCTTCAGCAGTGCGCGGCCGTCGGTCTCCGAACCCAGATACGCCACCGACACCGCCACCATCGCCGGCGCGCCGGGGAACTGCGCGAGCGAGGTCCAGACGGTCAGCTCCGGCGGGGCCGCGGCGGTGACGTCACGGAAGGCCTGGAACACCTCGGCGGCTCGGGCGGCGGGCCAGATCACGGTGCCGCCGAACAGCTCACGCTCCTCGTGCAGCCGCAGCGTCATCGCGGTCACGATCGCGAAATCGCCACCGCCGCCGGCCAGGGCGTGGAACAGGTCCGGGTTCTCCTGCGCGCTGGCCCGGCGGCGCTCGCCCTCGGCGTCGACGACCTCGAACTCGATCACGTGGTCCGAGGACATGCCGTACTTGCGGGCGAAGAAGCCGATCCCGCCGCCGAGGGTGTAGCCGGTCGCCGACACCACCGGCGAGCTGCCGGGCTTGTGCACCAGGCCGTGTTCGGCGGCGGCGGTCGTCACCACGCCGGACTTCACCCCGGCGCCGACCCGGGCGGTGCGCGCCCCGGGGTCGATGCTCAGCTCGTCCAGCTTGCTGGTGCGCAGCAGGATCGTGCCGGCGGCGGTGCCGGAGGCGCCGTGGCCGCTGGGCTGGACGGCTATCGGCAGGCCGAGGTCCTTCGCGACGCGGACCACCGCGGCCACGTCGTCGGCGTCCGCGGGCGTCACCACGGCCGCCACGGGCTGGTCGATCGCCAGGTTCCAGGGCCGGCGGGCTTCGTCGAAGCCTGCCTCGCCCTGGAGGAGGACCTCGCCTCGGACGGCATCGCGCAGCGGGAGCAGAGAGGGCAAGGACACGGCCGGGGCTCGCTTTCGTCGTCTTCGTGGTCGTCGTTCAATGATCGACAACCACATTACGGGCGACGACCGACAAGAGGATCTCCGAGCGAAACCGTTTAGCGATTCGGCGACGATCCGCACCGGATACGGTCTGATCCGCTCCGAGGCCGGGCCCTGCGGCCCGGCCTCGGAGCGTCCCGTTCGTCAGGCGCTGATGGTGGCCAGCACCTGGTCCAGCGGCGTGGGCTCCATGCCGAAGGTCTGCTCGCTCAGGGTGCTGTCGATGATGAAGGGCCTGGCGAACTGGTACCGGGTGTGCCGCAGCTCCTTGGCCATCTTGTCGAACAGCCCCGCGCTCCACAGCACCGGGTACGGCAGCGAGGTCAGCTTCGCCGGCGGCAGCCCCTTCACGGCCACGAACCGGTCGGCCAGCTCGCGCACGGTCAGCGGCGCGTTCGTCGGCACCAGCCAGGCCTGGCCCCAGGCCCGCTCGTCGCCGGAGACGGTGGCCAGCATGCGGGCCACGTCGGCGATCGCCGTCCAGCTGTGCTTCACGTTCAGCGGCGTCGGGACGTACGCGCGCTTGCCCGCCTCCAGCGGCTTGGCCAGCGCGAAGGAGAAGATCGAGTTCGCCTCCAGGTAGTCGCTGGCCCGGACCTCGGTCATCCGGATCCGGCCCTGCTCGTGCCACGCGAGGGCCTCGCGGTACATGTCGGCGCGCAGCTTCATCTTGGGGTGGGTGGCGGCCAGCGGGCTGTCGGGGGTGATCGGGCCGGTCACCGGGCCGTAGCCGTAGAGGTTGTTGGCGACGGTGAGCACCGCGCCGCTGCGCTCGGCGGCCGTCAGCAGGGCGGCGGCCAGCGGCGGCCAGTCGGTGAACCACTGGTGGTACAGCGGGCTCGCGCAGTTGTACAGGGCCGCGGCGCCCTCGGCGAGCGCGCTGAGGCGGTCGGCGTCGGTCGCGTCGGCGGCCACCCGCTCGACGTTCTCATGCTCCAGGCCGCCGCCGCTGCGGGTCACGACCCGCACCTGCTCGCCGCGCCCGGCCAGCACCTTCGCGGTCGCCGTGCCGACCGGTCCCGCACCCACGATGACGTGCAGCGCCATGATCCTCAGTCCTTAAAGTCGTCCGCCGCAGCCGGCGTGTCCGGTTGCTTCCGGGTGATTCGGGTGTTTCTTTTCGAGAGCACTGCTCTCTGTTGACATCACTGTGCCGCGGATCGGCCCTCTCTGTCAAGAGCAGTGCTCTCGCTTGTGTGCGATACTCACATCATGAGCGCTGAGAAGGCCCCGGCCCCGTCGATCCGCGCCCGCGTCCGCGCCGAGATGACCGAGGAGATCAAACGGGTGGCGCTGAAGCACCTGGCCCAGGACGGCTCCGCGCTGTCCCTGCGCGCCGTCGCCCGCGACATGGGCATGGTGTCCTCGGCGATCTACCGCTACTTCCCCAGCCGCGACGAACTGCTCACCGCGCTGATCATCGACGGCTACACCTCCCTCGGCGATGCCATGGAGGACGCCGACGGGAACGCCGAGCGGCGCGACGCCCACCTGGCCCGATGGTTCGCAGTAGGCCACACCATCCGCAAATGGGCGCTCGCGCATCCCGCGGAGTACGCACTCATCTACGGCAGCCCGATCCCCGGCTACCACGCGCCGATGGACACCGTCCCACCGGCCGCGCGGACGCTGGCCGCCCTCGGACGCTGCGTCGCCGACGCGGAGGCGGCAGGGAAGTTACGGGACTCGGACGCGACACCGCCCCCCACGGAGAACGCCGAATACGCCGCGGAACTCCGCTCCGCCGCGGTCGTCCTGGGCTTCGCCGAAGACTCACGAGCGATCGAGCCGTTCCTCAGCGCGGCGACACACGTCTACGGCGCGGTGAACTTCGAGGTGTTCGGCCGGCTGAACAACGCGATCGACCAGCGGAGCGAGTGGTTCGACCGGCAACTGCGCCAGCTGGCGACGATGATCGGCCTCACCCCGCGGCCATGAGGGTTCGCAAGTCCGCGATGATGCGCTCCGGCGTATCCGCCTCGAGCTTGTAGAAGAAGCGCCACAGTTCGAACAGGTGAATCGCCGAGAACAAACGGACACGGCGCTCCCACTCGACCGGGGCACCGCCGTAGCCTTCGAACAACCCTTCAAGCTTCGCGCGGTGGCCGCGGATGGAGTAGCTATGGGTCTTGGCGAGATCCACCATGGGATCGCCGGCCATGGCGTTCTCCATGTCGACGATACCGGTGACCAGCGGACCGCCCGGAGTCTGCTCGACCATGACGTTGCCCTCGTGGAAGTCGTTATGGACGAGGACTGGGCCGTCACAGAGATTGAAGAGGTCAGCGCGCTCAGCTACATAGGCATGAGCCTCCTCGTAGGTGTCTCGATCACCCGTCTCATCCAGGTACAACCGCGACGCCTCGGCAAGAACAGCCTTCATATGAGCTTCGCTGGTCGGCTGCGGGTCCATGATCTCGGAGGTCAGGAAGCCGTAAGCCTCCTGCCCTATCGCATGGAACTGGGCCATCAGCTGACCCATCTGCCGGTAGACGGAACGGAGGTCGGCGTCCGTCATACCAGGGTTGATCACTTCGAAATTCGCGCCCGGCAGCTTGCTCATCACCAAGTAAGGACGCCCTAGAAGACCGTCGCTACCAGCTCCCCCAAGAAGGGTCGGGATCTTCGTGACCCCCTTGTCGCGGAGGAGGCGGTAGATGCGGATCTCCTTAGAGAGCTTCCATCCCCAGTCCGGCGCATAGACCTTCACAACGACGTTGTCCGCAGGGTCCTCACAGAGAACCTCATACGCACCGCTGACGACGCCCCCATCCATACGGCCGACGCCAACCACCGACACGCCCGGCACCGTCTCGCGCAGGATCTCAGCAGCCTGGTCCCGCGTCAGCCCGTCCTCGGTCATCCGGCCAAGCTAGGGACCGGGCAGGGGCGATCTCAACCGATTATCGGCCGTTACAATCGGTGCATGGGTGACGAACCGCGGTGGCTGTCCGAGCAGGAGATGCGCGCTTGGACCGGCTTCCTCGCCGCGGGGGCGCTCGTCGAGCGCCGGATCGAGCAGCACCTGAAGGAAGAGGCCGGACTCTCGCACCCGCAGTACGAGATCCTGGTGCGGCTGTCCGCCGCCCCCGACGGATCGCTGCGGATGACCGAGCTGGCCGAGGCGCTGCTGACGTCGAAGAGCGGGCTGACGTACCAGATCACCCAGCTGGAGAAGGCCGGGCTGACCGAGCGCCGGTCCTGCCCGACCGACGTGCGCGGGGTGTTCGCGGTGCTCACCGACGCCGGGCGCGAGCGACTGGAGAAGGCCGCGCCGGGGCATGTCGCGGTGGTGCGCGAGGCGCTGATCGACGTGCTGACCCCCGAGCAGCTCGACGTGCTGGCCGACGGACTCACCGAAGTCTCCCGACGTCTGCGGGAATAGTCCCGGGGCCTCTGGGACTTGTTCAAATTTGAACGCCGAATCCGGCCGGGCTACGCTCGGACCCCCGGTGGTTCAGATTGGAACTACCCGCTACGGAGGAACCCGCGCGATGAGCCAGACACCCCAGGCCTCGGTCCGCACCCGCGTCCGCGTGCCCCTGCGCTTCGGCGACGGCTACACAACCGACGCCGAACTGGTGACCTTCCACGGCCTGATCGACGGCGGCGAACACCTCGCCATCGTGCTCGGCGAGCCCGGCCCCACCCCGCTCGTCCGCATGCACTCCGAATGCCTCACCGGCGACGTCTTCGGCTCGGCCCGCTGCGACTGCGGCCCCCAACTGCGCGAAAGCGTGGAACGCATCACCGAGGCCGGCGGCTACCTGCTGTACCTGCGCCAGGAGGGCCGCGGCATCGGGCTGTACAACAAGCTCGACGCCTACGCCCTGCAGGACGCGGGGCTGGACACCTACGAGGCCAACGTCGCCCTCGGCCTGCCCGAGGACGCCCGCGACTACACCGTCGCCGCCCAGATGCTCACCGCCCTCGGTGTGGACAGCGTGCACCTGCTGTCGAACAATCCGGACAAAGAGGCACAGCTGGCGGGCCTGCACGTGACCGTCGCCGACCGCGTGCCGACCGGCGCCCACACCACCGCACAGAACCTGCGGTACCTGCGGGCCAAGGTCGAGCACACGCGGCACAGCATCGCGCTGGACGGGGTGCTGTCGGCGTCGGTGGTCTGAGGGCCGCGGCCTGCCGGCCTTCCTTCCCGACCCGCTGGACCCGCTCGCCCCGACCCGCCCGCTCCCCCACCCGCTCGATCCGCTCGACCTTCGACCATTAGGAGACCGCCATGACGGCCGGCCCCGCATCACCCGGACGGATGCCCGCCCTGTACCTGAGCCACGGCGCTCCCCCGCTGGCCGACGACCCGCTCTGGCCCGGCCAGCTCGCCGCCTGGAGCGCCGACCTGCCCAAGCCGACCTCCGTCCTGATGGTCTCGGCCCACTGGGAGGAGGCGCCCTTAGCCCTCGGCGCCACCGAGACGATCCCCCTGGTCTACGACTTCTGGGGCTTCCCGCAGCACTACTACGAGGTCCAGTACCGCGCCCCGGGCGCCCCGGCCCTGGCCGACTCGGTCCGCAAGCTGCTCCACGGCCCCGGCGGGATCGAGGTGCAGGACGAGCCGGGCCGCGGCCTGGACCACGGGGCGTACGTGCCCCTTGTGGAGATGTATCCGGAGGCGGACGTTCCGGTGCTGCAAGTCTCGATGCCGACGCTCGACCCCGCGGAGCTGATGGCGATCGGCAAGCGGCTGGCACCGCTGCGGGACGAGGGCGTGCTGATCGTCGGCAGCGGGTTCTTCACCCACAACTTGCGGGCGCTGAGCCAGGACAACCACGTCCACTCGGTGATGTCCGAGTTCGACGACTGGGGTAAGCGGGCGCTCGCGGCCGGCGACGTCGATGCCCTGCTGGACTTCGAGAACAAGGCTCCGGCCGGGCGGCTCGCGCACCCGCGTACGGAGCACTTCGCGCCGCTGTTCGTCACGCTGGGCGCGGCGTCGGAGGAGTTGGGGACGCAGCAGAGCGTGATCGACGGGTTCTGGATGGGGCTGGCGAAGCGGTCGGTGCAGTTCGGCTGAGCGCGGGCTGCTGCCAGGTTGCGGCAGCAGCCCCCTGTGCCGCGGCGCGCTCTCTTACATCTCCTGCTCCCACCAGCCGCGCGTGTCGACGCCTGCGGCGTCTGCCAGCGTCTCCAGCTCCGCGATCTCTTCGTCGGCAAGGTTGATGGTGCGGGCGCGGACGAGGCCGTCGATGTAGCTCGCCTTCGTAACGCCGATGATCGGGGTCGCTCCCTTGGCGATGGCCCAGGCTGTGGCGATGTCGGGGGCTGCGGCGCCGCGGGCCTCGCCGAGTGTGCGCATTCGGTCGGTCAGCTCCCGCAACCGGGGCAGGATGCTGTTGTACACGCCGGCGCGGCTGCTGCCCTCCGGGAGCGGGTCGGCTGGGTTGTAGCGGCCGGTCAGGGCTCCTTGTTCGAGCACCATGTAGGCGAAGAACCGTACGTTGTGCTCGCGGCAGTGGTCGAGGATGCCGGCGTGCTCGGAGCTGCGGTAGAGGAGGCTGTAGTGGTTCTGGACTGCTTCCACGCGGTAGCCGGCCTCGCCGAGGATTCGATCGGCGAGGGCGATCTGCTCCAGGTTGTGGTTCGAGACGCCGACGTGCTTGATCTTGCCGCTGTCGAGGAGCGGGATCAGTGAGGGCGTCCAGCGTGCCACGTCGGCGGGGTTGTGGATCCAGTAGAGGTCGACGTAGTCCGTGGCCAGCCGGTCGAGGCTCTGCTCGAGCATGGCGGCGACCGGGTTGTCGCCGTCGCGTGCCAGTTGCGGGGTGAACTTGGTCGACAGTTGGTACTCGCTGCGGTCGTAGCCCTTCAGCGCCTGGGCGAGCACTGTCTCCGAGTGACCCATGCCGTACGCGACGGCGGTGTCCCACAGGGTGAAGCCGTTCGACTGCGCCTTCTCGACGACTTCCCGCAGACCGGGCGCGCTCAGCCGGCTGCCGAAGTAGCCCTCGCCGGCCTCGCCGCTGTCTCCCCATGCCCACGTGCCCAATGCCACCGCCGGTACAGCCAGCGTTTCGCTCGTCATGGTCTTGCCTCCGTTGCTTGTTCTCGCTGATCGTGTCGGAACTTCCGACCGCCAGCGAACCGCAGAGGCGTCAGATGGAGAAGGTCGCGTTTATGGGGGTACAGACTCAACCCCTGTCGCGCCGTGACCTGCGCATACCATGAATGACATGGACCGACAGCCCGCCAACCGCGGCGAGATCCGGGATTTCCTGGCCAGCCGCCGCGCCAAGATCACCCCGGAGCAGGCCGGGCTGCCGACCAGCTCCCGCCGCCGGGTGACCGGCCTGCGCCGCGAGGAGGTCGCCGTCCTCGCCGGCGTGAGCACGGAGTGGTACACCCGGCTGGAGAAGGGTCACATCGGCGGCGTGTCCGAGGACGTCCTCGACGCAGTCGCCCGCGCCCTCCGCCTGGACGACGACGAACGCACCTACCTCTTCGACCTGGCCCGGTCATCACGCCACCCGAGCCGCACCCCATCCCGCCGCCGAGACGTCGAGATCCCACCCCACGTGCAGTGGATGCTCGACTCCATGACGATGTCCTCAGCCTTCATCCGCAACGGCCGCACAGACATCGTCGCCGCCAACCCCCTGGCCCAAGCCCTCCTGGCGCCCCTCTACAACAGCGCCACAGCCGACAAACACGGCCGACCCAACATCACCCGCTTCATCTTCCTCGACCCCGCTGCCCACACCTTCTACCCCGACTGGACCACCGCCAGCACCGCCACCGCCGCCCTCCTCCGCGCCGAAGCCGCCCGCGAACCCCACGACCAAGCCCTCCGCACCCTCATCGGCGAACTGTCCACCCTCAGCGCCCAATTCCGCACCCTCTGGGCCGCCCACGACGTACTGATCCACCACAACGGCACCAAACGCCTCCACCACCCCACCGTCGGCCCCCTGGAACTGGCATTCCAATCCCTCGACCTCCCCCTGTCTCCCCGAGCCCTCCACGAGCTGATCGTCTACACCGCCGAACCCGGCAGCGCGTCTGAGGAACGTCTCAAGCTGCTCGC
>JABFXP010000221.1 GCA_013361685.1 Catenulispora sp.
GGCGAGCACGTCGACGATGCGACGCCACGCGGGCGACGTCGTGAGCATCAACGAGAAGACCGGCGTCGGCTCCTCCGGCCGGCTGCCGGCGCCCTCGTGGCTGAGCTCCCACTCCTCCAAAGCGTCGATGAGCCGGTCCACGCGCGGATCGCGCGGATCCCAGTCGGCCGACTGGTCGCAGGCCAGATACAGGCGCAGCTTCTCGGGATCCTCGAACAGGGCGTTCTTGTCCCGTATCCACTGCGGCACCGCCTGCGGATCGGACGCGCGCATCAGGATCGACCAGTCGCGCTCCAGCAGGACCGTCCGTTCGCTGACTCCGAGGCTGCGCAGCCGGTTCAGCACCGCGACCATCTCTGGCGGCAGCACCAGCTCCTCGCCGCTCGCCAACTCGGCGATCCGACGCCGATGCTCGACGAGCTGGCCGATCTTGGCCTGCAACGCGTCGTCGATATCGCTGATGGCGGCTGCGAATTCAGCAGGCTGCGCATGCAACAGCGCATCGATGCGAGCCAGCGGCACTCCCGCATCGGCGAGCGTCCGGATCCGAACCAGATCCACCGCTGCCTGCGCGCTGTAACGGCGGTAGCCGGAGGCGTCACGCCCAGGTTCGGGCAACAAGCCGACCTGGTGATAGTGGCGAACGGTACGCACAGTCACGCCAGCGGTCGCAGCAAGCTGACCGATCGTAAGCACCATCGCCTCCGCTCATCGCCGAACGCGAGTCTAAGCACATCCCGCCCGCTCAAGGACGTCACGAACTGCCTGGACCACGACTTCAGGACGCAGGAAACACAACTGGTCATGACCGACACCGGAAACGACACGATGCTCCCCAGAGGGCACCGCATCCGCCACAGCCGCCGCCATGTTCCTCATGCCCTCACGAATCGCAAGCAGCGTCTCCTCCGGCATTCGCGCCTGCGGACCGATGCCGGTGCCCTCCACGCTGATCGCGATCAGCGGTACATCGGGGAGCCCCGGCCCAGCACGCAGTTCCTCGGCGAGCGCGACCAGGCTTCCCCGCTCCGCGACGCCGACCCGGAACCACTCCTCGCTGCCATGAGCATCGATCAGCGGCTGCCGCATGTGCTGCGGGTAGTCCGCCACCAGTTCGGCGTACATCTCCCGCAACGCAGGGCGCAGCTGCCGAATCTGCTCGGAGCTCGGCGCCGCCTGCTCGCCGACGGTCTGAGTCACCGCAGCGGGCAGGAAGCCCTGCCAATCGCGATGGAACCCGTCCAACCAGACCAGCCCGGCCACCTTGTCTGGATACAACTGCGCGAATCGATGCGCATGCGCACCTCCGAGCGAGTGCGCAACCAGCACGACCGGCTCGGCCAAGCCCTCCGCTCCCAGCACCTCATGCAGCTCCGTCGCAACCGCGGCAGCGGTGCGCGGCAACGGGACCCGGTCGCTGTATCCGCTGCCGCACCGGTCGTACACCACGGCGGTGCTGAACTGCGAAACCCCGCGCTGGACAGCGAAATAGTCCAGACCGACGGCGCCCGCGCCCGGCAGAAACACGACCGCCGGCCCGCCGCCGCCCATCCGATACACGAACACCCGCCGACCGTCGATCTCCCGGAACCCGCCGACCGGCGGGGCGAACGAAGCGGGCTGAGCGGCCGGAACGGACTGAGCAACCGATGCGCTGTTCTTCCTCATGAAGCAAGGCTGCAACCCCGACGCAGCGTCAGGGTCAAGCCCCGACCTCACGTCGACCCCCCTACCGTTTACCCGGCGTGAGCCCGTTCTCGTAGGCGATGATCGCCAGGTGGACGCGGTCCCGGGCCTCGAGCTTGGCGAACAGGCGCGCGACATGGGTCTTCGCCGTCGCCGCGCTGATCACCAGCCGCTCGGCGATCTCAGCGTTCGACAGTCCCTGGCCGACCAGGGCCAGCACCTCGCGCTCCCGGTCGGTGATCTCCGTCAGCGGGCGCGGGTCTGGGCTCGGGTCCGCGGCGGGCTCGGCGGCCGGTTCGGGAGCCGTGGGGCCGGACTTCCCGGCGAAGTCCGCGATCAGCCGTCGGGTCACGCTCGGGGCGAGCAGCGCGTCGCCGGCCGCCACCACGCGGATCGCGTCCAGGATCGCGTCCAGGGCCATGCTCTTGAGCAGGAATCCGCTCGCACCGGCGCGCAGTGCGCCGTAGACGTACTCGTCGTCGTCGAAGGTCGTCAGCACCAGCACCTTGGGCGGATCCGGCTCGGCGGTCACCCGCCGGGTCGCCTCGATCCCGTCCATGCCCGGCATGCGGATGTCCATCACCACGACGTCCGGCCGCAGCTCACGCACCAGGCGCACCGCCTCGCGGCCGTCGCCGGCCTCGCCGGCCACCTCCAGGTCGGCGGTGCCGCCGATCAGGATCGCGAGCCCGACCAGCATCAGGGGCTGGTCGTCGGCCAGCAGCACCCGCACGCTCATGCCGGGAGCCTGGCCGTCACGCGGAATCCGCCCTCCGGACGCCGGCCGGCGCTGAACTGGCCGGACAGCAACGTCACCCGCTCGCGCATGCCGAGCAGGCCGTAGCCGCTTCCGCCGGGCGCCGTCGAGTGCCGGGGACGGCCGGGCCCGGCCAGGCCGTCGTCCCCGTCGTCCACGACTTCGATCGTCACTTCCTCCGGCTCGTATCCGACCGCGACCCGGCATGTCCGCGCCCCCGAATGCCGCACCACGTTCGTCACCGACTCCTGGATGATCCGGAACGCCGACAGTTCGATCTCCGGCGGCAGCGGACGCTGCTCGCCC
>JABFXP010000372.1 GCA_013361685.1 Catenulispora sp.
GGTGGTGCCGGCGGTGCCCTGCACGACCAGCGTCGAGTTCCGGCTGATCGCCGCGGCCAGCAGCTCGGCCAGCCAGCTCTTGCCGGTTCCCGGGTCGCCGATCAGCAGCAGACCGCGGTCGGAGGCCAGGGTGACGATCGAGCGCTCGACGAAGCTGCGGTCGCCGAACCACTTCTGGGCGACCTCGCGGTCCAGGCCGTCGGCGCGTTCGGAGCCCAGGACGAACAGCCGGACCATCTTCGGGGACAGCCGCCAGGAGAACGGCTTGGGACCGTCGTCGATCGACTCCAGCCAGTCCAGTTCCTCGGCGTACTTGACTTCGGCGGGCGCGCGCAGCAGTTCGGACATGTCGGAGGCCTCCTAGGCGAGGAACGTCTTGAGTTCGTGGACGAGCTTGGTGATGCGGCCGGAGACGACCGGCGTCCCGAGGTCTTTGAAGCGCTGCCGGAACCAGGGGTTGACGCTGCCGCGGCCGGAGCTGGTCACCGAGCCCACGGGGATGAACGCCGCCCCCGAGCGGTGCACCTCGGCCATGCCCTGGAAGAGCAGCTCGATGCTGGTCTCGTAGAAGTCGGAGATCCAGATCATGACGGTGTGCGCCGGATCGGTGATCTTCGCCCGCGCCGCCGTCAGCGCGACCAGGCCGTCGTTGCCGCCGCCGAGGTTCGTGCGCAGCAGGGCCTCGAAGGGGTCGTGGACCCACGGCGTGAGGTCGATGACCCGGGTGTCGTAGGCGATCAGGTCGACGGTGACCTTGGGCAGCCCGGCGAAGATCGAGGCCAGGATGGTGCAGTTGACCATCGAGTCGACCATCGACCCCGACTGGTCGACGACCACGATCAGCCGGCGCGGCGTGGTCTTGCGCGCGGTCTGCTTGTAGAAGAGCCGGTCCACGTAGAGGCGTTCGGCCTCGGGATCCCAGTTGGTGAGGTTCTTCCAGATCGTGCGTTCCATGTCCAGGTTGCGGAAGACCCGCTTGGGCGGCACGGAGCGGTCGATCCGGCCGACCGAGGTCTTCTCGACCTCGGTGCGCAGGACCTCGGCGACCTCGTCGACGTAGCGGCGGATCAGGGACTTGGCGTTCGCCAGCGCCACACCGGACAGGTTCGACTTGTCGCGCAGCAGCTGCTCGACGAGCGACATGCTCGGCGTGAGCTGGGCGGCGAGCTTCGGATCGGCGAGGACTTCGCGCAGCCGCATGCGGTTGACGAGGTCGCCTTCGATCTCGCCGAGCGCCGGGGCCAGCCCGGAGCCCGCACCGGACGGGTCCGGCACCCCGCCGCGCAGCCCACCGGGCGGGCAGCCGAGCGCCTTCTCCAGCCAGCCGGCGTCGGATTGCCACCGGGACAGCTGCTCGGCGGTCACCGGGCCGGACCCGGTGGCGAACACGTTGAGCAGGACCTTCGCGGCCAGCGCGGCCCGGCGGACCTCGGCGGCCCGGTCACGCGGACCGGCCGCGTCCGGCTCCGGCGGTGCCATCACGCCTTCGAGCTCGGCGGCGAGATCGGGGTGGCGCTGCACGACGGTGTCGAGCGACACCCGCGGGTCCAGCAGCGTGGCCGGCAGGCCGATGTCCTGTACGACGGCGAGCGCGGAGGACTCCAGCGCGGGCTGTTCCTCGTAGTCGAAAAGCCGTGCGAGGAGCTGCCAGTACAGGAGTTGGCGGCGGTTCTCGTCCGCGTCGGCGGCGGACGGCGACGGGTGCCCGGTCTCGGTCTCGGTCATTTGCGCAGCAGCCGTCCCGCGCGTTCGCGCAGTACCTTCACGGCTTCGGCGGCGGCGGTCTCGGCTTTGGCGCCGGCCGTGTCGGTCGCGCCGCCGGCCCACCCCGCGGCGTGGACGGCGGTCGGCTGCTTCTTGGCGGCGGTCTCGACCGCGAGCGGCTGGACGCTGAACGCCCCGGCCTCCCAGCGCAGCAAGCCGATGCAGGATGTGGACGCTTTCAGCGCCTGGTCGGTGAGGGGGCCGGCCGGCGGGACGCGGTCGACGGCGACCGGCAGGTCCAGGCCGGGCAGCGAGAAGGCGACCGCGCTGCCGGTCTGGGTGACGCGGTAGCCCTCGAGGAACACCGGTTCGGCGATCCGCACGGGATGGCGGTCGAGCGGGGCGACCGGGGACGCGGCGGCTTCGGCGAGCGCTATGCGGGCTGTGGCGAACGCGCCGGCTTCCTCCCCGGTCCGGGCCTGCTCGTCGTTCCAGAGCAGGTCGCCTTCCTGGGTCAGCGGCATGCCGGTGAGCTCCATCGACCGGCCTTCGCTGGAGGCGGTCAGCAGGTTCATGGAGGGCCGCAGCAGCTGCCAGACGCCGACTCCGACGACGGTGTCGGGCTTCGGGGCCGAGACGGACGCGCGGACCAGCCGCGCCGGGCCGCCGTCGGCGGGTTCGAACACGGCGTGGACCTGGGCCTGGGCCGCGGTCGCGTGCTCGGTGAGGTCGATGCCGAGCGGCAGCAGGCGGCCGGTGGCGGCGACGGTTCCGGCGGCATCGCCGGGGCCGCTGTCGCCGGTGAAGCCGGGCTGGGCCAGCACCATCGCGCGCGACCACAGGTCGGCCCAGCGGCGTTCGGGGAACCGGTCGAGCGTCGCGCCGGGGCAGCTGGCGGCGAGTTCGGCGGCGAAGCCGTCGAGCAGCGTGGCCAGGCGGCGCAGCCGGACGTCGGCCAGCATCGCGGTGACCGCCTGGGAGGAGCCGGAGACCAGGTCGTCGCCGATGCCCTGCCAGCCGGCCAGGGCCAGTTCGGCCAGCC
>JABFXP010000804.1 GCA_013361685.1 Catenulispora sp.
CCGGTACCGTGGGCGGGTGATCCGATGGCGGCAAGGACGGGTGGCGGCAGTCGGCAGACAGTGGCGTGGGGCGACGGAGTTAGATGTAACGACTCCGGCCGGGGAAATGTTCCGCGCTCTGGCCTACCCGCACCTGGTCGGACAGCCTAAACCGGGCGACGAAGTGCTGCTGTCGGTCGGTGCTTTGGAACTGGGTCTGGGGACCGGCGGCTACGCGCTGGTGGTGGCGATCCCCTCGCGGCTGCCGAAAGACGTCCCCGCAGCCGGGCACATGGTCAAGGCGCGCTATACGCCGCTCCAGACGATCGTCGACGGAGCGGAGGAGCGACACCCCGAGCTGGCGACGGCCACTTCCGTGGACGGGATGCCCGTAGTCGTCGCCGACCTGCATTCATCCGTACCGGCCGTACTGGCGGGAATCCTTAAAGCACGCCCCTCCGCGCGCATCGCTTACGTGATGACCGACGGCGGCGCCCTACCGCTGTGGTTCTCCCGCACCATCGACGGCCTCCAGACCGCCGGCTGGCTGACCGGGACGGTCACCGTCGGGCAGGCGTTCGGCGGGGACCTGGAGTGCGTGACCGTGCACAGCGGGCTGCTCGCGGCGAAGCACGTGCTCAAGGCCGACTTCGCTGTCGTCGCACAGGGACCGGGCAATCTCGGGACCGGAAGCGTATGGGGATTCTCAGGAGTCGCCTGCGGCGAGGCCATCAATGCCGCGGCAGCGGTAGGTGGCCGCCCGGTCGCAACCCTAAGGGTTTCCTCCGAAGAGCCACGCGAACGGCACCGAGGACTGAGCCACCACAGCCTCACCGCCTACGGGAAGGTCGCTCTGGCCCGCGCCGAGGTGGCGGTGCCGGACGTCCCCACCGAGTTCTGGGCCGGCGTCGCGGCTCAGGCCGCCGCCCTGGCCGACCGGCACACGCTGGTCCGGGTCCCGGTCGAGGGCCTGGACGCCGCGTTGCGCGCCTGCCCGGTGCGGCTGAGCACGATGGGCCGCGGCCTGGACGAGGACCACGCCGCGTTCCTCGCCGCCGCCTGCGCCGGCCGGCTGGCCGCCCGGGTCCCGCCGAACTGACCCCCGCGTCTGTCCACGGATCCCGGTTATCAGCACAATGTTCTGAACATATTGCGACGGGGCTCCCGGAAAGGTGCGTTCGTGGTCGAGGACAAGCAGGAAGAGCAGGCGCTCGCCGCCGAGGCGGCGGCGGTCGCGGAGGCGGCGGCCGGACAGGAGCCGCTGGAGGCGGTCGAGGAGGCGGTGACCCGGGCGGCGCGCTGGCGGGCGCTCGCCGACAAGCAGGCCCGCGCCTACCACGTGCTCGTACTGACCTGCATCGTGTTCGGCGCGGCGGCCGCGGCGTTCGCGTGGACGACGCTGCGCGTGCACGGCCGGCAGGCCGACGCCGAGAACCTGGGGCGCGACGTCGCGCAGGTGCTGTCCGCCGCGGACGTCCACACGGCGCGGCAGCCCGCGCGCGGCGGCAGCGCGCTGTGGACCGCGTACTACTCCCCCGCGCTGGGCCGGGCCGTCCTGGTCGAGCACGGGATGCACAACCCGCCCAGCGGCCACACCTACGCGTTCTGGTACGTGGACGGCTCCGGCAAGACCCTGGGCGCCGCCGGCTCCTCGCGCTTCGACCACGCCGTCAACGACCTGGTGCTGCTCCAGCAGCCGGTCCCGGCCGGCGCGCAGCTGCAGGTCACCGTGGAGTCCTCGGGGGCGGAGCACCCGACCACCCCGGCCGTGGTGACGCTCCCGCTGGGCTGAGCCCGGAGCCGGGTGCGGAGCCGGGTGCGGATCCGCGCCCGCTCCGGCCCGCGAGAAGGTGCGGGGCTGGTGGCCGCGCTACTCGGCGACCACCAGCTCCCCGGCCAGCGCGGCGAAGATCGTCCCGGTCACGCCGTCCACGACGCGCCGCGCCCGCGCGTATCCGGCGGCGATCCGCCTGGCGGAGAACAGGCACGCCACCACCGCGTACCAGGCCGCCCCGATCGCCGGGATCGCGATCCCGATCGCGACCCGGAACTCCCAGTCCACGTGCGGCGGCAGCAGCGCGGCGAACACGCTGGAGAAGAACACGGCGGCCTTCGGGTTGCCGATGTTGCACAGGAACCCGGCCCGGAACGCCGCCGCCGCGCCGCGCGGCTTGGCGCCGGTGCCGACCGCCTGCGCGCCGGGGGCCGCGCGACGCGCGGCCGAGCGCAGCAGCTGGAACGCCAGCCACGCCAGGTAGGCCGCGCCGGCGAACCGCACCGCCTGGAACAGCGGCTGGCACTTCACCAGCAGCACGGTCAGCCCGACCAGGCTGGTGGTGGCCCACACCGCCATCGCGGCGGCCACCCCGAGTCCGACGAACACCGCGTCGCGGCGCGAGCGCGCCACCGAGGCGTGGGTGACGGCCAGGAAGTCCGGGCCGGGTATCAGCAGAGCCAGCGTCCACACGGTCAGCAGAGCGGCAAAAGACGCGACAGACATGGAAAGATCCTGCCACGCTGATCCGCACTGCGGCGCCGGACGCGGAACGGCCGTCCCGCTATCCGGGACGGCCGTGCGGGGGTGCGCCGGTCAGCGCACGCCGAGCAGGTCCACGACGAAGATCAGCGTCTCGCCCGGCTTGATCAGCGGGCTCGGGCTGCGGTCGCCGTAGGCCAGGTGCGGCGGGATGACCAGCTTGCGCCGGCCGCCGACCTTCATGCCGGCCACGCCGCGGTCCCAGCCGGCGATGACCCGGCCG
>JABFXP010000757.1 GCA_013361685.1 Catenulispora sp.
AGCGCACGGCCGTGGCGGGGTTGCAGCCGATGGCGTTCGTCTCCGGGCTCGTTCTCGGCGTCGGCGAGTTGGTGCGTCTGGACCTGGTGCTCGATCTGGCGTTGCTGATGCCGGTGCTGGCATGGCTGTGGGTGAAGCGGCAGCCGGGAGTGGCCGCGTGGCTGGCCGGCGCGCTGCTGGGCCTGGGTCTGGGCGCGCTGGACGGGCTGTTTGTGACCTGGCCGTATGTGGTGGGGAACAAGGATTCGGTGAAACTGGCCGTGACCGCGTTCGGCGTGTCGTCGCTGGTGTCGTTCCTCCTCGCCGCGGCGGTGCGGCGCTGGGGCTTTCCGGCGCGCGCCTGGCCGGTGGTGTCGGCGGTGGGTGCCGGTGGTGTGGCGGTGGTGGGGTTGGCGCTGGTGGTGCGGCCTTATGTGAGCACGGTTCGTGGGGATGCTTCCACGCCGTCGGCGGACTATTTGAGTCAGCTTCAGCCGCTGGTGGGTTTGGCTCCGGATGGTTCTCGTACTTATGCCGAGCAGAGTTTGCGGTGGGTGTCGTGGTATGTGGGGTGGCCGTTGCTGGCGGCGGCGGGGGTCGGTGCGGTGGTGCTGGTATGGCGGGTGTTGCGGGGTGGGGAGTCGCGGTGGCTGGCGGCGTTGCCGGTGTATGTGGTGTCGGCGGCGATCCAGTTGTGGCGGCCGTCGATCACGCCGGATCATCCGTATGCCGATCGGCGCCTGGTGGTGGTGATCGTGCCGGGGGTGGTGCTTCTGGCGGTGTGGGCGGCGTCGGCGGCGACGCGGGCGCTGTCGGTGTGGGCGGGGGTGTGGGTCGGGCGGTGGCGGCGGGGTGTGGTGCGGCCGGTGGCTGTGGCCGGGGCCGGTGCGGTGGTGTCGGCGGTGGCGTTCGTGGTGCCGGCGGCGGCTGCGACGGCTCCGGTGGCGGCCGCCCGTACCGAGCAGGGGGAGATCGCGGCGGCGAATCGGGTGTGCCGGTCGTTGTCGCCGGAGCGGGACACGGTGGTGCTGCTGGATGATCTGTGGGTGGCGACGGTGCGTGAGCAGTGTCGTGTGCCGGCGGCGCAGATGATCGATTCGACGCCGGAGAAGTTGGCGAAGGTGACCGCTGACATCGCCGCGACCGGGCGGGTGCCGGTGATCGCCGCCAACGGGGCCGCGACGTTGTGGAACGTGGGTTATGACCGGTCGGTGGTGAAGAGTGTGGTGGTGACGACGTCGCGGCAGGATCAGCAGACGATCGTGACGGTGCCGGACGGGACGAAGCTGCTGCCGGATCTTGAGTTCTGGTTCGTGCGGCCGCTGAACGGCGCGGGGCCGGCGGCCGCACGGACCGGCTGAGTCACATCCAGCTGCGGCGGTTGCCGGGCAGGCCGGCTTCGCCGCCGGTTTCCGGGACCACGCCGAGCACCTGGTGGATGCCGATGCCTCCGTCTTCGAATCCGAGGGCGGAGGCGGCCATGTAGAGCAGCCATACGCGGGCGCGGCCGACGCCGACGAGTTCCACGGCCTGGTCCCAGTTGGCCTGCAGGTTCGCGACCCAGGCCCGCAGCGTCAGGGCGTAGTGTTCGCGCAGCGCTTCCACGTCCCGTAGTTCGAATCCGGCGGCCTGCATCTCCACCGAGGTGGTGCCGGCGTCCAGGAGTTCGCCGTCGGGGAACACGTAGCGGCCGATGAAGCTGCGGCTGCCGATGCGGGACCCGCCGGGGGAGGAGATGGCGTGGTTGAGCAGCCGTCCTTTCGGCCGCAGCAGGGAGCGCAGGGTGGTGAAGTAGTCGCCGGTGCGTTCGGCCCCCACGTGTTCGAACATGCCGATGGAGGAGATCGCGTCGAACCGTTCGCCGCCCAGGTCGCGGTAGTCCTGCAGCCGGATCTCGACGCGGTCGCTGACGCCGGCCTGCGCGACGCGTTTGCGGGCCAGGTCGGCTTGTGCGGCGCTGATGGTGATGCCGACGGCGCGCGCCCCGTACTGGGTGGCGGCGTGGATGACCATCGAGCCCCAGCCGCAGCCGACGTCCAGCAGGTCTTGGCCGGTGCGGCGGTCCAGTCCGAGTTTGCGGCAGACCAGGTCGTGTTTGGCGGTTTGGGCGGCTTCCAGTCCCACGTTCGGGTTCGGTGGTGCGGTGCCGTCGTCGTCGGGGCCGACCCAGCGTCCGCAGGAGTAGGTCATGGACGGGCCCAGGACCAGTGCGTAGAAGTCGTTGCCGACGTCGTAGTGGTGGGTGATGGCTTCGGAGTCGCGGTTCTTGGAGTGCAGCCGTCCGCGCTGGTGTGACTCCTCGGCCGGGGGTTCGGGTTTCCAGCCCAGGGCGCCGAGTTTGCGGGCGGCGTTGAGGGCCTGTACGGCGGCGTCGGCGCCGAGGCGGGCGTCGCGGGGTGCGGTCTGTTGCAGGGCGCGCAGGACGGTGAAGATGTCGCCGTCGAAGTCGAGCATCCCGGAGACGTAGGAGCGGGCCAGGCCGAGTTCGCCCGGTGCCCAGACGAGGTTTTTGAGGGCGTCTTTGGTTTTCACGACGACGGTGCCGGCGTGGCCGCCTTCGGGGGTGAGGGAGCTGCCGTCCCAGAACTCGAACCGGACCGTGGGCGCCTCCCCCAGTGCGACCGTGAGCAGCGGCCGGAAGATGGAGGCGACAGTGGTATTGGTACCCATGTCACTATCTTGCACGGTTATGGGCGTCAAGGAGTGTTGAGATGGGCCGGGTGACGCTGTGGCGTGGCTCGGGGTGTGGGC
>JABFXP010000291.1 GCA_013361685.1 Catenulispora sp.
AGCCGGGAGATCATCAGGATGTTGTAGTCGGTGCCGATCGCCACCACGAACAGGTAGACCATGACCGGCAGCATGAACATCATGCCGGGCTTGCCCTGCAGGTTCTGGAACATCAGGACCGAGGCGCCGAGGGTTCCGGCGTAGCCCAGGCCGACGGCGACCATCAGGTACAGCGGCGCGACCAGGGCGCGCAGTTGCAGCGCCAGCACCAGGAAGATCAGCGCCGCCGCCACCGGCAGGATGACGCTCAGGTCCCGGCTGTTCGCGGCCTGGATGTCGGACAGCGCCGCGGTCGGGCCGCCGACCAGGGCCTTGCTGCCGGCCGGGGCCGCGGAGTGGGCCAGGGACTTGAGCGGGCCGTTGACCGCGTCCATCGCCTTGGCGGCGAACGGCGAGTCCTTGGTCAACACGTGGACGTGTCCGGCGGTGCCGTCGGCGTTGTACTCGACGGTCTCCTTCGCGGCGCCGGCCGGGGCGCCCGGCTTGGCCGGGAACGGCATCACGCCGCCGATCTCCGGCGAGGCCGCGCCGAGCTTGGTCGCGAAGGCCTCCATCGCCGCCTTGTCCAGCGGCTTGCCGTCGGTGGAGGTGACGATGACGTCGGTCGCGGCCGAGGCGCCCTGCGGGAACCCGCCGTTCTGCATGTCCTTGATCGCCTTGGTGGACTCCACGTTCGCCGGCAGCTGCGCCTGCTGGTCGTAGTCGGCCTTGAAGCCGACCGCGCCGATGGCCAGGCCCGCCATGATGACGAAGGAGACCAGGGTGACCGCCAGCGGCTTGCGGCCGACCAGGGAGCCGGCCCGGCGCGCCGGACCCGCCGAGGGGATCTTGCGCCACTTCTTGCCGGGCCAGAAGATCTTCGTGCCCAGCTTCACCATCAGCGCCGGCACCAGGGTCAGGCCGGCCAGCAGCATCACGAACACCGCGATGGCCAGCGCCGGGCCCAGCGAGGTGAACGCCTTGAAGGTGGCCAGCGCCAGGGCGCAGAAGGCGATGATGACGGCGGCCGCGGCCGAGGCGATGGCCTCGCCGACCCGCTCGACCGTGGTGGCCACCGCCTCCTGGATCGTGTCCCCGGCCCGCAGCCGCTCTCGGAGCCGGAACAACAGGAACACGATGTAGTCGGTGCCGATGCCGAACAGCACGACGACCAGCATGATTTCCAGGAAGGACTGCACGTGCAGCCCGAACGCCTTCGACATCAGCGCGATCACGGGCTGGGAGACCATCATCACCAGGAACACCGACAAGATCGGCAGCACCACCGCGATCACGCCGCGGAAGATGAAGCCCATCAGGATGATGATCAACGCCAGGGTCGCCATCATGACGATGCCGGTGGCCTTGTTCGAGGAGTCCTGGGTGTCCAGGCCCATCGCCGCGTCGCCGG
Organism: Catenulispora sp.; assembly: GCA_013361685.1. Classification (GTDB taxonomy): domain Bacteria; phylum Actinomycetota; class Actinomycetes; order Streptomycetales; family Catenulisporaceae; genus Catenulispora. Next base: position 1,391 of record JABFXP010000291.1, read on the forward strand.
TCACCTCAGCCTTCAGGCCGGTGCCGTTGAGCTTGGTGGCCAGGTCCGCGCGCAGTGCCTTGACGGCGTCGCTGCTCGCCTTCTGGTCACCCTGGTCGGCCGTCAGCTTGGCGTACATCAGCTGCACGTTCTGCTTGGGCGAGACCTGCCCGGCCTGCACCCCGGCGATGCCCGCGATCTTGTCGCCGGTGACAGTGGTGGCCAGGTCCGCGACCTTCTGCTGGTCGGCCGGGGACAGGGTGCCTTCGCCGACCGGCCGCACCACGATGGTCGCGGTCTGCCCGGTCGCGGACGGGAACGCCTTGTCGAGGGCGTTGTTGGCCTGCACAGACTCATACTTCGAGGGCAGGAACGACGACTGGTTGTCGTTGGTGACGCTGGACAGAGAGGGGCCGAGGACGACGAGCGCCACGGCCGCGACTATCCAGGCGGCGATGATTTTCCACGGGTTGTGGACGACGAAGCGTCCGAGCCGTCCGAACATGGGGCAGAGCTCCTGTGAAGGCGGGTCCGGTTTGTGAACGCGGTTTTCGAGATGTATCTCGTGCAAGTTTTCACAAACTTACCGTGCGGCAAGTAGACTAAGTTCCGGGAAAGGGGCCTCGATCCGCCTCATGAGACGCAACTCACAGTCGGTTCCGGACGCGATGTCTGGTATGCGACACAGCCGCCCGACTCACGACACCGTCGGCACCAAGGAACGCATCCAGCAGGTGGCGCTGGAACTGTTCGTGCTGCACGGATACGAGAAGACCTCACTGCGCGAGATCGCCGACCGTCTGGGGATCACCAAGGCCGCGCTCTACTACCACTACGCCTCCAAGCAGGAGCTGCTGAAGTCGATCACGCAGCCGCTGATCGACGAGTTCGAAGTCCTGGTGGCCGCCGCCCCGGACCGGGACACGCTGCTGCGCTCCTACGTCGATCTGCTCAGCCGGCACCAGGCGGTGTTCCAGCTCGTCGCCAACGACCACGCCTCGCTGGCCGCCGCCGAGCTCGTCGAGCGCTCGGTGAAGCTGCGCCGCGACATCGTGCGGCACCTCGCCGGGCCGGACCCGGAGCCCGCCGACTTCGTCCTGGCCGCCGCCGCCTTCGGCGCCATCGCGCAGGGCTTCGCGGTGGCCCGCCGGGTCGAGCCCGACGTCGATCCGGCGCTGCCGCACACCGTGGACTACCCGGAGGCCGAGGAGCTCACCGAACTCCTCATCGCCACCGCGCTGCGGGTGCTGAATCCGGTGCCCGGGCATTGACCGCCGCGCCCGAGCCCGCGGCGGTGCGAGAGCTCGCGGCGGTGCTGAGTCCGGCGCCCGGGCGCTGAGCGCCGCAGCCGGAACCACAGCCGTGCCAGAGCCCGTGGCGAGCGTCGCGATCAGGGCCGAAAACCCCTGATTCGCCGGGCCTGCGCGCCCTATCCTGGTGGCGATGGATCTCGCGCTGCTGAGGACGTTCCTCGCCGTCCACCGCGCCGGCTCCCTGACCCGGGCCGCCGCGGACCTCGGCCTGTCCCAGCCCGCCGTGACCGCGCAGATCCGGACCCTGGAACAGCGCGTCGGCCGCGAGCTGTTCGTCCGGCTGCCGCGCGGCGTCGCGCCCACCGCCGCCGCCGACGACCTGGCCCGCGCGGTGGGCCCGCATCTCGACGCGCTCGCCGCCGTCGCCCACGACGCCCTCCTTCCGGACGCCGCGCAGGGCCCGGTCCGCCTCGGCTGTCCGGCATCCCTCACCGCGACCCTGTTGCTCCCGGCCCTCGCCCCGTTGGTGGACGAGGGCCTTCGCGTGGTCGTGGCGACCGGCCGCAGCGACGACCTGGTGACGCAGCTCGCCGCCGGCCGCCTGGACCTGACCCTGGCCACGTCCCGGCCCCGGGTGTCCGGGATCAGCGCCGTACCGCTGGCCGACGAGGAGTACGCGCTGGTCGGTGCCCCGCGCTGGAAGCCGTTCGATCGCACGGCCCACCTGCCGCTGATAGACCTCGCCGAGGATCTTCCTTATATACGGCTCTACTGGTCCTCGGTATACGACGCCAAACCCCCCACCGACGCCGCGCTGGTCATCCCCGACCTGCGCGGCGTTCTCGATGCGGCGGTCGGCGGCTGCGGCGCGGCGGTGCTGCCCCGGCCGCTGTGCACCGAAGCCCTCCAAGCGGGGACGCTGGTGCTGCTCGACGATCCGGAGATCCCGCCGATCCGCACGGTGTTCGTCGCGGTGCGCGGGCAGCGGGCCCGGTCGGCGCCGATGGTCCGGGTGCGGGACCGGCTGGTCGCGGTCGCCGCCCACTGGTGAAGGCGGCGACGGCAGTCACGGCAGTCACGGCAGTCACGGCAACCGCGTCAGATCAGGGCAGAACGTTGACGGCCCGCGCCGCCACCAGCGCCACCGTGATCAACGAGATCACCGACTGCGACATCATCATCAGCTTCGCCCACGACGACATCGGCAGCGTGTCGGTGGGGGAGAACGCCGTGGAGTTCGTGAACGACAGGTAGGCGTAGTCGACGAAGCCCGGCTCCCAGTCTTCGTGCGCCTTCGACGGATCGGTCATCTGGGGGAACAGGAAGTCCGGGTAGGGCTTGCGCGCCTGCGCCCGGGAGAACGGGCCGCCGCGGTCGAACTGCCAGTAGAAGAGCGCGTATGCCAGCACGTTGGTGATCCAGATCGCGAGCCCGGAGCCCAGCAGGATCTGGGCGTAGTCGGTCGGGTCGCTGCCGGTGTGGTGGTGCAGGATCTGGTGCACCAGCCGGCCGATGGAGCCGAAGTTCGTGCCCGCGACCGTCAACGTCAGCACGATCGAGGCCCAGTGGATCAGCGGGTGTTCGCGCTGGAACCGCACCGGGTTCGCCGCGATCAGGCCGCCCAGCAGCAGCACTTCCAGCACCGGCAGCAGATAGCGCGGTTGCAGCGCGTAGCGGTCCGGCAGGGCCAATTGCAAAGCGATCGCCAAGAGTACGCCAAGAGTCACCGGCCACCGGGGTTCGCCGGAGGTCATCCGCAGCCACGCGGGTATCTTCCCCGGGTCCCAGCGCAACCCGGGGACGTGGGGAGATATCCGGTGGTGCTCGGACTCTGGGCGGAGGTCGTCGTGGTCCTCGGGCATGGGGCTGAGGGTAGCGCCGTTGTCAGCGGAGCAAACAGGCCTTGCCTAAGTGTTCTAAAGTGGGCCGGGTCTGCCCGAGGGGGTTCTCAGAACCATGGAGACTTGTCATCGCTGCGGGACCGTCCTGCCGGCGGCGCCCGGTGCCCGGTACTGCCCGAATTGCGGTGAGATGTACGCCGCGGCTTCTGATCCGACGCAGGCCTTCGCCGCGGTCGGACACGGCACCGGCGGCACGGCCGGCGGGCCCGGCGGCACCGGCTATCCGGGCCGGATCGCCGACGACACCGGCATGACCTGGGACCTGCCGCCCGAGCACGACCCGACCCAGGCGATCCCCGCACAGCCCGGCCCCACCCAGCCGTTCGCCGCGCCCGCCCCGACGCAGGCCTTCGCCGCGCCGGGGCCCACCCAGCCGTTCGCCGCGCCGGGTCCGGTCCAGGCGGTCTCCCCGCAGGGCAGCCCGAGCTTCGGCCCGGCGCCGGTCGAACCCGATCACTACGCCGAGCTGTTCCGCCCCGAAGGCGGCGCGGCCAACAACCCGAACGCCACCCAGGTGATGGCGCCGGTGGCGGCCGGCGAGGCGGCCTACGGCCAGCCCGCCTACGACCAGCCGATCGACTACCAGACCGGTGCCGGCGGCGCGTACTCCGAGCCTTACGACGGCCCCTACGCCGACGACTACGACGCCGAAGCCGCCCCGCGCCCGCGTTCCAGCCGCTCGGCGATGATCGGCATTGGCGTGGCGGCCGGCGCGGTCCTGGTCATCGTGATCTCGCTGATCACCCTCGGCGGCGGCAGCTCCACCCCGACGGCCGCCCCGGGCAGCAGCGCCACCGAGGTGGTCACCCCGACCTCCCCGGTCTCCACCGCCCCGGCCACCGGCCAGCAGACCACCGCCGCGACCACGGCGCCGGCCACCACCGCGCCGAGCACCGCCCCGCACCCGCCCGGCACGCTGGCCCTGGGCGTCACCGGCGGCGAGGTCAAGTGGCTGCAGGCCCGGCTCAAGCAGCTGCACCTCTACAACGGCGAGATCAACGGCACCTTCGACGCGGCCACCCAGGCCGCGGTCGTCGCCTTCCAGAACCGGACCCACCCGGCCGACCAGCCGGGCGTCGTCGGCCGCTCCACCAAGACCGCGCTGATCGCCGCCGGGTCCAAGCCGGCCCTGAGCCTGCTGACGCCGGGCACTGAGAAGCACGGCAAGGGAGCGAACCCGGCGGACATCAAGCGGTTGCAGCAGGCGCTGTCCGCGGCGCTGAACACGCCCGTCAAGGCCACCGGGCAGTTCGACGTGGACACCTTCGGCGCCGTGGTGCAGTACCAGTCCGCGGTGGGACTGAGCCCGGACGGCATCGCCGGGGACAAGGTGTGGAGCGCGCTCCAGCAGGGCAAGATCACCGGCTGAGCCGCGGTCGGCGCCGATCGCGGCTCAGGGTCGCTAGCGCTTCTTCGGCGCGCGCAGCTCCGAGGCGTCTTTCAGCCCGACCTCGACGAGCATCGCGTCGCGCTCCGATCTGGGGATCGACGTCCAGCGCTGGCCGCGTAACGCGCCCTCCAAGGCCAGCAGCATGTGCGCGCACTCGTTGCCCTCGGCGGTGTCGGCGATCAGCTGCCACACCTCGATGGCGCCGCGCTCGCGGACCTCGTCCAGGGTGGTGACGCCGACGTCGCGCAGCCGCTGTGTCAGCACCGGCCCTATGTTCACGGCGTTCTGGATCGGGGTGACCGTCTCAGTCGAACTCACCACCCCAGCCTGACCCGGCGCCGCACGCCGGGCATCCTGGACTGACCCGTCAGGGGGCCGTCAGGGGGCTTCGGCGCCCGCCACCACCGTCACCGGCTCCTCGGTGATCTCCCCGTCGACGATCCGGAACGAGCGGAACTGGAACTCACCCAGTTTGTCCGCGTCGCGGGTGGACACCAGCACGTAATGCGCGTTGGGTTCAGAGGCATAGCTGACATCGGTCCGCGAGGGGTAGGCCTCGGTCGAGGTGTGGGAGTGGTAGACGATCACCGGCTCCTCGTCGCGGGCGTCCATCTCCTTCCACACCTTGAACTGCTCGTCGGCGTCCAGCCGGTAGAACGTGGGCGAGCGCTCGGCGTTGGTCATCGGCACGAAGCGCTCCGGCCGGTCCGAGCCCTCGGGCCCGGCCACGATCCCGCACGCCTCGTCCGGGTGGTCGGCGCGGGCGTGGGCGACGATCGCGTCGTAGATCTCCTGCGGGACGGTCAGCATGTCCCCCACGGTAGGCCAACCACCCGATCGGACGCATCGCGGCTTCAACCGATGGGATCGGCGGCAGGGGTAGGGGCATGACGACCAGCACCGGCAGCGACGGCGGCCCGGGCGGCGGGCATGGCGGCGGCCGTGGCGGCCCGGCCAGAAACGGCGGCACCGGCGGCACCGGCAAGACCGGTACGACCGGTACGACCGGCGGCACCGGCGGCGCCCCGCCCACGGTGGCGCCGCGCATCGTCTTCATCGCCGCCGCCGCGGCCCTGGGCGGCTTCCTGTTCGGCTACGACTCGGCGGTCATCAACGGCGCCGTCACCGGCATCCAGCACGACTTCAAGGTGGGCAGCGGCACCACCGGCTTCATGGTGGCCGCGGCCCTGCCCGGGGCGGCGGCCGGGGCGCTCACCGGCGGCCAGCTGGCCGACCGCATCGGCCGCATCCGCGCCATGCAGATCGCGGCGGTGCTGTTCGTCGCCAGCGGCATCGGCTCCATGTTCGCCTTCCACACCTGGGACCTGACCCTCTGGCGGATCATCGGCGGCTTCGCCATCGGCATCGCCTCGGTGATCGGCCCGGCCTACATCGCCGAGGTGTCCCCGCCGGCCTACCGCGGCCGCCTGACCGCGTTCCAGCAGTTGGCGATCGTCCTGGGCATCGCGTTCTCCGCCCTGGTGAACTACCTGATCAACCTGGCCGCCGGCGGCACCAACACCGACCACCTGGGCGGGCTGGCCGCCTGGCGCTGGATGCTCGGCGCGGAGGCGATCCCGGCGGTGGTCTACGGCGTGCTGGCCACGATGCTGCCGGAATCGCCGCGCTATCTGGTGGCGATCGGCGACGACGACCGCGCCCGCGAGGTCCTGGCCGAGGTGGAGGGCACCACGGCCAACGTCGGCGACCGCATCGCCGAGATCCGCGCACAGCTCGCCGGCGAGGTGAAACCCAAGATCGTCGACCTGCTGACGCCCAGCCGCCGCAACCTGCTGGCCGTGGTCTGGATCGGCATCGGGCTGTCGGTCTTCCAGCAGTTCGTCGGCATCAACGTGATCTTCTACTACAGCTCCCTGCTGTGGCAGTCGGTCGGCATCGACACCTCCAACTCGCTGCTGATCTCGATGGTCTCGGCCGTGGTCAACATCGCCGGCACCGTGGTGGCGATGGCGCTCGTGGACCGGATCGGACGCCGTCCGCTGCTGTTGACCGGCTCGGTCGGCATGGCGTTGTCGCTGGCACTGACCGCGTGGATGTTCTCCTACTCGACCACCTCCGGCGCCGGCGGCAAGGCCACGCTGCCCAAGGGCCAGGGCGTGGTGGCGCTGCTCAGCGCCAACGCCTACGTGTTCTTCTTCGCGATGTCCTGGGGCGTCGTGGTCTGGGTGCTGCTCGGCGAGATGTTCCCCAACCGGATCCGGGCCCTGGCCCTGTCCGTGGCGGCCAGCGCCCAATGGCTGGCGAACTGGCTGGTCACCGTGTCGTTCCCCTCGCTGTCCCGCTGGAGCCTGAGCGGTGCGTACACCTTGTACGCCGTGGCGGCCACGCTGTCCGTGCCGTTCGTCTACTACTTGGTCAAGGAAACGAAGGGTAAGACACTGGAGTCCATGGGGTAGGCATCCTCTTGGCTCGCGCAGCGCCGCCGATCAGCGGAGGATGGAACTATGGGCCTTGACTTCCCCACCGATCCGGAGACGCTGCGCGAGACCGTCGGCGATCCGGCGGCGCTGGCGGCCCGCCTGGCCGACCTCTCCGCCCGGGACCTGGACGACCACCCCGAGATCCGCGCCGAGTACGCGACGCTGCTGCGCATCGCCGGCCGCCTCGACGAAGCAGTCCTCGAAGCCGAACTCACCCTCGCCGCCGCCGACCTGTCCGGGGACCTGCGCCAGATGGTCCGCGCCCAGCTCCTCGTCGGCCACGCCCGCCAGTGGCGAGGCGAGTGGACCCAGGCCGACACCATGTTCCACCGCGCCGAGAAGCTGGCCCTGTACCTGAACGACGACGCCCTGGTGGCCGCCGCCGCCCACCATTCGGGCCGCAGCTTCTACGACCAGGGCAAGCACGTGGAGGCGGCGCTGCGGTTCCGGCTCGCGCTGGAGATCAACCAGCGCACGGGGAGCCCGAAGGCCGCGGCCTCCCGGGAGGCGCTCCACGCGGCTATGGCGAAGTTGTGAGGGGCGCCCTGCCCGGCCGCCGGAACCCCGCCAGTTTGTAGACCGGATCGGGCCGCTTGACGTCCTGATCCGGCAGCGCCTCCAGCGCCCGGCAGAGTTCTGCGATCCGCTCCGGGGCGGCGCTGCGGCTCCAGCTGAAGTCCTGGCGCACCATCCGCGCCCACATCCGCGGGGTGCGCCCCTGGCCGTGGCCCACGTAGCCGGACGTGGCGACGAACTCCAGACCGGCCGCGCCGGCCACCTCCCGGACCCGTTCGAAGCCGTCGGCCGGCGCCGGCCCGAACTCGCGGCGGGCCGCCACCAGCAGCGCCCCGACATCGGTGTCGGCGCCGATGTTCGCCGAGTTCTTGTCCACGCTGGTCGCCAGCACCCCGCCGGGACGCAGCACCCGCGCCGCCTCGCCGATCGCCGCCTCGACCACCGGCGCCTCGAGCAGGTGCAGCAGCCACATGAACGTCACCGCGTCCACCGAGCCGTCCGCCACCGGCAGCCGCGTCGCGTCGCCGCGCACCACGGCGTCGACCCGCGGCACCGCCCGCGCCAGCATCCCGGCCGAGCGGTCCACGCCGATCACCGTCCGGCCCGGCGCCGCCAGCAGTTCCGAGACGATGCCGGTGCCGCAGGCCACGTCCACCAGCACCGCGGCGTCCGGCGGCACCAGCTCCAGCAGCGCCCCGGCGGCGGCCCGCGCCCGGTCCGCACCGCCGCGGGTCCGGTCGTAGTGGGACGCTTCGAGATCGTAATCGAGCACGCCCCGACAATACGGCCCGGTGCCCGCCGCGGCCTTCGAGATTTCCCGGGTGGGACGCACGCCCGGCGCCGATGAGTTCCGCGCGCCCGCGTCGTCTGAACCTTCGACAGCGTCACAGCCCTCGAAGGAGCAGATCATGACCGACTTCATCACCGTCTCCGTCACCCGCGTCATCGACGCCTCCTGCGACAAGGTCTGGCGCGCGGACACCGAACCCCGCCACTTCGAGCAGTGGTTCGGCGCCAAGCCCGGCTCGGCCCGCACCGACCTGCGCACCGGCGGCACCTGGAGCGCCGTCGTCACCCCCGGCGGCGAGGAGATCGAGCTCGAAGGCCGCTACGTCGAGGTGATCGAGAACCGCCGCGTCGTCATGACCGTCCCCAACGGCCCCGAAACGCTCGAAGTGGCCCTCGACTTCAAGGACCTCGGCGACGGCCGCACCGAGGTCACGTCGAGCACGGAGGTCGCGGCGCAGGCCAAGGCGATCGTCGAGGAGACCGCCGCGGGGATCCTCGCCGAGGTGGCCAGGATCGCCGAATCCCTGTGACGGCGGCGGGGTGGTGACGCGTGCGTACTCCCAGCAGAGTACGCACGCGACCTCCCCCAGCCGGACGTCTTCCCACGCGCGCATGGCGCAGGATCGCGGTAGGCAGGAACCAGCACCGAGGAACCAGCACCGAGGAACCAG
>JABFXP010000540.1 GCA_013361685.1 Catenulispora sp.
ACGTGGGTCTCCACCGTGCGCGGGGACAGGAACAGCGCCTGGGCGATGTCCCGGTTGGTGGCGCCCTGGGCCAGCAGTTCGGCGACCTGGCGTTCGCGGGGCGACAGCTGGTCGCCGTAGCCGTGCCTGCCGCGCGGCGCGCGCCTGAGCAGTCCCAGGGTCCGCAGCGTGCTCTGGCACCGTGCGGCGTCATAGGTGGCGCCGAGCTTGGTGAAATCGCTCAGGGCTTCGTCGAGGCGGGAGTAGCCCTGGTCGGGATCGGTTTCCGCCAGGGCGATGCCCATCCGCTCCGTCGCCTGGGCGCGGTTGTAGGGCCGCCCGATGTCGGCCCATAGCTGCCGTGCGAGACCGAAGTGCCGGACGGCCTGCTCGGTCGCGCCGTGCAGCAGGCCGCGGGCCAGGTGCAGTTCCGCGGTGGCCGCCGGTGCGTCGCGGCCCTGGAGCCCGTCCTCGGCGTCGTCGGCGACGCTTTCGGCGAACTCGCGGTCGCCGCGCGCCAGGGCCGTCTCGACGGCGACCGGCACCAGGCCCGTCGCCCTGGCCCAGGCCGCGGCCTCGCGCAGCGTCGCGGCGGCCGGTTCGACGAACGCCCAGGCCTTGCCGAGCGTGCCCTCGCTCAGGCAGGTCGTGGCGAGCGCCGCGGCGGCGCGCAGTCTCATCGTGACCTGTGATTCGGTCTTGCCCAGTTCGGCCGCGGCGGTGAACTGCGCCACGGCCTGTCTGCGCCGGCCGCGGGCGTCGGCGATCAGGCCGAGCAGCATGGCCTGTTCCATGCGGAGCATCGCGATGTCCGGGTATTCGTAGGCCAGTGCGTTGAAGCGCTTTTCGACGTTCGTCCAGTTCCCGCGCAGTCCTTCCAGCCGGGCCAGCACGATCCGGCTGTAGGACTCCAGGTAGGGGACGTGCGCCCGGTGCGCCAGCACCCGGCTTTCCGTCAGCAGGGTCTCGGCGCGGCGGTCGTGGCCGAGTTCCACGGCGATGTCCCCGACGTTGTAGAGGGCCCGGGCCGTCTGGCGGAGGATGTCGACGTCTTCGCAGCGGCGGGGCAGCCGGTCCACCTCGTCCCAGACCGCGGGGTCGCCTTCGCGGGCCATCAGGGTCAGCCGGGTCGCCTCGGCGGTCGCCAGCATCGCGGCGTCCGGGCTCGCGCGCAGCGCCGCGTCGGCGCGGTGCATCCATTCCCAGGCCCGGTCCCCCGCGCCGTCCTGCTCGTGGAGGGCCAGGGCGATCATCGCGCGGGCGGCGCGGACGGGACGTTCGGCCAGTTCCTCGGCGGCCTGCTCGATCGCTTGGAAGCCGGTGCGGTCGCCGGCGTGGTTGGTGATCAGCAGGCCCAGGGCCAGGCGGATCTCGCCGCGGGTCGCGGTCGGCAGTTGCGGGTCGGTCAGCATCCGGCGCAGCAGTGCGGCGTCGGCCGTGTAGTCGACGCCGTTGGCGGCGATGAGGGCCAGGCCGATCGCGACCCGGGAGCGGATCGGGGTGGGGAGCTCCCGCTGGTCCAGGATCTGGTGGAACAGCGTCGCGGCGGTTCCGGCGTCTCCGAGGGCGACGGCCTGGTTGGCCGCGGCCTCGGCACACTCCAGCCAGGCGTCCTTGTCGCCCAGCGCGAACGCGTGGTGGGCCACCTGGACCAGCGGCGGCGACGTGAGGCTTTCCAGGACGGCTTTCGCCCGCCGGTGCAGTCTGGTCCGCCGCGGTCCGGCGATCTGCTGATAGACGACTTGCTGGGCGAGCACGTGGCGGAAGGCGTAGTGCGCCGGGCTGACTTCCTGGAGCACGGAGGCGTTCAGGGCTTCCATCAGTGCCTTCGCCTCGTCCTCGTCGGTCAGATCCGCGACGTGGGCCAGCAGTTCTTCGGTGGCGGGCACCGCCAGCACGGCGGCCGACTCCACCACCGCCAGGCCGTCCGGCGACAGGGACACCAGGCGTTCGCTCAGTGATTCGCGCAGTCCGTGGGGAAGTTCGGCATGCTCCAGCTCGGTAGCGAGGTCGGTGTCCGCCGCCGGGACGCCGCTGCGGGTCTTCTCGCGCAGGGTGATCAGGTCTTCCTCGGCGACCAGCGGCACGCCCGCGCTGCGTTCGAACAGGGTCCGGCCCACTGCGGCGTCGGCGCTGAGACCGAGCGCGTCTTGAGTCAGCTCCCACACCTCCTGCTCGGTGAGGGGAAGGAGATGGAGGACGCAGCCGCGGGTTCCCGGTTGCCGCCGGAAGGCGGCGCCGAGCAGCGGCGATCCGGGCGGCAGATCGCCGGCGCGGAAGGTCAGGGCCAGGCTCAGCTGTTCCGGCATGTCCCGGCTGAGCAGCAGCAACAGCTCCCGCGTGACGTCGTCGGCCCAGTGGACGTCCTCGATCACCAGGGTCACCGGCCCGAGGGCGGCCAGCAGCGACCGGACCCCCTGCATCCTGCGGTTCCGTTCCTCGCCGGCGTCGTCCGTGGGCGGTGGCGGAAACGGAAGCCGGTCGGCGAGGTCCGGCAGCAGCGTCGCGAGCGCCCCGGCGGTGCGCGGAATCTGCTCGCGGGCCGGCAGCAGCGGCCCGGTCTTGCTCAGGGCGTCGATGACGGGCCCGAACGGGACGGGATCTCTCAGGGGGTGGCAGAAACCCGTGACCACGGGGCGCCCCGCTCTGCCGAGAGCCGCGCCGGCCTCGTAGACCAGCCGTGATTTGCCGATTCCGGCTTCGCCCTCGACCAGGACGATGGCCGGTGGGCTCAGCAGCGTGGAGACGACGTCGTTCAGCTCGCGTAGTCGTCCGACGAACGCAAAACCCCCGCTGCACCGCACTCCGCCTGGAACAGAGGAGTCGCTCATGTGATCACCTGCTCACGACCACGCTAAGCCACGGCTCTACCAGCGGCAACCCTTTTCGATCTAGGTCACGCGGGGTCGTTCCGGCTCGTCGGCGGCAAGGGGCCGCGCGGGTCGGAGGTGGTGCGCCTCCGACCCGCGCGGCCGATTTCCCCTGCCGGTCAGGACTGCACGAACACCGCCACGGTCCGCGCCGGCACGGCGAGCGTTCCGGTGGAGGTGTCGAAGGACGCCTGCTTCACCACCGGGTCGGCGCCGCCGGCCTGGACCGGATGCAGCGCGACCGATGCTCCGCGCAGTGCGTCGATCTTCTGCTTCTGCGTCTGAGGGGTCGCGTTGAACACGACGGTGATCGACTTCCAGTGCGGGTCGGCGCCGGTCAGCCGCATCGTGACGACGCCCGGTGTCTCGTCGGCGCCGGACAGCGGGAACGACACGCCCTGCTGGACGGCGGCTCCGGTGCCCAGGGAGAACAGCGGCGAGGACTTCGCGATCCGGGTCAGGTCCTGGTACGCGGCGGTGGTCGCGTCGATCGCCGCGCAGCCCGGCCGCAGCGCGGGATCCTGGAGCAGCGGCGTCATGTACGGCCACTTGCTCTGGTTCGACGCCGCCGGGGGCAGGCCCCGTCCGAAGCCGTCGCCGTCGGCGCAGTTCCAGTGGATGGCGTTGAACCAGTCTCCGGAGTCGTAGGAGTTGCCGTCGAAGGACTTCGACCGCAGCAGGTCGGATCCGGCCTGGACGAAGCCCGGGCTCTGCGACAGCGCGGTGGTCGCCAGGGCGAGGACCTGCATCCGGGACCGGTCGGCGGCCGACGTGGACTGCGGCAGCTTGTAGGTCAGCGCGTCGTAGAGGGTTTCGTTGTCGTGTGCGTCGACGTAGGTGATCGCGTCCGCCGGGTTGTCCGCGTATCCGGCCGGCGAGCCGTTGTAGTCGATCTGCGATCCGGTCACCTGCCGCCCCGCCGAGTCGGTGAAGGAGTAGTCCTTCAGGTTCCCGGTCAGGCCGACCTTGATGAGGTCCTGGTCATGCAGCAACGCCGCTCGCTGCTGCTCCGGTGTGCCGTTGACCGGGTCGCCGTTCGGGTCGGTGAACAGGCCCGAGCCGAACCCCTGGATCCGGGGGTCGCTGTCGAACGGCCCGCCGCCGCGCACGGCGTCGCGCACCCGGTCGTTGAACGTGCCGATGCCGGTGCCGGCCATGTTGGCCTGGGTGGCCTGGACGAAGTAGGCGTTGTCGGCCACCTCGCCGAAGTTCCAGCCCTCCCCGTACAGGTAGATCTTCTTGCCGTCCACGCCGTCCTCGGCCACGGTCAGCGCGTCCAGTGCCGCGCGGACTTCGAGCATGGTCGCCTTCGGCAGGTGGCCCATCAGGTCGAACCGGAAGCCGTCCACCTTGTACTGCCTGGCCCAGGTGACGACCGAGTCCACGACGAGCTTGTCCATCATCGTGTGCTCCGGCGCGGTGCCGGGGCAGCAGGTGGACGTGGCGATCGTGCCGTCGGCGAGCAGCCGCTGATAGTAGCCGGGGACGATCTGGTCCAGCACCGAGTGCGGGTCCTGTCCCGCCGCCGAGGTGTGGTTGTAGACCACGTCCATGATGACGCCCAGGCCGTCGCCGTTGATCGCCTGCACCATGGAGCGGAACTGGCCGATCCGGGCGCTGCCGTCGGGGTCCGTCGAGTACGAACCCTCCGGCGTGGTGTAGTGCAGGGGGTCGTATCCCCAGTTGTAGGCGGTCTTGCCTGCGACCTTCGCCAGACAAGCCTGCTGCTGGTCGGACGCCGGACCGTAGGAGGCCAGGTCGCACGGCGGGCTCTGCTGTCCGGCGGCCGTTTCGGGCACGGAGGAGAAGTCGAACACCGGCAGCAGGTGGACGTGGGTGACGCCGGACTGGGCCAGGGCCCGAAGGTGCTTGGACCCGTCCGATCCGGTGTCCGTGAAGGCCAGATACGTGCCCCGGTCCGCCGCGGCGACCGTCGGGTCGGCCACGGAGAAGTCGCGGACGTGCAGCTCCTGGATCTGCTTGGGGACCGCCGGGGCCGGGTTGGTCACGGCCGACCAGCCCTGCGGCATCAGGCGGCGGTCGCTGAGGTCGACGATCTGGCTGCGGGTCGAATCAGCGGACAGCGACAGCGAATAGGGGTCGGTCACGTGGTTGACCACCACGCGCTGGACCGAAGGAGCCCAGACGGTGACGCGGTACAGGTAGTACTTCCCCTTCCAGTCGCCGTGGATCGGCGTCGTCCAGACGCCGGTCGCCGCGTCCCGGCTCATCGGCACGACCTGCGGTTTCGTCGTGCTCTTGGAGTCGTCGTAGAGTTCCAGCGCCACGTCCTGCGCGGTCGGCGCCCACAGCGACAGCCGCGGCCGGCCGTCGTCGAACACCGGCCCGAGCTTCGCGGTGGCGGCCGCGTGCGCGTAGCGGTCGTCGAGCACCCCGGCGAGCTGCACGCCGGTCGCCGTGAGCAGGGCGCCGGCCGCGTTGCGCTGCGTGGCGATCACCTGCCCGCGCAGGGCCTCGTCGATCCTTCCCCGGTCCCGCGGGTCGATCGAGAAGGCCGAGTAGCCCGCCAGGTTCGGATGCGCCGCGAGTTGCGCCGCGGTGAGGCCGCCGGGGACCGGCTCCAGCCGCAGCCAGTGCCCGGGCTGCGAGAGGTCGCCGTTCAGGACGCTGATCCCGCCGTCCGGCGCGTAGACCAGTTCCTGATGCAGTGCCGGGTCCACGGGCTGCTTCCACGCGACCGTGGACGCGTCGATCCACTGGGCCTTGGCCTTGCTCAGATCCGCGTCGAGCGCCGAGCCGGCCGGTTCGGGGAGCAGGTAGCCCTCCTGCCCGGACAGGATCCACACCTCGCGGCCCGTGGCCGCCAGGTTCAGCGACTGGTCGTCGGGCAGGTCCTTGGTGTCACCGTTGTGGAGGATATAGGACAAGCTGGTGGCTCCGGCCGCCAACGGCACGGTGAAGACCAGTCCGTAGGAGTCCTGACCCGACGGTTGCAACGGCGCGGTCCACGAGGTCGGGTTCGCCGCGCCGGTCCACACGTGCAGCCCCCAGCCGGCGTAGTTCCCGTCGGCGCGGTGGTAGTGCAGGATCGCCGTGTTCGCCGGGACCGGCGGATAAGGGCTCGGCGGTGTGGTCGACACGTTCGGGTCGCCTTGGGTGAGCCACACCTCCCCGGTTTTGGTGAGGTCGATATGGCGATCGTCGGGCACGTCCTTGACGCCGTTGTTCTCGACGATGAATCCCACGTCCGTGGCGCCGGGCTTGAGCTTGACCCAGGCGAAGGCGCCGTAGGCGTCGACGCCGGTGAAGGGCTGGCCCGCGGGCCAGGTCGTCTGCTGCGAGGGATCGATGTCGCCCCAGGTGTAGAGGTTCCAGCCCTGGTAGTTCCCATCGGGACGCTGGTAGTGGACGACCGCGTAGTCGCGGTTGACCGCCTGCGGCGGTTGCGGCGGCGGCACCGCCCCGACGGTCGTGGTGCCGTAGGCGTGTGCGGTGGCGCCGGCGGAGTCCACGACGACTGCCTTGTAGCGCACGGGGGTTCCGGCGGCGACTTTGGAAAGGTCCTGTGACACCCGGTAGGGGGCGTGGTCGGCGACGCCGAGGGTCTGCCACTGGCCGGAGCCGACCTGGGCTGCGAAGACCACCTTGTCCAGACCGGTGCCGGGGACGGTCGCGCCGACGCTGACCAGTCCGGTCGCGCCGGCGGCCGGGGCGTCGACGGTCACCGAAGGTGCGGCGGACGGGGCGGCGAGCCGCGCCTCGGCCTTGAACACGACGGCCGACAGCGGCGGGACGTCCACCGTGAGCTTGCCGTCCGGGCCGGTGGTGGGCTTCGGTCCGGCGTTCGGGTAGATCCGGTCGAAGGTCATGCCGGCGGAGTAGGTCGGCAGGGAGACGGTCTGGTCGCTGGTCGCGTTGTTGACGGCGACGACGTACTCGACCTGCTGCTTGGCGTCGGTGCGGGAGAACGCGTACACGCCGGGACCGTCGGCGGCGTACCGCTCGACCTGCACGCCGTCGCGCAGCGCCGGATTGTCCTTGGTCAGCTGCGAGAGCCCGGCGATGGTCTGGTACAGCGGATGCGTCGGATCGAACTCGTCGGTCGCGTCCGTTCGCGTCGTGCCTATTTGCGAGTCGGATATGTAGGAAGGGGTCTGTGATGCGAACATGTCCTGGCGTGCGGCCTTGTCGCCGCCGTTTCCGGTGAAGCCCTGCTCGTCACCGTAATACACCACGGGCTGGCCTCGGGTCAGGAACATCAGCTGGTTGGCCAGCACGTCCCGCTGCAACAGCTCGGCCGCGGAGGCCTTGGGGTTGTCGGCGGCGAGGAAGCCGCCGATCCGGCCCATGTCGTGGTTGCCGAGGAAGGTCGGCAGTTCGTACGCGTTCGACGATGCTCCGTTGTAGTCCGCGTCTTCGGCGAAAAGCTGCGAGAGGGCACGCGCCGAAGCACCTTGCGAGACGTATTCACGGGCCGCGTTCTGGAACGGGAAGTCCAGGGTGGCCTGGAGTTTGCCCTGCGTGACGTAGGAGGACGTGGTGGCCGGCGCGGAATCGTAGACCTCGCCGAAGGAGAAGAAGTCCGGCTTGCCGTGGTCCCGCGCGTACTGGGTGATCTGCGGGATGAACTGCTGCCAGAACGGCATGTCGACGTTCTTCACCGTGTCGATCCGGAAGCCGTCCACGCCGGTCTTGCCGATCCACGTGTCGTAGATGTCCTCCATGCCCTTGACGACCTCGGGGCGTTCGGTGAACAGGTCGTCGAGGCCGTAGAAGTCGCCATAGGAGCCTGATTCCCCGGCGAAGGTCGAGTTGCCCCGGTTGTGGTACATCGTGACGTCGTTGAGCCAGTCCGGGGTCTTGGCGTGCTGCTGCCCGGCGGGCACCGTCGGCGTGTAGGGGAAGGACGCGGCGTTGACGGCCGGGAACGCTTTGGAGCCGTCAGCGTATTGGGCGTCGTCGAACGGCGTGCCGGAAGCGTCGAGGTAAGGGAAGGCCGCCTTGGAGCGGTAGTCGTAGGAGTTCTCAGCATTCTGGACTACGTCGGCTGTGTGGTTGGTGATGATGTCGAAGTAGACCTTCATCCCCTTCTGGTGCGCGTCCTTGATCAGCGTCGCCAGCTCGGCATTGGTGCCGAAGTGCGGATCGACCTGCGTGAAGTCGGTGATCCAGTAGCCGTGGTAGCCGGCTGAGGCGTTCGCGCCGGTGCCCTGGACGGGGTTGTTCTTGAACACCGGCGCCAGCCATATCGCCGTGGTTCCCAGGCCCTTGATGTAGTCCAGGCGGTTGATGACGCCTTTCAGGTCCCCGCCGTGGTAGAAGCCCGGATCCGTGGGGTCGTAGCCGGTGGTCAGCCGGCCGCCCGTGAGGCCGCCGGTGTCGTTGCCCGGGTCGCCGTCGGCGAACCGGTCCGGCATGACGAAGTAGTACTGCTCACGCGTCTGACCGGGGCGGTCGCCGACAGCGGCCAGCTTGGCGTCCGTCGGCTCCGGCGGCGCCGCCGAGCCCCGGGCCGGGAGCACGGTGAGCAGCGAACCGGCCAGGACCGCCGCCATCGCGACCGCCGACAACTTCATGCGTGGTTTCCGGCGCAAGGCAGGACCCTCCTCTGGACGGAGACGAGCGAGACGAGCAACCTCCGGGACGGGCGGAACGCTAGCAAGCACCGGCCGTTCCTGGAAAGTCTTTCGCAAGTTTGCAGTCTGACTCGCCCCACGTCACCGCCTCATGATGCGACGGCGTCTTGCAAAGACAGCCCACGAAAGGGCTCTGCCGAGCGATTGACCAGGGGTTCACGCCCAGCCTTCTTGCAAGTTTCAGAAATTTCACGAAAGCCATTGACGCGCGGCCGGGCCCGCGCCACTCTTCCGGTGCACCTCCAGGTCAGCGGCCGCGGCCTCGTCTCGTTCGGATCGTCGCTCCCGGAAGGCTTCTTCGATGCGTCCCTCCTTCAGCCGGCGCCTGCGCGCCCGATCAGCCGGAGCCGCCGCGGCGGCCGCGGCGGGAACCCTGGTGGCCGCGGCCCTGACCGCCACCGTGACCGGAACGCTCGGCCCGTCCGCCGCCCACGCCGCGGCCGGCGGCACCCCGCGCGACGTCGTCGCGAACCTCTTCGAGTGGAACTGGCCCTCGGTGGGCCGGGAGTGCGCGAACGTGCTCGGGCCCAAGGGCTACGGCGCGGTGCAGGTCGCGCCGCCGGAGGACTCGATCCGGCTGGCCGGATCGCATCCGTGGTGGGACGTGTACCAGCCGGCCGGCTACGACCTGAACAGCCGCATGGGCACCGAGGCGCAGTTCGCCTCGATGGTGTCGGCGTGCCACGCCGCCGGCGTCAAGGTCTACGCCGACGTGGTGGTCAACCACACGGCCGGGGCGAACCAGACCTCGACCGACTCCTACGGCGGCGCCACGTTCAACCCGGCCACGTACACGTATGCGTCGATCGGCTACGACACCTCGAGCTTCCACTTCGACCCGCCGTGCCCCAATTCCGACCTGACCATCAAGGACTGGAACAACGTCACCCAGGTCCAGGAATGCCAGCTGCTGGTGCTCTCGGACCTCTACACCGAACACGACGACGTCCGCACCAAGATCGCGGGCTACCTCAACAAGCTCGAGGGCTACGGCGTGGACGGATTCCGGGTGGACGCCGCCAAGCACATCGCGCAGGCCGACATGGCGGCGATCCTGGGCAAGGTGAACAACACCGCCGCCGGAGTCCGGCCGTACGTGATGCAGGAGGTCTACCCGGGCAGCAGCGGGCAGCTCGCGCCCTCGGCGTTCGAGGCCAACGGCAACGTCCTCGGGTTCGACTACGCCTACGGGCTCCGCAGCGCCTTCCTCGGCTCCATCACCGGCCTGCAGAGCTTCGGCCAGGGCTTCGAGCCCTCCGGCTCGGACGCCGTCATGGTGACCAACCACGACCTGGAGCGCAACGGCTCGGCGCTGAACTACAAGAACGGCGCGACCTACAACCTGGCCACCGAGTTCGAACTCGCCTACGGCTGGGGCAGCACGCCGCAGGTCTACTCAGGGTTCGACTACAGCGACAACGACCAGTCCCCGCCGGCCGACGCCAACGGCTACGTCACCGACACCGTCTGCGGCACCGGCGTGTGGGAATGCCTGGACCGGCAGCAGGGCGTGGCCAACATGGTCGGCTTCCACAACACCACGGCCGGACAGCCCGTCGCGCACTGGTGGACCGACAACAACAACGCCATCGCCTTCAGCCGCGGCGCGGCCGGCTGGATCTCGATCAACAACGAGACCTCAGCCGTCGGCGCCACCTACGCCACCGGTCTGCCGGCCGGCACGTACTGCGACCTGATCCACGGCGACTTCGCCGACGGCGCCTGCACCGGCCCGACCGTGGTGGTCGACGGCTCGGGCAACGCCACGGTGAGCACCGCGGCCAAGGACGCGGTCGCCATCGACGTCGCCGCGGTCGTCGGCTCCGGCGGGACCCCGCCGCCGAGCACGTCGACGCCGAGCAGCCAGCCGTC
>JABFXP010000571.1 GCA_013361685.1 Catenulispora sp.
TGCTGGCGCAGGCCGCGCAGGAGGCCGGGACCACCGCACCGGGCGGCCAGACGGGCACCGTGGCGACGGTCGCGAACGGCGCCGTCCGCATCGCCGACGCCGCCGGACATAACAGCTCCGCGGCGCCCACGATCGGCTCGGGCTACGTCCCGGATCAGGTCGCCGTCGCCACCGGCTGGTGCCTGTTCGACCTCGGACGGCCCCGGCAGGCCGCCGACGTCTTGCAGCGCGAACTGGACCGCATACCGGCCGACGCCCCGCGCGCCCGCGCCCGGTTCGGCGCGCGCCTGGCGCTGGCGCTGGCCGGCTGCGGCGAACCGGAGCAGGCCTGCGCGGTGGCCGACGAGGTGCTGGACGCCTGCGGCCGGATCCAGTCCGCCACCGTCCGCGTCGACCTGCGCGGTCTGTCGCGCGACCTGAACCGGTGGCCCGGTCACCCGGCGGTGGGCCGCACCCGGCTGCGGCTGGCCGAGGTGCTGCGGGCCTGAGCGTTTCCCGTTGCCTCCCGGTCCGGGCCGGGGGCAACACCTTCCGAGGGTGGCGGCCCGCCCGCGATCGTGGTTGCAGCGACCCGTTGGGGGAGTACGCGAACACGGAGGGGAGGGCCGCACTATGGAGTCGCATCTCGGATTCCGGACGCTGACGATGTGGATCCTGGGGGTGATCGGCTGACCCGGCGCCGCCGGGGACGAAAACAGGGGGCACCAAGGGGAGGGACACGGTCCCTCCCCGCTCTGTTCTTCGCGACGCCGTCGCCGAGCCCGAGGGGGATGAGCACCATGCCGCTGTACGCCTTGCTCGTGGGCGTCGACGCCTATCTGCCGCCGGTGGCCCCGCTGCGGGGCGCCCGCCGCGATGTGCTGGACGTCGAGCAGTATCTACGGGCCCGCATTCCAGAAGAGGATCTGCATCTGCTGACGCTGACCGACGCCGAGGCCACCCGGGCGGCGGTGATCGCCGGTTTCCGCAAGCATCTGGGCCAGGCCGGGCCTGGCGACAGCGTGCTGTTCTGGTTCAGCGGACGCGGGTCGTGGCTGCCGGCCCCGGCGGAGCTGGCGCACCTGGACCCGACCGGGAGGTTCCAGACGCTGCTGTGCTCCGACAGCCGTCTGGGGCCGGTTCCGGATCTGCTGGACTGCGAAGTCGCGCTGCTGGTCGCCGACATCGCTGCCGCCGGTGCGCACGTCGCGCTGGTACTGGACCGGTGCCACGGCGACGGGGCGGCGCCGGAGGACGTCGCCGCGGCGGCGGCCGTTGCCGGCGCCGGGGCGGACTTCGAACCGGAGGTCCGTTGGAGTCCGCCGCCGACCGTGCCGCCGTCGTCAGAATCGTTCCTCACCGAGCTTCAGGACATGATCGGCGCCGAGAGCGCGGGCGCCGAGGTGTTCTCCGCAGCCGATCACGTGGCACTGGCCGCGTGCGGCCCGCGGGAGGTCGCGGTGGAGCTCCGGATCGGAGAGCACCACCGGGGCGTGTTCACCTCGGCCCTGCTGGACCGGCTCACTCGCGAGCCCACGGTCACCTATCGGCGGCTGCTCGACGACGCCCGCAGCCGGGTCCGGCACCTGGTCCCCGGCCAGGGCCCGACGCTGTTCCCGGCGGGTGCCGCACGCGGCGGTGCGCTCGCCGATCAGCCGTTCCTGGGCGGGCCGCCCCGCGTGCCGCCGTCCTCGATGCGGATCCGCTACCGCGACGGCGCGTGGATCCTCGACGCCGGAGCCTGTCACGGCCTCGTGCCGGGCACCGCCGCCGATCCGACGGTGGTCACCGTGCGCGGCAGCGGCCAGGCGCGGCCGGCCCGGGTGGCCGAAGTGCGGGCCGAGCAAAGCGTTCTGGAGCCGATCGGGTGGGAACCGGACGGGCTGGACCGCCGGACGAGCCATCCGGTGGTGGTCACGCGCGTCCCGCTGCCGGCCGAGACGGTCGGGCTGGAGACGGCGTCCGCCGGGGCATACATCAGACCTCTGCTTGTCAGGACTCTGGCATCTGCGGGTGCCGGTGGCGTGCCCTCGCCGTACCTGCGGGTGGTCGACGGCGCCGACCGGGCCTGCCCGCCGACGCTGCGGCTGCGGGCGGCCGGGGCCGGGCTGGTGCGGGTGTGCCGGGCCGACGGCGCCGCGCTGGCGCCGCCGTATCCCTGTCGCTCGCCGGAGCAGGCCGCCCGCCTGGTCGGCGATCTGGAGCACATCGCCCGGTGGCGGCTGTTCGCCGGGCTGGCGAATCCGGTGTCGCCACTGGCGCGGGCGGTGCGCCTCGAGGTCGCGGCGGTGCGGCGCGGGCAGACTGTCGACCGGCTGGGGCAGCCGCCGCTGGCGTCGCCCGAGGACGGTTCGCTGGTGGTGAACTACCATCGTGCGCCCGACGGCAGCGTGCAGGCGCCGTCGATGTTCCTCCGGATCCGGAACACCAGTGACCGCGCCTTGTACTGCGTGGTCTTGCACCTCACCGACCGGTTCCGCATGGACACCGACCTGTTCGCCGGCGACTGGGTCGGGGCGCGCCGCACGGTTTCGGCGGGGCGGGGGCGCGCGGTGCGGATCGCGCTGCCGCCCGGGCGGGCGGCGGTGCCGGGAGCGTCGGCGACCGAGTGGTTCAAGGTCCTGATTTCGGAGACGCCGTTGAACGCGGTGGAGTTCTCGCTGCCTCGGCTCGGCGAGCCTGCAGCGTCGGCGCTGGTGACGTCGGCGGCGGCTGCGGGGACCGTGGGGTCCGGGAGGTCCGGG
>JABFXP010000741.1 GCA_013361685.1 Catenulispora sp.
CTACGTCTACCTGGACCTGACGCACCTGCCGGCCGAGCAGATCGAGGAGAAGCTGCCGGACATCACCGAGTTCGCCCGCACCTACCTGGGCGTGGAGCCGACCACGGAGCTGGTGCCGGTGTACCCGACGGCGCACTACGCGATGGGCGGCGTGCCGACCAACATCGACGGCGAGGTGCTGGCCGACAACGACACCGTGGTCCGCGGCCTGTACGCGGCCGGCGAGGTGGCGTGCGTCTCGGTGCACGGCTCCAACCGGCTGGGCACCAACTCGCTGCTGGACATCAACGTCTTCGGCCGCCGCGCCGGCCTGAACGCCGCCGCCTACACCGAGCACGCCGCGCTGCAGCCGCTGCCGGCCGAGCCGGAGCAGGCCGTGGTGTCGATGGTCGAGGGGCTGCGCACCTCCACCGGCCACGAGCGGGTGGCGCAGATCCGCGCCGAGCTGCAGAACACGATGGACCAGAACGCCGGCGTGTACCGCAACGACGAGACGCTCGCCCAGGCCGAGAAGGACGTCAAGGAGTTGCAGCGCCGCTACCGCGACGTCGCCGTGCAGGACAAGGGCAAGCGGTTCAACACCGACCTGCTGGAGGCCGTGGAGCTGGGCTTCCTGCTCGACCTGGCCGAGATCCTGGTGCTCGGCGCCCGCAACCGCACCGAGTCCCGCGGCGCCCAGGCCCGCGAGGACTACCCGACGCGGGACGACGTGAACTGGCAGAAGCACACCATGGCCTACCGGGAGAAGGACGGCGAGGGCGGCTACAAGATCCGCCTGGACTACAAGCCCGTCATCGTCACCCGCTACCAGCCGACGGAGCGTAAGTACTGATGAGCACCGCGACAGTGCAGGACAAGGTGGCGACGTCGGCCTCGGGCCGGGCCGGCGTGGAGATGATGACCATCACGGTCCGCATCATGCGCTACAACCCGGAGCTCGACGCCCAGCCGCACTGGGTGGACTACCAGGTCGAGGCCGATCCGACGGCGCGCATCCTGGACTCGCTCCACAAGATCAAGTGGGACCAGGACGGCTCGCTGACCTTCCGCCGCTCCTGCGCCCACGGCGTGTGCGGGTCGGATGCGATGCGCATCAACGGTAAGAACCGCCTGGCGTGCAAGGCCCTGGTGAAGGACCTGAACCCGAGCAAGCCGATCACCGTCGAGCCGATCCAGGGGCTGCCGGTGCTGAAGGACCTCGTGGTCGACATGGAGCCCTTCTTCCAGGCCTACCGCGACGTCAAGCCGTTCCTGATCGCCCACGGCAACGAGCCCACCCGCGAACGCATCCAGTCGCAGAAGGACCGCGACCGCTTCGACGACACCACCAAGTGCATCCTGTGCGCGGCGTGCACCACGTCCTGCCCGGTGTTCTGGACGGACGGCCAGTACTTCGGGCCGGCCGCGATCGTCAACGCGCACCGGTTCATCTTCGACTCCCGCGACGACGCCGCCAACGAGCGCCTGGAGATCCTGAACGACCGCGAGGGCGTCTGGCGCTGCCGCACCACGTTCAACTGCACCGAGGCGTGCCCGCGCGGGATCCAGATCACGCAGGCCATCGCCGAGGTGAAGCGGGCGCTGATCACCCGACGAGTGATCTGACCGGAACCGCCGCTGACAGCTGAACAGACGAGCCCGCCCGAGACCAACCTCCGGCGGGCTCGTCTGTTCAGCCCCGCAGCTTCCGGATCCGCGCGTTCTCCTCAGCGACGGCCCGCTCCACGGCGGCCCGATCCGCGGGATCGAGCGGGTTGAACACCATCGCCACACCCGGCAGCGCGCTGTTCCCGGGCGAGAGCCGCAAGCCGTCGAGCAGGATGCCGACGAGACGGTCGGTGATGGCCCCCGGCTCCACGGTCGGCGGGTAGGTGGGACGGCCCATCGAGAGCATGCCGGCCAGCATCTGGATCTCCAGGAAGCTCACATCGGCGCGCAACTCCCCCGCCTCCTGCGCACGCCGGTAGACGTCCTCGACCGCCGCGATGGCCTCCCGCATCGAGGCGGCGACGGTCGGCTCGTCGATAAGGTCAAGCCGCTCCCGGAAGATGATCGGCAGCGCCGGCCCGATGCCGAGGTCGGCGACCGCGCGCACCAGCCGCTCCCAGGACGGCTGCGCCGCGCCCGGCTCCTGGGCGGCCCGCACCGCCGCCGTCATGCTCTCGAAGGTGTCGACGATGACGCCGCGCAACAAGGCGTCCCGGTCAGCGAACCGCCGATACAGCGTGCCGATGCCGACGCCCGCGCGCTTGGCGATCTTGTCCAGCGCGACGGACGTCCCCTCTTCGACGAAGACCTCGCGCGCTGCGTCCAGGAGCGCGCGGCGGTTGTCTTCTGCATCGGCTCGCATGGCGCGCAGCGTAGTGGCAGGGGCGGAGTGGCTGGAAATCAGGCTCTGGGGCGAGGGCGGGTCGAGGGTGAGGGCGAGGGTGATGAGGGTGGTTGTCCGTCGCTACTGCTGGCGGTTGGTGGGGCGGGTTGCGGTTGATGGTGGGTTGAAGGGCATTTTTACGGGCTTCGCCACGGTGACGGCGGGTTCCGGGTTCGGGGGCGAGGGTTGGGGGATGTCGGCTGGTGGTTGGGGTGTACACGGACCCGTGGTTGCGCAGAGCCTCTTCGGCTGGCGGTGCGTGAGGGGGTCGCTCTTCAGTCAAAATCAAAGGCCTGTGAAAGGCCGGCGCCTCCGGCGAGGGCCTCAGTTCCCTCGGGGAAATGGCG
>JABFXP010000787.1 GCA_013361685.1 Catenulispora sp.
CGATGTCGATGCGCGGGGCGGCCTGCGTTTCGGCCTGCGTGCCGACGTGCTCGCCGATATAGCGCTCCGCGCGATCGACGACTTCGATCATCCGGTCATACGCCTCCCGCGCCGAAGGACCGGACGTGAAGACTCCGTGCCTCAACAGGACCATCGTCCGAGGCAGCGGACCGGTCAGCGTCGCGAGCAGATCACGAAAATGCTTGGCCAGGTCGAATCCCGGCATGACGTACGGAACGACGAGCAGATCCTCGCCGAGCGCCGCACGGATCCGTTCCTCGCCGTCCTCAAGATTCGTCAGCGTGAGGATGGCGTCGGCGTGCGTGTGCAGCACGAACGTGTCCGGGATGAGCGCGTGCAGCAGCGTCTCGACCGACGGATCCGGGGCGGAGGCGTCCAGCAGCGCGCACCGCAGCTCGTTCATCATCGCGCCGTCGGACAGCGTCTCGGCCCCGGTGACAGCGCGCAGCCGCTCCAGCCGCAACGGTGCGAACCCCGGCCGTTCGATGGTCGCCAGGTCCCATCCGCTGCCCTTGACCAGCAGTGTGGGGACGAGGACGCCCAGCGCGTCCGGAGTATCGCTTTTCACCGACGTGTTGCCGCCGCCGTGCAGCACCAGTTCGGGGTCCGACCCCAGCAGTCGGCTGGCGTAGACGATCTGCCCCAGCAGGTCCTCGTCTCCGGGCGCCGCGCCGTCGTCCCACCGGTTCCTCATCCGGCCCGCCCCGCCGTGACGACGCGCGGCCCCATGATGCGGGCCTCGGTGACCACCGCGGTGATGAGCGCGGCCGGGGTCACGTCGAACGCCGGGTTGAACGCCGGCGTGTCCTCCGGCGCGACCGGCGTGCCCAGCACCCGCCGCACCTCGTCGGCCTCGCGTTCCTCGACCTCGATCAGCGCCCCGTCGGCCAGATCCTCGTCCACCGTCGACTCCGGAGCGACCACCACCATCGGGATGCCGTGGTGCGCGGCGCTGACCGCCAGGCCGTACGTGCCGATCTTGTTGGCGACGTCCCCGTTCGCGGTGATCCGGTCCGCGCCGACCACCACGCAGTCGACCAGGCCGCGCCGCATCAGCGACGCCGCCGCCGAGTCCACGGCCAGCCGGTGCGGGATGCCCGCCCGCGCCAGTTCCCAGCTGGTCAGCCGGGCGCCCTGGAGCAGCGGGCGGGTCTCGTCGACGATCACGTACTCGATCCGGCCGCGCTCGGCGAGCTCGAACACCGCACCGAGCGCGGTGCCGCGCGTCCCGGCCGTCGCCAGCGCGCCGGCGTTGCAGTGCGTCAGCAGCCGCAGGGGGCGGTCCGGACACAGGCCGGTGATCAGATCGGCGGCGTCGCTCGCGGCCTGCCGGTTCACCCGGTCGTCCGCTTCCATCACCCGCAACGCCTGCGCCAGCACGGCTTCCGGCCCTTCGGACAGCACGGCGAGCGCCTGCCCCACACCCCAGCGGAGGTTGACCGCCGTGGGCCGGGCCGAGGCCAGCAGCTCGGCGTCCGCGCGCACCGCCGTCTCATCGAGTCGGCCGTCCCGCGACCGGAGCCGCGCGGACAGTGCCACGCCGAGCGCGCCCGCGACGCCCAGAGCCGGCGCGCCGCGGATCGCCAGTCGCTGGATGGCGGCGATCAACTCCTCCACCGTCCGCAGACGCAAGACAGTCTCTTGATGGGGGAGGAGGCATTGGTCGATCGCGACGATCGCCCCGTCTTCCCAGTTGAGCGTGCGCATGGACGGCCCCACGATGTGTCGGCAAGTTCCGCGACGCCGCCTCGGCGGCCTGGACGACAACCCTATAGGTTCCCGCCCCGCAGGGTCCCTGCTGCGCGTCGGAGTCGCGGAACGTGCCGGACCCGGCCTCGCTCACCGCCACCGGCATGCCGTCCCGCTCGCGGTCCGCGCACGCGATATCGTGTCGGACATCGACCCTGGCAACGATCATGGAAGGCAGGGCTATGGGACGGCACGGGAAAGCGCCCGAAGACGTTGAGAAGGTCTTCCAGAGCTTCGATCTGGACGGCGACGGCAAGATCACGGCCGATGAGCTCAAGGCCGCGCTCGCCGAGTTCGGCGAGGACGTCACCGTCGAGGACGCCGCGGAACGGATCGGCACCGGTGACACCGACCACGACGGAACGATCAGTCTGGCCGAGTTCCAGGCGCTGATGGCGGGCTGACCGTGGCAGTGGGCTTACTCCTCGGGTAGTACATCGTGTACGCCCCGGTGATGACGCGTCGGGAAACTACCGTCCGGTGGGGTGATTCGGCCGTGCGCCGTCGTCGCGTAGCGTGCATCCATGGCTACTTCACGATGCCGTCCGGGCCACGGTCGCTGAACCATGCGGATCCTCGTGGTCGAAGACGAGCCGGCCATGGCCGAGGCCCTCACCTGGGGGCTGGAGGAGGAGGGCTACGTCGTCGACGTCGCGGCCACCGGTGAGGACGGGCTGTGGAAGGCGCAGGAGACCGGGCATGACGTGATCATCCTGGACGTGATGCTGCCCGGCCTCAACGGCTACCAGGTCTGCGAACGGCTGCGCGACGGCGGGCTGTGGACGCCGATCCTCATGCTCACCGCCCTGGACGAAGACCTCGATCAGGCCGAGGGTCTGGACATGGGCGCCGACGACTATCTCACCAAGCCCTTCTCCTACCCGGTCCTTCTCGCCCGGCTGCGCGCCCTGACCCGGCGCGGGCTGCGCGCGCGGCCGGCCGAGCTCCGTGTCGCCGGCCTCGTGCTGGATCCCGGTGGCCGCACCGTCTGCCGGGACGGTGCCGCGCTGGACCTGAGCGGCCGGGAGGTCGCCGTTCTGGAGCACCTGCTCCGGAACAAGGGGCGGGTCGTCCCCAAGGTCGAGTTGCTCGAACACTGTTGGGATGCCGCCTACGCCGGCGGCCCGGCGGTGGTGGAGGTCCTGGTCCACCGGTTGCGGCGGAAGATCGAGCCCGCTGAGGGCCCGGCCGTCATCCGCACCGTGCGCGGCGAGGGGTACGTCATCCGGGACGAACCGTGACCGGCCGCAGCCCTTTCCGGCGCCCCTCGATGCGTCCGGCCAGATTCACCCTGCGGGCCCGCGTCACCGTCGCCGCGGGACTGGCGATCAGCGCGGCGATCATCGGGGGACTGCTGCTGATGTACACGCTGCAGATGAACTCCATACGGAGCATGATCGACGGCCGGCTGCGCAGCTACGCCGGTCACATCAGCGAGCTGCGACAGCAGAACGGCGACTGGCCGGATCCGCTGCCGTCCTCCAGCTTCGACTCGAACGCCCAGGCCCAGGTCCTGGCCGCCGACGGCACGGTGCTGGCCGCCACCCGCTCGCTGAGCGGCATGCCCGCCCTGTACGTGCCGCCCGCCGGATCCGACACGCCGGTCCGGCAGCCCGCCGCCGACGGGCTGATCCCCGACGACGTGCGGGTCGTCGCCGTCCGGACGGTGGTGGACGGCCGGCAGGTCATCATCGTCACCGGCACCGCCAGCGGGCTGCTGGCCGAGGTCGACGCCGACTTCACCCACCGGCTGCTGATCGGGGTGCCGATCATCCTGGGCCTGGCGGTCGGCACCGTGTGGCTCATCGTCGGGCGCGCGCTGCGCCGGGTCGAGCAGATCCGGCAGGCCGTCACGGACATCACCTCGGCCGACCTGACGCAGCGGGTGCCGGAGCCGGAGTCCCGGGACGAGATCGGCAAGCTGGCCCGCACGATGAACGACATGCTCGGCCGGCTCGACGAGGCGGCGCGCAAACAGCGGCGGTTCGTCGCCGACGCCTCCCATGAGCTGCGCAGTCCGCTGGCCGCGATCCGCACGACGCTGGAAGTCGGCCTGGCCTACCAGGAGCGGGCCCGGTGGCCGGAGATCGCCGAGCAGGCCACCGAGCAGGCCCAGCGGCTGGAAGTGCTGATCCAGCAGCTGCTGGTCCTGGCCCGGGCCGACGACGGCCGGCTCGCGCTGTGCCGCCGGCCGGTGGACCTGACCGGGCTGCTGGACGAGATCCGCGCCACGACGGCGGCCGGCAGCGTGCGCATCGACCTGCGGGCGGATCCGGACCTGGTGGTCGTCGGGGACGCGGGGCACCTCGGGCGGATGCTGCGCAACCTGGTCGACAACGCCGTCCGGTACGCCCGGGACACGGTCACCGTCACCGCGGCCGCGAACTCCGGCATGGTGCGGGTCGACGTCGACGACGACGGACCCGGTATCCCGGCGGCGGACCGGGAGCGGGTCTTCGGCCGCTTCGTCCGCCTGGACGAGAGCCGGGAGCGCGGCACCGGGAACGCCGGCCTCGGGCTGGCGATCGCCCGGGAGATCGTCGACACCCACCACGGCTGCATCGGCATCACCGACAGCCTGGCCGGCGGAGCCCGGGTGACCGTCGTCCTGCCCCGGGCGGCCGGCGCCGAGCAGACCGTTCCGGGGGAGCCCGTCAGGGTGTAAGGGTCCTGAAAGGTTCGCTTTCGTAGCTTGGCCTCATGAACCAACCGATCGCAGCCCCCGCACCGATCATCGGGGGTGTCTCGTGACGAAGCAGATGACCCGCCTGCGCGTGCTCGCCGCCGGGTGCGCGGGCGTCATGCTGGCGCTCGCCGCGTGCTCTTCGAGTCCTGCGACGCCGGCTAGCCCGGCCACGCCGGCCGCCGCCTCCGGCACCGCTGCCTCCAGCACCGCCGCCGGCGCGGACCAGCACGCCGGCCACGACCATTCCGGGACCCCGGCGCCGACCGCGCCGCTGCGGCCCGGCGAGCGGTTCGTGAACCTGAGCATGACCAAGCCGTACACGCCGGCGGCGCCCAACGGCGGGACCGACGAGTACCGCTGCCTGGTGGTCGATCCGCATCTGACCAAGGCGGAGTTCCTGACCGGGACCCAGTTCCAGCCCGGGAACGTCCCGATCGTGCACCACGCGATCGTCTTCGCGATCCCGCCGGAGGAGGCGGACGCGGCCCGCGCCAAGGACGCCCAGTCCGGCGGGAACGGCTGGACCTGCTTCGGCAACGACGCCCTGGGCCAGGACGCGAAACAGGACTGGGTCGACACCTGGACCCCCAACGGCGCCGAGGCGCTGTTGCAGCAGGACGTCGGTTTCCCCTTGCAGCCCGGCAGCCTGCTGATCCTGCAGATCCACTACAACCTGCTCGCGGTCGCCGGCCACACCGGCGGGTCGGACCAGTCCAGCGTCCGGCTGCGGCTGACCGACGGCACCCCCGAGACCCAGCAGCTGCGCACGATGCCGCTCTCGGCGCCGATCGAGCTGCCGTGCGCCGCCGGGGAGACCGGTCCGCTGTGCGACCGGGCCGCCGCCGTCGCCGACGTCGCGAAGCGGTTCGGCGATGAGGGGGAGACGGAGGACGCGCTGCTGCGCAGATGCGGTGACGGCACGCCGGTCCCCGGCAACACCCAGCACTGCGACTATCAGATCCCTACAGCGATGACCGTGTACGCGGCGCTGGGGCACATGCACCTGCTCGGACGCTCGATCAAGGTCGAGGTGAACCCCGGGAAGCCGAACGCCAAAACGCTGCTCGACGTCCCCAACTTCGACTTCGACTATCAGCGGTTCACGCCGTTGGCCACGCCGGTCGACGTGAACAAGGGCGACGTCGTGCGGGTCACCTGCACCCACGACGCCACGTTGCACGAGCAGCTGCCGCAATTGAAGACGCTTCCGCCGCGCTACGTCGTGTGGGGCGACGGCACCAGCGACGAGATGTGTCTCGGCCTGCTGACGGCCACGGTCAGGCGGTGACGGCTGCGCCCGTCCGCCGAATGGCCGTGCATCTGTTGACAGGCTCTGATGGGTGCTCTATGTGCAGATTTACCAGATTTATGCCGTTTTGCTCCATAGGTCACGGGTACCCGACCGTGACCGAAAGGAGAACCGGATGATCACCCGCGAACAGGTACGCACAGTGATCGACAGTTCTGTCTGTGACAGCGACGGCAACAAGATCGGTAAGGCGAAGCACGTCTTCCTCGATGACGCGACCGGTGAGCCGGAGTGGGTCAGCGTGAAAACCGGCCTGTTCGGTTCGAACGAAACCTTCGTACCGATCCATGGCGCGGCCATGGTGAACGACGAGCTCCAGGTGCCGTACCCCAAGGACACGGTGAAGGACGCCCCCAACGTCGACGTCGACGCCGGCGGCCACCTTTCCGTGGACGAGGAGCACCGCCTGTACGACTACTACGGCATCGACTGGGACGGCGCCTGGAAGCAGGCCAACCAGCCGGGTGCGGACGGTTGGGCGGCTGGCGGCGCCGGTACCGGCACCGGTACCGGTATGGCCAGCGGCACCGCCGCCGCGACCGGCACGGCTGCCGCTGCCGGGGCCGCGGGCGCGGCCGGAATGGCGGCGAAGGGCGCCGGCAAGAAGGGTGCCGACGCGAAGGCCGGGACCGCCGCCGGTATGGCGAGGAAGGGCGACGACAGCATGATCCGTTCCGAGGAGCGGATGCGGGTCAGCACCGAGCGTCGCGAAAGCGGCCGCGCGCGCCTGCGCAAGTACGTCGTCACCGAGCAGCAGGAGCAGACCGTCCCGCTGAGCCACGAGGAAGTCCGCGTGGTGCGGGAACCGATCACCGAGGCCGACCGGGCCGCGATGTCCGGCGCCAAGATCTCCGAATCCGAGAAGGAAGTGACGCTGCACGAGGAGCGTGCGGTGACGAACATCGAGACCGTCCCGGTGGAGCGTGTCCGCCTGGACACCACCGAGGTCACCGAGCAGGAGACCGTCCGGGGCACGGTCCGCAAGGAGAAGATCGAGACCGACAGCGACATGGACTCAGACCGCTGAGAAACCGCGCCGGCCGTCGTCCGGTCTCCCGGCGACGGCGGTCTCGCTGATATCCCGGCCCGCCTCGGCGTCCTCGACGCCGGGGCGGGCTTTGAGTCTGCCTGCGACCGGGTGTGACCTGGGGGGTATGCTCCCTGAGCCGACCCGTGGGCGGTCGGTCGGGAGGGGCGGTGGAGATGGATTCCGAGACGGGACCCGAGGTGACCGAGGCGTCACCCTCGGGGGAGCCTGACGCCGGCGGCACGCCCTTCGCGCCGGTCGACCCGGCTCCGCCGTTCCCGTCCGCTCCCGCGTCGCAGCCGGATCCGGGGCAGACGTTCCAGGGGCAGCAATATCCGGGCCAGCCGTATCCCGGTCAGCCTTACCCGGGCCAGCCGTATCCTGGGCAGCCTTACCCGGCACCGCCATACCCCGGTCAGCCATATCCGGCACAGTCGTGGCCCGGCTACGGGCAGGGCCCGGCCGGTCCCTACGGCTACGCGCCGTACGGCTACGGCGTCCCCCATGCACCGGCGGGCACGAACGGCATGGCCGTCGCCGCCCTGGTGCTGGGCATATGCGGGTTCTTCTTCATCACCCCGATCGTCGGGCTGGTCCTCGGACTCGTCGCGCTCTCCGCGGTCAGGAGGTCCGGCCAGAAGGGCAAGGGCCTGGCGATCAGCGGGATCGTGCTGTCGAGCCTGTGGATCGCGCTGTTCGCCGGGCTCATCACCGTCGCCGCCGTGACCGCGCCGGATCCGGTCCACCGGGACGCCGCCGGCAACGTCGTCAAGAAGGGCTCGGTCCCGGTTTTCAGCCTGCGTCCGAAGGACTGCTTCACCGTGCCGGCGGGCATGATCGGCTCCACCGAGAGCCACCTCAAGGACTTCACCGTCGTCCCCTGCTCGACCCCGCACGACAGCGAGACGGTCGGTTCGTTCACCGCCACCGAGAGTTCCTTCCCCGGCATCGACGCCCTGCGCGCCGAGGGCCGGTCCCAGTGCTTCACGGTGCTCACCGCCTACCTCACCGACGTGGGCTCGCTGCCCAACGGCAGCATCGTCCAGTTCGTCTACCCGAACGAACAGGCCTGGGCGGCGAGCAAGCACCGGGTGGTGTGCTTCATCCAGTTCCCCGCCGCCAACGTGACCAAGCTGCTCTATCACGACGCCGCGAGCTACACCCCTGACCAGCGTCGCTTCCTCGACGCCGAGCGTCCGCTGATCAACGAGCTCGCCCACTTGAGCGCGACGCGGCAGTCGGAAGACCTGCCGGCCCTGCGGGAGCGCGCGAATGCGATCGCGACC
Organism: Catenulispora sp.; assembly: GCA_013361685.1. Classification (GTDB taxonomy): domain Bacteria; phylum Actinomycetota; class Actinomycetes; order Streptomycetales; family Catenulisporaceae; genus Catenulispora. The sequence goes on from JABFXP010000787.1 coordinate 8,079, forward strand.
GCCACCCGGAACGACATCGCGGCCTTGACCTCCGCCTCCTGGCCCGCCGACGTGCAGCCCAACGTGGACGTCCTCGTCAGCGAGCGGCGCGCCGCGGGCGAGCTCTGGACCAAGGCCGCCAGCGCACCCGACGTCGAGACGTTCTCGGAGGAGGCCGAGCAGGCCGTGGACGCTGTCGACCCGGCAGACATCGGGACAGTCCGCTCCGCTCTCGCGCTGCCGGTCACCTCCGGCGTGTCGAGCCCGTCCGGCTCGTTCGACTCGTCCGACCCGTCCGGCTCGTCGCTGGCGGCGTGATCCGGCGGGCGGTTCCGGGCCCGGCGGGCTGACGTCCCGCTGATCACCTGGAAGGCAGGATCGCCCCGCCTGACGGACGGACGCCTCCCTCCACCGCGGACTGGCTGCCGGTTTGGTGACTCGCCTGGTGAATACGGGACGGGTTTACGTCAGAGCCCTTACGCCGCGAGCGGAGCGGGCGCGGCCTCGCTCGCCGACAGCAGGCTCCTGATTTCCCGCACCGCTTCCCGTCCGGCGCGGTTGGCGCCGACCGTGCTGGCCGAGGGCCCGTAGCCGACCAGGTGCAGGCGCGGCTCCAGGACGACGCGGGTGCCGTCCATGGTGATGCCGCCGCCGGGAGCCCGCAGGTGCAGCGGCGCGAGGTGGTCGAGGGCGGCGCGCCAGCCGGTGCACCACAGGATCACGTCCGCCTCGACGGTCCGGGGCGTGCCGGGTTCGGGGGCGTCCCACGCGACGCCGCTCGGGGTGATCCGGTCGAACATCGGAAGCCGGTCGAGCGTCCCGGCGCGGCGGGCTTCGAGCACGGCCTCGGTGACCGGCAGTCCGGTCACGCCGACCACGCTTTGCGGCACCAGCCCCGCGCGCACCCGCCGGTCCACCATCGCCACCACCTCGCGGCCGTATTCGCGGGTGAACGGCTGGTCCCGGAACACCGGCGGCCGGCGGGTCACCCAGGTGGTGGCGGCGCCGGCCTGCGCCAGCTCGGTGAGCAGCTGGAGCGCGGTGATGCCGCCGCCGACCACCACCACGCGCCGGCCCGCGAACGGTTCCGGGCCCGGGTAGGCGGCGGCGTGCAACTGCTGCCCGGCGAAGGTCTCCCGGCCGGGGTAGTACGGCCAGAACGGACGGTTCCAGGTGCCGGTCGCGTTGATCACCGCGCGCGCCGCCCAGGTCCCGGCGTCGCTTTCGACCATGAGCCGCTCCTGGGGCCCGTAGCGGACCGCTCGGACCGCCACCGGCCGGCGCACGGCCAGCTGGAAGTGCTCCTCATACTGGGCGAAGTACCGGGGCACCGCGACCGAGGCCCGTTCGTGCGCCGACGGCGGTTCGAAGGGCATGCCGGGCAGGTCGAAGATGCCGTTGACGGTCGCCATCCGCAGCGACGGCCAGCGGTGCTGCCAAGCCCCGCCCGGGGCGTGGTCGCCGTCGAGGACGACGTAACCGGCCCCGGGCTCGAATCCGGCTCTGCGCAGGAAGTACGCGCTCGACAAGCCCGCCTGCCCCGCGCCGATCACCACGACATCCGTCATCCGAGTGCGCTCGTCCACGATCTGTCGAACAGCCGGCGCGGGCTTTTCCTTCCACGCGCACCGGTCGCGATCTGCCGCCGTGGCGCCTGCGCGGCAGATCGCGACGCACTGCCCGCCCGGGCTACTTCACCTGGGCCGCCGCCGAGTCCCACACCGAGGACGTCAGCATGGTGCGCGCCTGGTCTTCGGAGATCCGGGACGCCTGCGTGCCGTACTGCATCTGCGACAGCGACAGCTCCCGGCCGTCCGGCCGCAGGTACGTGTAGGTGTTCAGGTAGAGCGACGTCGGGAGTGCCGTCTTGCCCTCCTCATGCAGGGTGAGGAAGGAGCCGCCGCCGGGCAGCGTTGTGACCGTGCACACAGGCTGCGGGTTGTTCTTCTCCTTGGCGAGTTCCTGGAAATAGCCGCAGGTGCTTGCGGCGCTCGGGTGCGTCACGCTGACCGTCGCGCCCAGACCGGTCGGGTCCTCGGCCCAGTTCCACTGCACTCTTGCGCCGTGCTTCTGGGCCGTGGCCTGGACGGCTGTGATCTGCACGCCGGCCGGGAAGGTCTGTTGCAGATCCTTTTTCATCAGCGTCGTCATGTCGGACGCCGGGGCCGCTGTCGTGACGGCGGTGTGCGTCGGTGTGGACAGGGCCGCCGCGTCCGCCGCCTCCCCGGCCCCGCCGGC
>JABFXP010000765.1 GCA_013361685.1 Catenulispora sp.
GCCCGCGCCCGCTCCCGGGCGGCGGCGACGATCCGCCGCGCCGGCGGCGGCACGGCCTCCAGGTCGCCGGCCCAGGCCGCGACCTCCAGGGTCTGGCCGGGGCGGTCCAGCTCGGCGCCGAAGGACCCGGCGAACCACAGGTCCTCGGTGGCCCCGAGGCCGCGCTCGGCCTCCTGGCGCAGGTACACGCCGCGGTACCACTGCCCGGCCGGGCGCCATCCGGCGCCGGCGAGCCGGTAGGCCTGCTCGATCACCACCCCGTCCGCCGTCGTCCGCACCTGCGGATCGCCGCCGGTGGCGAAGCGTTCGCCGTGCTGGTCGCGCCAGGTGCACAGGGCCTCCACGCGGAGCGTGACCGGACCCCCGGCGACCAGCCGGTAGACGTACCCGTACGCCGGACGGCCGTACGCGGCGGCGAGTTCGGCCTCCAGCACCGTGTCGCCGATCCGCCAGCGCCAGCGCGGCAGGCCCTGTTCCAGGTGGAAGCCCTCCAGCAGGGTGTGGCCGGCCGGGGAGACGGCCCCGGAGGCCCATTCGTGGGTCGCGAGCCGGACCTCGGCGCCGGAGGCGGTGACCAGCACCGGGTCCAGGGCCGCCAGGCCGACGCGGCGCGCGCTCCCGCCGCGCTCGGCCGCCACTAACAGAGCGTGATACTTGCGGGTCCGCAGCCCGCTGACGGTCCCCATGGCGTAGCCGCCCAGGCCGTCGGGGACGAGCCACTCACGTGCGGCGCCCTCGGACAGGTCGCCGCACAGCCGGGTACCGAAGATGTAAGGGTCGGGGATGGCCACGAGTGACATGCTCGCAGTGGTCTTGCTCGCGCGCATTCCGTGACGGCTGCATAGGGTCGATTTTCACAGTGCGGATCACATTCGCGGTCGCCGAGAAACCCCAGAGTTCCCCGAGAACCGAGAGACGCGAGGACACGGTGAGCACAGCGAGCACAGCAGAGCAGGCGCGCCTGGACGAGAGCGACGCCGACGGCGGCGTGCCGTGGCAGGCCTGGGGGCCGTACCTGTCGGAACGAGCCTGGGGGACGGTCCGCGAGGACTACTCGCCCGGGGGGACGGCCTGGGACTACGTGCCCCACGACCACGCCCGCTCCCGCGCGTTCCGCTGGAGCGAGGACGGCATGGGCGGCATCTGCGACCAGGAGCAGTTGTTCTGTTTCGCGCTGGCGTTCTGGAACGGCCGCGACCCGATCCTGAAGGAACGCGCGTTCGGCCTGACCGGCGGCGAGGGCAACCACGGCGAGGACGTCAAGGACTACTGGTGGTACCTGGACTCCACGCCGACGCACTCGTGGATGCGCTGGCGCTACCACTATCCGCAGCGCGAGTTCCCCTACAACGACCTGGTGCACACCAACCGGGCGCGCGGCGTGCGGGACCCGGAGTACGAACTCGTCGACACCGGCGTGTTCGAGGACGACCGGTACTGGCGGATCACCGCCGACTACGCCAAGGCCGGCCCGCGGGATCTGTGCATCCGGATCCACGTGGAGAACAAGGGCCCCGACGAGGAGACCCTGCATGTGCTGCCGCACCTGTGGTTCCGCAACCGGTGGTCGTGGGAGGTGGCGCCGCGCGAGCCCAAGCCGGCGCTGCTCGGCGAGGCCGGACGGCTGGTCGGCGAGCACCACACGCTGGGCCGCATCGTGCTGGACGGGGCCGGGGAGCCGGAGGCCCTGGTCTGCGACAACGATTCGAACACCCGGCGGCTGTGGGACGTGGACGGGCCGCGCTATCCCAAGGACGGGATCAACGACCACGTGGTCAGCGGCGCCGACACGGTGAGCCCGGACAAGCGCGGCACCAAGGGCGCGCTGCACTACGTGCTGACGGTGCCGGCCGGCGGCACGGCGGAGATCCGGCTGCGGATGCGCACCGAGGGGCCGGCCGACACCCCGGTGGGGTCGGCGTTCGCCATGCACCTGGGCAGCGAGTTCGACGACGTGGTGGCGCAGCGCGAGGCCGAGGCCGACGAGTACTTCAGGGAGCTGACGCCGGCGGCGTGCACCCCCGACGAGGCGAACGTGCTGCGCCAGGCGGTGGCCGGGCTGATGTGGTCCAAGCAGTTCTACCACTACAACGTCTCGCGCTGGCTGGAGGGCGACCCGGCCATGCCCACGCCGCCGCAGGAGCGGCGGCACGGGCGCAACGCGCACTGGTGGACGCTGTCGGCGCGCGACGTGATCGTCATGCCGGACCCGTGGGAGTACCCCTGGTTCGCCGCCTGGGACCTGGCGTTCCACTGCGTGGCCCTGGCCACGGTCGACCCCGCGCTGGCCAAGCGGCAGCTGCTCCTGCTGCTCCAGGAGTGGTATCTGCACCCCAGCGGCCAGATCCCGGCCTACGAGTGGGCGTTCAGCGACGACAACCCGCCGGTGCAGGCCTGGGCGGCGCTGCAGATCTTCCGGATGGACGGCGGGCGGGACTACCTGTTCCTCAAGCAGGTGTTCCACAAGCTGCTGATGAACTTCACCTGGTGGGTGAACCGCGTCGACGCCGACGGCAACAACGTCTTCGAGGGCGGGTTCCTCGGCCTGGACAACATCGGCCCGTTCGACCGGGACGCCGGCGTGCCGGCCGGCGACCTGCTGGAGCAGAGCGACGGCACGGCGTGGATGGCGATGTACGCGCTGAACCTGATGGACATCTCCCTGGTGCTGGCCGAGCACGACGCGGTGTACCGGGAGATGGTGATGAAGTTCTTCGAGCACTTCGGCCTGATCGCCGCCGCGGCCAACACCATCGGGCTGTGGAACGAGGAGGACGGGTTCTTCTACGACGTGCTGCGCACCCGGGACGGCAGCACGATCCCGATGAAGGTGCGCTCCCTGGTGGGCCTGCTCCCGCTGGTGGCCACCACCTCGGTCCGGGCCGACGCGATGGCGGCCGTGCCGGAGCTGACCAAGCGGGTGCAGTGGTTCTTCGAGAACCAGAGCGACAAGGCCAACCTGCTGATGGGCTGCGTCGACATGAACCAGTCGCACCGGCTGATGACGATGGTGACGTTCGAGCAGCGGCCCCGGATCCTGGCCCGGATGCTGGACGAGGGCGAGTTCCTGTCCGAGCATGGCCTGCGGGCCCTGTCCCGCGTGCACAAGGAGCAGCCGTTCCGGCTGAACGTGAACGGGACCGACTACAGCGTCGACTACCAGCCCGGGGAGTCGACGACGTCGATGTTCGGCGGCAACTCCAACTGGCGCGGCCCGGTGTGGTTCCCGGTGAACTACCTCTTGATCGACGCGCTGGACACCCACCAGGACTTCTTCGGCGAGGCGATCACGGTGCCGTATCCCAGCGGCGCCGAGCGGCAGGCCACGTACGGGGAGGTGGCCGACGACCTGGCCGCCCGGCTGGTCGGCGTCTTCCTGAACGACGGCGCCGGGCGGCGGCCGGTGTTCGGGGACGTGAAGCTGTTCCAGGAGGATCCGGCCTGGCACGACCACATTCCGTTCCACGAGTACTTCCACGGCGACACCGGCGCCGGGTTGGGCGCGGCGCACCAGACCGGCTGGACGGCGCTGGCGATCAACCTGCTGCTGCGCAAGGGCCGGACCGAGGGCGAGTAGGCATAAGCGACGGCGCGCTGCGATCATCTCCGCATGGGGATGATCGCAGCGCGTGAGTTCGTCGACGGGTGGGTGGCCGCATGGAACGCCCACGATCTGGAGGCCGTTCTGGCCCATTTCACCGAGGATGCCGAGTTCGCCTCGCCGGTGGCGGTCCAGCTGCTGCCGGACAGCGGCGGGGTGGTGCGGGGCAAGGCCGCGCTGCGGGCGTACTGGGCCGAGGGGCTGCGGCGCATCCCCGATCTGCGGTTCGAGGTGGTCGGGTACTACGAGGGTGTCGGCATCCTGGTCATCAACTACCGGAACCAGATCGGCCGCCTGGTCAACGAGGTGCTGCTGCTCGACGCGGACGGCCGGGTGAGCCGCGGGTACGGCACCTACCTGGGCGACCCCGGCAACCCGGCCGGCGCCCGGTGACCTGACTGCCGCACGAGGCGGGTCCTCGGTCGTGCGCCGGGCCACCGGCCGGTCGGCTCGGCTACGGCCGTATGGAGCATGTGGACTTGTCCAGGGTTCTCGTCAGGGTTCGTCGATGATCGGCAGAGTGGACAGCGCTCCACTCAATCGTTTCTGTGTTCGAGGAGGAATGCATGAAATCGACGATCAAGCGCGTGCTCGGCGCCGCGGCGATCGCCACCACCGTGTTCACCGGGGTGGCCTCGACGGCCTCGGCGACGACCGGGCCTACTGGCGGCGGCGGGATCCTGTGGCACAAGTACCTCTCCTACGACGACTGCTGGAACGCCGGTGTGACGATGACGCAGTACCCGTATCACTGGACCAGCTTTGCCTGCCCCGAGGACAACAGCGACCCGAGCCACGGGACGACCTACGACCTCTGGCTGGCCTGAGTCCCGACGCTCTCCCACCCCAGTCACCGTCTGGCTCCGCCGACCCCCGCGGCGGGGCCAGACGGCCTTACTGTCCTCACGATGCGCTCCTGCACCGTTACCCCTGCCGAAGCCTCCACCAGTTGCTTTACGCGACACCGTGGCCGGGCGCGTGACGGCCGGGGTGACATGGCAGACTGTTCCGCCATGGGGGTGAGGTCATGACGACGACGCAACCGGTCGACCAACAGTCGGGGTCCACGAAACGCGGCGACAGCGCCGCCACCGATACCGGAACCGACACCGACGGTACGAACGGCGCGTCAGCCAACGCGGGGGCAACAGTGAAGCGCGGATTCCCGAAAATCGGCCCGATCCTGCCGGCCCGCCTCCGCCCCGTGAACCGCCCCACCATGCTGATCGAGATCGTCCTCGTCCTCGTCGGCTACTACTGCTACCGGGTCACCCAGAACGCGGCCAGCCACGGCCACGACGCCCCCTTCCACCGCGGCCGCGACATCCTCAACCTGGAGCAGACCCTCCACATCGACGCGGAGCACTGGCTCAACCACACGGTCGACAAGATCACGTGGCTGATCGTGGGGATGAACTACTACTACGCGACGCTCCACTTCATCGTCACCATCGGCGTCTTCATCTGGGTCTACGTGAAGTTCCCGGAACGCTACCGGGCGATCCGCACCGCGATGTTCGCGATGAACGCGGTGGCTCTGATCGTCTTCTACCTCTACGCGGTGGCACCCCCGCGCCTGCTCGACCCCTCCCACTTCATCGACACCTTCTGCGTCCACCACACCTGGGGCCGGACAAGCTGTGGCGGCGTCGCGGGCCTGTCCGGCTCGGTGACGAACGAGTACGCGGCGATGCCCTCCCTGCACATCGGCTGGGCGCTCTGGTGCGGCCTGGCGATGGCTCACCTGGCCAAGCGCAAGTGGGTCAAGGTCGTGGGCATCCTGTACCCGGTGGCGACGTTCCTGGTCATCATCACCACCGCCCAGCACTACGTCCTGGACATGGTCGGCGGCCTGATGGTGCTGGCGGCGGGCTTCCTGGTCCAGCGCATCCTGCTGGGCCGACCCGCCTACAGCGCGCCGCCGCCGATGGAGCTCGTCGAGATCCCGTTGCAGGGCGGCTCGGCGGCGAACGGCACCGCTGCGAAGCCCACGGAGTTCCCTTCGGACGGCACGACGACTTCTGCGCAGACGTAGCGCGCCGTCGTCGCAGAGCCGCTCCAGATCTTGCAGCCGGCGGTGTCACCCCGGCCTGGTTCGATGGGCCGCAACTCAGCGCACCAACGGTTGAAGGAGAACCTGTGGGTACTTGGGGCAGCGGGAACTTCGACAACGACACCGCGCTGGATCATGAATCGATCGTTGTCGCCCGGCTGCTCACCGAGGTCGCGGAGGCTATAGCCGGCGATCCCGCCGAGATCGAGCCCGATCAGTATTGGGGCGTCGCCGTGCCGTGCAACCTGGAGTTGCTGCACCTCCTCTCTCAGGCTGGATACGCCAACGACCACCTGCCGGAGGCCGAGGTGATCGAGGAGTGGAAGAGGACTTACATGGCCGTCTGGGAACGGGCCATCGACGATCTGGGCCCCGAGCCGTATTACAAGGAGGACCGGCGGGTCGTGCTGAACCGTACGTTCGACCTACTGGCCGACGACGCCCGGAGGGGATAGCCGCGCCGCCGGCACCGGTGGCTTCAGCTCCCGGCGCTTGCGAGCCGCACTAACACTGCCGCCGCCTTGCGCGCGTCGGCGCCGGCGTCGATGGTCCCCTCGATGGTGACGACGACGCTGGCGCCCTCGATCAGCACCAGCAGCTGCCGGGCCAGGGCCGCGGGGTCGGCGACGTCGGCGTCGGCGAGCAGTTCTTCGAGCAGGTCCAGGTAGCGGTGCAGGTGGGTGCGGGCGATGGCGGCCACCTCGGGGTCGGCGCGGGTGTCGGTGACGCCGTTGACGATCGCGCAGCCGTGGTAGCCGGGCTGGGCGAACCACTCGGTGAGCACGTCGAAGACCGCCAGCACCCGCTCCGGGCCGCGGGCCGCCGCCGTCCTGCGCGCGAGCCAGGCGTGGATGCGGTCGCTGTGCTCGGTGAGCATGGCGCGCACCAGCTCGGCCTTGGAGGGGAAGTAGCGGTACAGGCTCAGCTTCGAGGCGCCGGCCGCCGCCGCGATCTCGTTGACGCCGACGGCGTGCACCCCGCGTTCGTAGAACAGCGCCGTCGCCGTCTCGAGGATCCGCGCGCGGGTGGCGGACGGGTTGGGCAGCACTCCTGCGGCCATGAACGCACCTCCTGCTCGCATGATACCGATTCACGATACCGACTTGTACTGTCACGATACCGATCGGTACTGTCACCGGCGTGGCTCCGACACGACGACTCTGGCTGGCAGTGTTCTGCGGATATCTCGCGCTCGGCGCGACGTTGCAGGAACTACCTCCGTTCCTCGCCGCGAAGTTCCACGCCGGCCCGGCGATGACCGGACTGGTGGTGGGTGCGGCCTTCGCGGCGACCGCGGCCGGGCGGCCGTTCGCCGGCCGCTGGGGCGACGCCGGACGGTCGCGCGCCGTGGTCGTGGCCGGCGGGCTGCTCGCGGCGGCGGCCGGAGCGGGCACGGCGCTCGCGCCGGATATCGCAGTGCTTTTACTCTGTCGGCTGGTGATGGGCGCGGGCGAGGCGGCCCTGTTCTCCGGGGCGCTGCCGTGGGTGCTGGCCGGGACGCCGCCGGATCAGCGGGGGCGGGTCGCAGGGTGGTTCGGCTTGTCGATGTGGGGCGGGTTGACGCTGGGACCGGTGTTGGCGGCCGGCGTCGCCGGGGCGGCGGATTCGGAGGCGGTGTGGTGGACGGTCGCCGGGTTGCCGTTGCTGGCGGTGGCGCTGGTGGGTACGGCGGGTGCGGAGGGGACGGCGGCGAGGGCTGCGGCGGTGCGCGTGAGCGGGGCGGGGGCTGCGAGGACGCACGTGAGCGCGACGAAGGCTGCGGCGGCACATGCAAGTACGGCGAAGACCGCGGCAACGCACGTGAGCGCGGCGGCACACGTAAGTACGGCAGCGCACGTGAGCGCGACGAAGGCTGCGGCGAGTGCGGAAGCCAGCGCGTCAAAGCCAGCCACCGCCTACGTTTCCGCTCCCGTCGCCGCCGCCAAGCCCACGGCCAAACTCATACCGCCGGGTGTGAGCCTCCCGGGCGCGATCATCGGCCTGGCCGCCTACGGCTACGGCACTCTCGCCGCCATCCTCGTCCTCTCGCTGGGGCACTCGGCCGGCCGCGTCGTCGCGCTCCCCGTCTTCGCGTGCGCCTTCCTCGTGGTCCGAGGATTCGGCAGCCCGCTGGTCGACCGCCGGGGCGGCGCGGCGGTGTCCCGCAGCACCCTGATCGTGCAGGCCGCGGGCCTCGGCCTGCTCGCCGCCGCGCCGAACCCCGGCGTGACGCTGGCCGGGGCCGCGCTCACCGGTGCGGGGCTGGGCCTCATCTACCCGGCGACCGCGGCGATGACGCTGCACCGGTCCCGCGCCGAGACCGCCGGCGCGGCTGTGGGCGCCATGACCTCGTTCTGGGACCTCGGCATCCTGATCGCCGGGCCGGTCAGCGGGGCGATCGCGGCCGGCGTCAGCTACCACGCCGCCTTCGCCGCCGCCGTCGTGGCCACGCTGCTCGCGCTGCTGTTGGCAGTCCGCGCTTCCTCAGCGCCCCGATCCACCGCTCACTGACCCTCAACGGACTGGCAGCACCACTGTCTCCGTCGTATAGCCGTCCAGCACATTGGGGTCGGGCTCCAACCCCAGGCCACCGCCGTTCCCGCTCCCACCCGGCACCGCGATCCGTCCATCAGTCCCCATCACGATCGCGGGGGTGACGTCGGCGGCGAAGTACCGCTCCGAAGGCGCGATGTCCGCCGGCAAGGTGAACCCCGGCAGCGAAGCCAGGGCCAGATTCGCCGCCTGCCCGAGGCCGGTCTCCAACATCCCGCCGCACCACACCGGCACGCTGTGCGCGGCGCACACATCGTGGATCCGCCGGGCCTCCAGATATCCGCCGACCCGGCCCGCCTTGATGTTCACGATCGCGCACGCGCCCATGGCGATCGCGTCGGCCGCCACCCTCGCCGACGTGATCGACTCGTCCAGGCAGATCGGCGTGCGCAGCATCCGCGCCAAGGCTGCGTGGTCGCGCAAGTCGCCGGCGCTCAGCGGCTGTTCGAGCATCGTCAGCCCGAAAGCGTCGAGCTCGGCCAGCCTGCGGGCGTCGGCCAGTCCGTACGCGGCATTGGCGTCGGCCTGAAGCACGACGTCCGGAAAGGCCTCCCGCACCGCCCGAACCGGATCGACGTCCCACCCCGGCTCGATCTTCAGCTTGACCCGCCGATACCCCTGCTCGATGTACCCGGCCACCTCACCCAACAGCAGCTCGATCGAGTCGGCGATCCCCACCGAGACCCCGCACTCCACCTCGCTCCGGACCCCGCCCAGGTAGTCGGCGTAGGAAACCCCCCGCGCCCGCAGCCAGGCGTCCATCACGGCCATCTCGACCGTGGCCTTGGCCATCGGATGCCCCGGAATCCCGGCCATCGCGGCGGCGGCCCGTGCCGGCGTCAGCTCCTCGACCGCCGCCACCGCCGGAAGCAGGAACCGCCGGATCACCTCGGCGGCGCCGTCGAGGTACTCCTCGCAGTACCCGGGCTCCGGCAGCGCGACGCACTCGCCCCAGCCGTGGCCCTGCGTCGTCTCGGCGCGCAGCAGCAGGATGTCGCGCCGCAGCTCCAGACCCAGCGAGGTCCGGAACGGCGTGCGCAGCGGCATGTCGAGACGGCGCAGTTCCACCCGCTGGAGCTTCATGCCCTCATTCTGTCGCAAACCAGCGGCGCAGCGTCGCAGAGGCCTGCGAGATCGCGGCCCGGGCGGCGTCCACCGCGCCGATCATCGTGAAGAAGCCGTGGACCATCCCGGGATACCGCACGACCTCGACGTCGACCCCGGCCGCGCTCATCCGGGCCGCGTAGGCCTCGCCCTGGTCGCGCAGCGGGTCGTACTCCGCCGTGATCACCAGCGCCGGGGCGAGCCCGGCCACGTCCGAGGCCCGCAGCGGCGAGGCGAGCGGGTCCGCCGCGTCGGCGGGGTCCCCGAGGTAATGCTCCCGGTACCAGCCGACCGACCGGTGGTTGAACAGCCACGGGTCGGTGTTCGCCCGCATCGACTCGTCGTCGGCCAGCTGATCGGTGTTCGGATAGACCAGCAGCTGCCCGGCCAGCGCGATCGCCTGGTCCGGCGCCGCGAGCGCGTCGGCGCGCACCATCAGCGCCACGGCGGCGGCCAGATTGCCCCCGGCGCTGTCGCCCCCGACCGCCAGCCGTCCCCGGTCCGCCCCGAAGTCGTCGGCGTGCTCGGCGACGTGGACCAGCGCCTCGTGGCAGTCCTCGACCGCCGCCGGGAACCGGTGCTCGGGCGCCAGCCGGTAGCCGACCGAGATCACCAGGCACCCGGCCTCGTTGGCGATGCGCCGGCAGACGGCGTCGCACGTGTCCAGGCTCCCCAGCGTCCAGCCGCCGCCGAAGAAGTACAGCAGCGCCGGCAGCGGCCGCTCGGCGGTCGGCCGGTACACGCGGGCCGGGATCTTCCGGTCGGTCAGGGGCAGCACCCGCTCGCTGACTTCGAACACCGCCTCCGGCTCTCCGGCCTCGGCCTGGATCGAGGCGAGGTCCTCGGCGCGCGCCTCGGCGAGGCTGAGGGTGTAGAGCTGCGGCGTGGCGGCGCGGATGCGGCGGTCGCGCATGGCTTCGATCTGGGGGTCGAGCGGCATCAGGGCTCCCTACGGTGTTGGAGGTGAGCGGGCTGGAGGTGCGCGGGTTGAGGGTGAGCGGGT
>JABFXP010000685.1 GCA_013361685.1 Catenulispora sp.
AGGTAGCCGTCAGGACCCTGCTTCAGCTGGAGGGTCGCGGTGGTCGGCAGGTGCTGGCCGAGCACGCTCCAGGTGCGGTCGTGGGCGCCGCGGTAGAACACGCCCAGGTCGGTGGACACCGCCAGGCCGCCGTGGTCGGTGATGACCACCGAGTCGGCCGGGATGTCCGGGAGGTTGGCGGAGAGGTCCTTCCAGGTGGTGCCGCCGTCGCGGGATTCGTAGACGTGGCCGACGCCGGCGCCGGGGCCCTCGGTCCAGAAGCGGGAGAAGCCGGAGACGGTGACGTAGACGTGGTTGGCGTCGTTGGGGTCGATGGCGATGGAGGACAGGTAGCGGTTCGGCAGCACGCTGCCGTCGGCGGGCAGGTTGAGCTGGTGCCAGCCGGTGCCGTCGGAGTTGCCGACGGCGATGCCGCGGGTGAAGCCGACGGTGTTGCACCCGGCGCCGCACCAGGCGGCGTAGATCTTGCCGCCGGAGGAGGCCACGGCGGAGGCGTAGTTGCCGGCGCCGAAGTCGTAGATGTCGGTCCAGTCCGCGGTGGTGCGTACGGCGTAGCCCTTGGTCTGCACCGCCACGTGCTGCCCGCCGGCGACCCACATGTCGGGGTTCTTGATGTCGGCGGAGAACGGGGCGATGAAGCGGGCGGTGCCGTTGACGCCGTCGTTGGGGGCGGCGTTGTACTCCGTGGAGGTGGAGGGGTCGGTGGACACGTTCTGACCGCAGTCGTTGGTGACCCAGATGTTCAGGTTGGTGTACTCCTCGGCGATGTTGCAGCCGTTCTTGGCGTCGACCAGGGTCTGGCCGCCGTCGCCGCCGAAGTTGGAGCCCATCACGGTGTCGGAGCTGCGCAGGATCGACTGGCCGTTGTCCTGCAGGCCGCCGGAGACCGCCACGCCCTTGCCGGAGGGGTCGGCGCCGACGCCCACCGAGTAGTACTGCAGGGTGCGGATGGTGCCGTCGTTCAGGGACTGCCAGTCGGCGGCGTGGCCGTTGGCGTCCAGGACGCCGGCCACCGGGCGCTTGTAGACGCCGCCGTCGTTGCCGACGACCACGAACGGCTTGCCGTTGGCGGTGCCGATCGCGACGGCGTGCTGGTCCGAGTGCGTGGTCGGGGAGCAGTCACCGGTCTGCTTGGTCGGGTCGATGCTCCAGCAGGCGTAGGTGAAGTTCCAGTACGGGCCGACGGTGTTCCAGGTGGCGCCGGCGTCGTGGGACTCGTACACCTCCTCCAGGCCGAGGTACACGTGCTTGGGATCGGCCGGGTCGATCTGCAGGAACTGGTTGTACCAGGACTGCACGCCGGGGTTGTAGGTGGCGCCGGTCTCCGCCGAGCCGGAGTTCTCCAGGCTGGTGGAGTCGGCGATCTTCTTCCACGGGCCGAACGGGCCGGCCGTGGAGCTGTAGACGCCGTCCAGCGAGGTCTTCGGGTTGGAGATCTGCGTCGGGTCCTCGTTGATCGCGTAGAACATCGAGTTGTCGGCGGAGTGCGAGAACGTCACCGCGCCGATGTGCACCGGATCGACCGGCAGGTCGCCCAGCGACGTGGTGATCTTCGCCCAGGTGTTGCCGGACTTGGTGTAGAAGCCGTTGTAGGTGTCGCCGCTGCGCCATCCGATCGCCGCGACCAGCTTGCCGGAGGCGTCGGCGGTGACGTCGTTGACGATGTTCTTGTACGGCGCGTGCGGATCAGCGGCCTGCGAGCCGCCGGGCAGGAAGTCCGGGTTCGGCGCGTACTCCAGCTTCCACGGCCCCCACAGGTTCGTCGCCGAATGCGAGTACAGGCCGCGGGTGGTGGCCGCGTACACCGTGTCGCCGATGAACCGGATCTTACGGATGCTGGTGGACTCCAGCTCCTTGCCGCCGACCCGGTTGAACACCGAGAACTGGCCCCACTGCGGGTTGGAGAGCACGAACACCCCGGCACCGGTGAAGGTGTCCGAAGCGGTGTTCGCCTCGCCGGTGCCGTACCACAGCCGGCCGGCCCCATCCAGCTCCAGGTCACCGGTGGACTGCGCCGGCAGCCCCTCGGAGATCTGCGTCCAGTTGCCGCCGCCGGTGGAGGAGCGCCACACGCCGCCGTTGGCGGCACCGGCATACACGTGCCCGGAGGTGTCGGCGGCCAGACCGGTGATCCGGCCGGTGACGTTGCCGGAACCGCCGGAGGAGTTCGAGTCGTAGTCGCGGTACCGCGGATCGTCGGAGTTGTAGGGCTTGGTGGTCACTTCCTTCCACGCCGGCCCGACATGCGGCAGCAGCTGCGCCTGGAACCAGGCCGCGTCATAGGCGCCGGGCGCCACAACGCCGGGCGCGCTGCGCTCGGCGAAGTACTCCTGGTCGGCGGCGGACGGATCGTCCAGCCCGCCGTCCGGGTCACCGGGCGGGCCGCCGACGGCGTCGGCCCGGTTGCCAACCCCAGAAGCCGACTTCACAGCCGACGACTTCGTCGCGTGTGGATGCGGATGGGGTTGGGTGGTTTTGAGACTTGCGGCGGACGCCTGAGGCCCGGCTATAACCATGGTCAGGGCCGCACACGCCGCTCCGATCGGGAGCAGTCGAAGGCGTTTGGTGGCAGTTCGCATGCCTTGGAATCCAACCTGTCGAAGGATCGTGAGGTGGTGCCACGCGCAGCGTGCCACGCGCCCCGGCCCCTTGGTCATCCCTTGGCGGATCACGATTCCGTAAAACAAGGCGCCCCATCAGGGTATGTAAGGTCGATATCGGACGTCTCGGATCAGAGCCCTCAGTTCACGGGCCCGCCCGGCCGGTGGCCGCGAGCACTGCCGGCACCGGCCCGGCACCGGCCCGGATCCGGCAGCCGCGCCCAGCCTCCCCGCACTGACCGCCGCCAGCCAGTACCTTCGCAGGACAGGGTCCGACTGCCCCTCAGGAGAAAGGGAAGGTACCACCGTGGCCGGGCGAATCGAGGATTACGCGCTCATCGGCGATCTGCAGACCGCCGCCCTGGTCGGCCGGAACGGGTCGATCGACTGGCTCTGCTTCCCGCGTTTTGATTCCCCCAGCTGCTTCGGCGCCCTGCTCGGCGACAAGGAGAACGGCCACTGGCTGCTGGCACCGGTCGGGGCGACGGAGTGCACGAGCCGTTCCTACAACAACGACAGCCTGGTGCTGGAGACGCTCTGGGAGACACCGACCGGGACCGTGAAGGTCATCGACTTCATGCCGCAGCGGGACGCCACACCCGACGTGATGCGCATCGTCGAGGGCGTCTCAGGCTCGGTGGAGATGCGCGGAGAGCTCCGGCTGCGCTTCGACTACGGCCGGGTGGTGCCCTGGGTGCGGCGGACGAACCACCACCGGGTCGCGGTGGCCGGACCGGACTCGGTGTGGATGCGCGAGCACCCCTCGATCCGCTCCTACGGCAAGGACTTCGCCACCATCGCCGAGTTCACCGTCCACGCCGGCGACCGCGTCCCGATGGTGCTCAGCTGGATACCGTCGCACTACACGGCGCCGCCCCGGCAGGACGCCGAGAAGTCCCTCCAGGAAACTCTGGACGGCTGGCACGAGTGGGCCACGAAGGCCCGGTACCAGGGCCCGTACCGGGACCTGGTGATGCGTTCGATGATCGTATTGAAGGCGCTGACATACCAGCCCACCGGCGGGGTCGTCGCTGCGGCGACCTCCTCCCTGCCCGAGCAGATCGGTGGCGAACGCAACTGGGACTACCGCTTCTGCTGGCTGCGTGACTCCACCATGACGCTGTCGGCCCTGCTCAACGGCGGCTGCGTCGAGGAAGCCACGGCCTGGCGCCGCTGGCTGCTGCGGGCCATCGCCGGCGACCCGGCCGAACTGCAGATCATGTACGGAGTCGGCGGCGAGCGCCGCCTGCCGGAGGTGATCGCCGAGTGGCTGCCCGGCTACGAGGGCTCCGCCCCGGTACGGTTCGGCAACGCCGCCGTGGACCAACTCCAGCTGGACGTCTACGGCGAGGTGATCGACACCCTGCACCACGCCATGGAGGCCGGCATCCAGATGGAACGCCACGCCTGGGGCCTGGTCAAGGCCCTGATGTCGTTCCTGGAAGAGCACTGGCACGAACCCGACGAAGGCCTGTGGGAGGTCCGCGGCCGCCGCCGGCACTTCGTCCACTCGAAGGTCATGTGCTGGGTGGCCTTCGACCGCGCGGTGAAGATGGCCGAGGCCACAGGTCTGCCCGCGCCGCTGGCCCGCTGGCGCACGATCCGCGACAAGATCCACGCGGACGTCTGCGCCAAGGGCTACAACCGCCAGCTGGGCACGTTCACCCAGTACTACGGCGGCACCGCCCTCGACGCGGCGACCCTGTTCGTGGTGAAGACCGGTTTCCTGCCCCCGGACGACCCCCGCGTGATCAGCACCGTGGACGCGATCCGCGACGGCCTGGCCCACAACGGCTTCATCCGCCGCTACTCCACCGGCACCACGAAGAGCACCGCGGTGGACGGCCTGACCGGCGAAGAAGGCGCCTTCCTGGCCTGCTCGTTCTGGCTCGCGGACGCGCTGCTGGCCATAGGCCGAAGGGACGAGGCCCTCGCCTTGTTCGAGCAAGTGGCGTCCATCTCCAACGACGTCGGCCTCATCTCGGAGGAGTGGGACCCGGTCGCCGGGCGGCAACTGGGCAACACTCCGCAGGCGTTCACCCATGTCGCGCTCGTCAACACCGCGTTTTTGCTGGCTCAGAGTTGAGGTCGGCCGGGTTCCGCAGCCTGTTTCGGCGGCTTCAGTTCGACGACGCGTAAACCGCGGCGAGCTTCGCAGCGGCGGCTTCGGCGTCATGTTGCATCTCGAGGGGCCCCGGGTCGTGTGGCTTGGGGCCCTCGACGGCGGTCTGAGACACGTCCAGGATGGTGAGGCTGTTGCCGCGCAGGATGACGGCCATGTAGTCGTAGCCCTGGCTCCCGGCGGACGATGCCGGTTGGTTCGTCCCGTACATACCGACGTGAATGGCGTAGGCGTCGTCGCTCACACTCCGCATCGGAATTTTGGAGACGGCGAACTTCTGGGGCGCGTCGGTCCACTGGAAGCGGGGCGCGCAGTCGGCGATCCAGCCCTGATGCTTGGTGAAGTCCTTCTGTGCCTCGGCCGCCGACGTGTAGGTGATGATCGACTCGGCGACTTGTTTGTAGCCCGGTCCGGCCCACATCTTGGACCGTGTGTTCACCCAGGCGGGGTTGCGCGGGTAGTTCGGGTCTTCGGCTTGCGGGTGCGGAACCGGGTCGCAGTGGTCGACGTCGAACATGTCGGCAGCGGCGACGGTCGGGGAACCGCCGGTCGCTTTCAAGACCTCGTTCGGTGCGCTGACGAGGTCGGCATCGGCTAACAGCGCGCTGTCCGGGATGTCGGTCCGCACAGAACCTTGGGATGCGGACGAGGCCGGTCCGGCCGGGGTCGAGGTGGCTGAGGTCGGGGTGGCCGGGGTCGAGGTGGCCGAGGCCGACGTGGCCGCGGACATCGGCGTCGATGTCGCCGCGGCAGCGGGCCCCGGTGCGCCGGACTCGGCGGCTGACGAGCCGCAGGCGCTGACGGCCCCGACCGATGCCACGACGATCGCAGTGGCGACCGACCTCTTGATGATCATGGTTCCCCTCCAGGTTGAACACGTCTTCGATCACTATGACGTCCGACCCAGGTGGAGGTTGTCCAGTCGTCTGAAGACCCCTGCCAGATTGGCCCAGACGGGTGGAAATCATCTGACAAGGCGCCGCCAACGACGTTTCTGTCCACGTCCTCAGGCATCCGGCTGGGAACCTCATCTGGCCTTCATGTCGACCACCAGTGAGGAATCGTCATGCCCCGCCCCGCCCCCAAGCTCATCGTCCTGGCGGCCCTGGTCATGCTGACCCTGCCCGCCTGCTCCAGCGGCCCGTACGGCAAGCCGGCGGTCAGCAATCCGACCGCGACCAGCGCATCGCCCCAAGAGACGGTCACGACTCCCACCTCGCCCACGACGCCGACCGCGTCCGCGCTCCCGTCCGCCGCCCCCGTCGCGGGCACGCAGATCGTCATCAGCAAGTTCCTCTACTCCCCGGTGAACCTGCAGGTGAAGCCCGGAGCGACGGTCACCGTCGTCAACCAGGACCCCGTCGCCCACACCGTCACCGCCGAGTCCGCCTCGGCCTTCGACAGCGGAACCATCAACGCGAACGCCACCGGCACGTTCACCGCGCCGACCACGCCCGGCACCTACCGCTACATCTGCATCTTCCACTCTCAGATGCACGGCATCCTCACCGTCAGCCCGTAGCCCCGGCGAACGGGAGCGAGCACGTTGCCGTAGTGCAGATCCCCGTGCAGGATCTGGTCGCCGGGCTCGCCGACCAGCTCGGCCACGGCCGGTGCCGCTCGGCGGGATCGGCGAGAGCGGGAACCGCGAGCGGAACCCGACGCGGCAACTCGGCGGCGGCCTCGCCAAGGCTCGCAGTCCCGGCGGCGCGGACCGTTGTCGGCGTCGGCGTCGGCCTGTCGAGCCCCTAGCGCGTCATGACGTGATCATGTCGTATCACGCGGCCGAACATCCCCGCATCTGCGCGATGGACGCAGGCGTCAGCAATTCGCCGACCCGGTCGGCGAGCACGGCCATGCCGTAGCCGACCACGCCGAGGTCCGCGCCGTCGCGGGCCAGCACCCCGATGCAGCCGCCGTCCGCGAGCGCGCAGACCAGCAGATGCCCGCGATGCATCTCGATCATCAGGATCCTCATACCGCCGAAGTCGTAGCGGCGCGACGCCTCCCGGGCCAGGCTCACCAGCCCGCAGACCAGCGCGGCCAGCAGGTCGCCCTCGTCGCGTGGCAGACCGGCCGACACCGCCACCAGCAGCCCGTCGGCGGAGACCGCGACCGCGTCGCGCACCCCGTCGGTGCCGCGCGCGAAGTCGCTCAGCAGCCAGTCGAATTCCATCGCGTCGCCACCTGCCGATACACGCTGTGCCTGAATGTCGGTCATGGTTCCTCCTTCGCCGCTGAATGCGGGGACGTACTGGTGGCGAGGGTGCCGCGGTGGTGGCCGGCGGCAAAGGCGGCGAAGGCGGCGAGCAGGACGGCCGCCTGCTCCGGCGGCCGCGCCGCGCGGTTCGGGCGATCGCCCGCGTACGGCATCCGCGTCGGCAGTCCGCTGCCGGTATGCACGACGGTTGAAGCGGACCGGGCCGCAGCAGCCATGCCCGGCCGCGAACGCGACGCCTGGTCGGCGAAGACCCGCGCCGCCTCGGGGGCGAGAGCGGCGGCGGACGTCACCAGCGCGCCGCGCGGCGGTTCGGCAGCGGAGGCGGGAGTGGCGACGGCATCAGCCTCACCAAGAATCGAAGCCGGAAGCTCGATCCGCGCAATCGTCCCGCCGGCCGGCGAAGCCGTCAGCCCGACCCGCGCACCAAGCCGTTCGGCAAGCCGGCCGACCACATAGTGGCCGAGAAACCGGGTCGGCGCGACGTCGAACTGCTCCCGACCACGCAACTTCGCGTTGGCCGCGGCCGACGCCTCAGCCGTCATCCCGATCCCGTGGTCGGTGATCGTGATCAGATATCCGTCAGCGCTGTGCTGACCGCTGATCTCGACTTCGCACCCCGGCGGCGAGAACTGCAGACCGTTCTCCAGCAGTTCGGCCAGCAGGTGCGCGACTTCCGGCACCACCGCCCCGCTCACCCGGGCCTCATCCACTCGGCGCAGCGCCACCCGCGGATAATCTTCGACCTCGGACATGGCCGCGCGTATCAGGTCCAGGACGGACAACGGTTCCGCCCACCGACGTGGCGCCGCCTCCCCGACGAGCACAAGCAGGCTCTCAGCATTGCGCCGCATCCGGGTCGCGAGGTGATCGACCTCGAACAAGCGCGCCAAGCGATCCTCGTCCGTCTCGCCGTCCTCCAACGCGGTGACGACGGCGATCTGCCGGCGCACCAGGTTCTGGTGGCGGCGGGCCAGGTTCAGGATCGAGTCGGCGGTGTTGCGCCGCAGCGCCGCCTGGCCGACCGCCAGGGCCAGAGCGGAGCCCTGGACCATCCTGAGCGCGTCGGCCAGGGCGACGATCTCCGCCCCGGAACGCGCCGGGACGGTGACGGGCACCACGGACGCGGCGCTCCCGCAGTCCGTTCCGTCGCGGTCCGCCGTGCGCAGCCGCTCCACAGCCTCCGGCAGGCGGCGGGCGGCGAGTTCCTGCGCATCCAGAGAAAGCAGGGCGAGCGGGCCGACGACCGACCGCAGCGCGCTGACCGCGAGCCAGAGCTCCAGGCCCACGGCGGCCAGGGCGAGCAGCCCCATGACGATCAGCTGGTCCCGGGCCGACCCCCGCAATGCGGCGGCCCGGACGTCGATGTCGGAGCCGATGCCCAGCTGCACCTGGCGCAGACTGTTGATATACGTGGTCATCGTGCCGAACCAGGACACGGGATCGACCTGGCCGGTCAGTGTCTGACCGGCGGAGTCCACCGCGACCGCCTGGTCCGCCCGGGCCTGCTCCGCCGCCGGGGAAGCCTCCGCGGCGGCCAACGCGGCCTGTTCGGTCGGCGTGGCGTTCCGGGCGAAGCGGGCCAGCGCGGCCTTCTTGCCCGCCAGATCGTCCAGCAGCAGGAGATAGTCGGTCTGCCGGATCCGGCGGGCCGCGAACACCCCGCTGAGCACGGCGCGCTCGCGACCGGTGAATTCCTTCGCCTCGCCCAGGGATTCCAGGGCCAGCAGACCTCGCCGCAGCACGGGGTCGGTCGTGGAATCGGTGCCGAAATCCAAGGTGTTCAGCGCCGCGATCGCGCCGGTGTAGTAGTCCAGGGCGCCGGCGCGATCGATGCCGCCCCGGTCCACGTTCGTGCGGGTGGCGGCCAGGGCCGCGAGCTTCGTCGTCGCCGCGCGGACTTCCTCACCGCCGAGCAGGCCTTGGTCGATCTGCCGGTTCAGGGTCGCCTCGGCGGTGTCGGTCTGCGCCCGCTGGCCCGCCAGCTGATCGCGGAAGCGGCTGTCCCCGCCGAGCAGCCCGACCGTCAGGCCCCGTTCCTTCTGCAACTCGTGGATCAGAGCTTGGATGTCCTGGACGGCTGTGACGGTACGGGCGGTGTCGTCAGCGGCACGGTACGCCCCGACGTCCGCGGCCACCAGGAAGCCGAGGGGCACCAGCGCGGTCGCGACCGACACCGCCATGATCCGGATCATCCGGCCGCGGAACGTGTGCGGGCGCCGGCGGGCCCGGGGCCGGGGCCGGGAACCGTGAGGTGTTCTCGCCATGGTGTCGCAACCGCCTCGTGCCGGTACCAGTGGAAGATGGTGCGAGGTGCGGGCTTTGAGCTGCCGACGTTCTCCAGCGAGCAAACCGCCCTCGGATACCGGGTGAATGACGCGCGCGTTTCTTGGCGATTTCGATGCTGTGGCATGCGGCGAATGCGTGAATGAGCCGCAGTTCTCCGACTAAGCGTGTACTGGCCGCCCCACTCGATGGGACGGCCAGTACACGGCGTTTCTCCGGATTTCCTATTCTCTTTTCAGGCGATTCGACCCATCAGCGAGGGTTGAAGTCCTGGTTGGTTCCGGGTGCGTTCTTGCACGGCCACTGGTCCAGCTGCTGACCGGTGTTGCTGCCGTTGCCGTAGACATCCAGGCACAGGCCGCTGTTCTGGTTCTTGAACTGCCAGGAACCGTCGGACTGCTGCTGAGGCAGCCACAAGCTGGCGGCCGAGCCGTTGACCGGCTGCTGCACGATGTCCGGCGTGCCCTGGGCGGTGGAGCTGTTGGCCACGGTCACGTCCTGGCTGGAGTTCTGCGCCTGGATCTCACCGTACCCGCCGGAGATCGGCACGAACTGGAACTTCTGGTTGCTCTGCCCGTTGCAGGTGTACTGGTCGATGGCCGCACCGGCGGTGCTGGTGTTGCCGTACACATCCAGGCACAAGCTGCTCTTGGCGACCACCAACTGGTGATAGCCGCTGGGGAAACCGCCACCGGTGGAGCCGCTGATCGTCCACGTGAACGACGCGGATCCCGATGCGCCGGTCGTGTCGGTCGCGGTGACCGTCACGTTGTACGTCCCACCCGCGCTCGGCGTACCGGTGATCAGACCGGAAGACGAGATCGACAGCCCGGCGGGCAGACCGCTCGCCGAGTAGGTCAGCGTCTGACCAGCCGCAGAGTCAGAACCCTGAATCTGCAAGCCACTGATGGCCGTTCCGGCCGCACCGGTCTGGGCACCCGGGTTGGTCACCGTGACCGTGTTGCCACTCACCACGCCGCCGGGGATGACGTAGGTGACGAGTGAGCGGGCGGGGATGGTGGCGGTGAAGGCGCCGCCGGAGACCGTCGTGGTGGCCTGC
>JABFXP010000376.1 GCA_013361685.1 Catenulispora sp.
CAAGAAATCGAGGCCAGTCAAGCGGTCGAGATCAGCCGGGCCGTCGCGGAACGTCAGGAGCCTGCGACCGGTCAGACGCGCGTCAAAACCGCCGCCTCCCTGGCCCCACCAAACACCCGCGACCCCCGAACCACGCCCCGCCCACCCCACACCGCCCCCGACCCCCGCGACCTCGCCACACGTCTGTCAGCCCTCGAACACCTCCTGAAAGACACCGACGACCGCCTCTCGCCGGAAGTCGCCGGCGAAGTCGGCCGCATCCTGCTCCGCGTCCACGAACGCATCGCGCTCTCGCCCGATCACGTCGTCACGGCCATCGCGGGGGCGACCGGGAGCGGCAAGTCATCGTTGTTCAATGCCCTGATCCGCTTCGAACTCGCACCGGTAGGCGCCATCCGGCCGACCACCACCGCGGGGCTGGCCTGCGTCTGGGATCCCGATCGGGCGGACGGGGCCGGGGCGCTGCTGGATCGCATCGGTGTCGCGACCCATAACAGGACTCTGCGTGGTTCGCTGTTGGACGGCGCGCATCGGCGGGCCGAGCCGGAGCTCGCACCGTTGGTGCTGATCGACCTGCCGGATCATGATTCGGCGGTGCGGGCGCACCGCGATGAGACCGACCGGGCGGCCGCCGCGGCGGACCTGCTGCTGTTCGTGACCGATCCGCAGAAGTACGCCGACGCCTCATGGCACGAGCGCTACCTCAAACAGCTCAACTACCACCAGCAGGCCCTGGTCGTGATTCTCAACAAGAGCGACGAGTTGTCGCCCCAGGACGTGCAAACCGTCGCGGGCGATCTGCGGCGGCTGCTGGGGGAAGCAGGGCTCGATGACGTCCCGTTGCTCGTCACCTCGACCCGCACCGGCGAGGGGCTGCTGGAACTCAGAGAGCTGATCGCCGAGCGGGTGTGGCGCAAGCAGGCCTCCCTGACCCGCAGCGCCGCGGACGTCGACCGGGCCGCCGCTCTCATCGCCGCCGAACTGGCACCGCGCGACGGCTACACGACCCCCACCGCCGCCCTTACCGACGAAGCCCGCGAAGCCACCCTCGCCGCGATCCGCGACAGCACCAGCATGCGCGCCCTGTCCGATCTGCTGGAGGCCACGTACCGGCGCCGTGCGTCGGCCGTCACCGGGTGGCCGCTGCGGCACGCCATCATGACGCTGGTGTCGCGCGCCCGCGGTGACGAGGAGGCCCGCTACGCCCCCTGGACCGCCCCGGTGGCCGCGGAGCCCGCTCCCCCGCCGGTGCAGCACGACGATGTGGAAGCCGCCGTCGACGCCGCTGTGGAGCGCGTGGCTGGTGCGCTGCCGCGGGCCTGGGCCAAGGAGATGCGGCGGATCGGCGATCACTGCGTGCAGACGCTTGCCGACACGCTCGATGCCACGCTGTCCGGGACCGAGGTCGGTCCGCGGCTGGTGCCCCGTTGGTGGACCGCGGTGCAGGTGCTGCACTGGATGCTGCTGACCGCCGCGTTGGTCGGGGCCGGTGGGGCCGTCGCCTTCGGGTTGGCCGGTGGGGCGCGGGATTCGAGTCTGCCGGACACCGGTGCTGTTCCGTTCCCGTTGCTGGTGACGGTCTTCGCGCTGGTCGCCGGTGCGGTGGTGGACGCCCTGTGCCGGCCGGCCGCGCGGCGGGCCGCGGCGGCGTTGCGGGGGAAGGTGGCCGAGCGGATGGCCGAGCGGGTGCGCGGGGCGGCCGAGCAGTTGCTGTTCGCGCCGCTCATCGCAGAGTACGAACGATATATCAGAGCGTGGACTCTCGCGCGCGACCTCACGGGGAGTGGCGGTGAACGTGAGGTGCCCCTGTCCGGCGGGGGACAGGGGCAGCCTACACAATAAGCACCCTTACTCAGGGAGGGAAGCCACCCCCGGGGCCAGGAAGCGGTGGCCGGTCACGATCTCGGCCACGCCGGTGCGGTCCAGGTACGGGGTGATGCCGCCGAGGTGGAAGGGCCAGCCGGCGCCCAGGAGCATGCACAGGTCGATGTCCTGGGCCTCGCCGACCACGCCTTCGGTCAGCATCAGGTCGATCTCCTGGGCCATCGCCTTCAGGGCGCGCTCGCGGACCTGGTACTCGGTCGAGGGCGCGTCGCCCGGCTGGAACAGCTCCAGGATCTCCGGGTCGATGACCGGGGCGCCGGTGTCCCACTGGTAGATGGCCTTCTTGCCGGCCGCGACCAGCTTGGCCAGGTTCGGGGAGACGCCGAAGCGGTCCGGGAAGGCGGCGTGCAGGGTCTCGGCGACGTGCAGCGCCACCGCCGGGCCGACCAGCTCCAGCAGGACGAACGGCGACATCGGCAGGCCCAGCGGCTCCAGGGCGCGGTCCGCGACCTCGATCGGGGTGCCCTCGTCGACGGCGGCGGTGACCTCGCCCAGGAAGCGGGTCAGCAGGCGGTTCACGACGAACGCCGGGGCGTCCTTGACCAGCACGCAGGACTTCTTCAGCGTCTTGCCGACCGCGAAGGCCGTGGCCAGCGAGGCGTCGTCGGTCTGCTCGGCGCGGACGATCTCCAGCAGCGGCAGCACCGCGACCGGGTTGAAGAAGTGGAAGCCCACCACTCGCTCGGGGTGCCGGAGCTTGGAGGCCATCTCGGTGACCGACAGCGAGGAGGTGTTGGTGGCGAGCACGCAGTCCTCCCGGACCACGGCCTCGACCTCGGCGAACACCTGCTGCTTGACCGACATCTCCTCGAAGACGGCCTCGATGACG
>JABFXP010000854.1 GCA_013361685.1 Catenulispora sp.
CGGCCGAGGCCGTGGTCGCGGCGGCGGTCCGGCGGGCGGCGGTGGATCCGCGGGATCCCTGGCGGGGGATCGGGCTGCTGGGGCGGGACGTCCGGCCCGCGCCGCCCACCGAGCAGCAGCTCCCGGTCCTGGGCGTGCTGGCCGCGTTGAACGGTCCCCGGCGGCTGGCGGTGCTGCGGCATCTGCTGGAGGGCGCCGCGCTGACGGAGGTCGCGGACACGCCCTCCGACGTCGAGTCCGTGCGCACCGGCCTGGACCTGGTGTGCCAGGACCGGCCGGCCGAGGAGGTCACAGCCCTGCTGCTCGGCCCCGAGCTGGACCCGGTGCGGATCCCGGTCTTCGCCGCGGACGTGGCGGCGCGGCGGCGTCGGAGGCGCCGGCGGCGGTGGGCGGCGCTGGGGGTGCTGGTGCTGGCCGCCGGGGCCGCGGGATGGTGGTTCGAGGTGCGGGTGCCGCCGCTGGGGACCTACGCCGACGATCCGCGCGTGCAGCAGGCGCCCACGCTGAACGACGTGGGCGTCGACGGCTGGATCCCCCGGGGCGAACTGCTCGGCGACGCCGCCCTGCTGCGCCGCGCCGCCCAGGCCTGGCACCACGCGCGGGCGGACGAACTGGCCCTCGGGCACGGCCCGACGGTGCTGTTCGCCGGCCGGGTCCGGGACATCACGGCGGTGGTCATGGACGACCGGGGCGCGCCGGTCGCCGCTGACGGGGAGCGCATCGCGGTGTACGTAGAAGGTGCCGACGGGAGGATCAGCTCGGGCCCCGACAACGTGGACACCCGGATCACGGTGAACCTGGCGGCCAGTGATCCGGTGTTCGCGGGCGGCATCCGCCTGTTCGAAGCAGACCCGTTTCGGACCGATCCGGTTCTGCTGCCTCCGGGTGCGAGCGACGTCCGCGTCGGCGCCCTGGACGCGCCGGTGACCAGCTGGCAGCCGATCCAGCCCGACGCCCGCGGCGTGATCGAGGTGCCGGTACCGCAGTACACCGCCCAACAAGCTGTCAGGCCGAACTGGAGCCCTTCCGGCGGGATCCGCTACCAAGCCAGGAAGTACCTCATCACCGCCGGAGACGGCCCGGTCACCCTGGCCGAGACGTTCAGCGGTCATGCGCCTCTGCTGCCGGTGATCAAGACGCCGGATTTCTCCTTCCCGGGCGGGCCCCTCAGCGCCGCGGACATGTGCGTGGCGCGCAAGCAGGCCGAGTACACCCCGCGGTCGCCCACGGCGCCGGAATGGGTGACGCTGGTGGACGTGGCCACCGGCCCGCTGCCCGGCGGCGCCACCGGCTACGTCATCCGGCGGTCGGTCCGCGCAGCCGAGCTGACCATGGACTACACGTCCACGCAGCTGCTCGCCATGTCCGGCGGATCGTGTGCCGACGCATACTTCACGTCCCCCGAGGGGGTCGCCTGGTTCAGCGACGGATCCAGTTTCCCCTCGGACGCCGACTTCACCGACAACACGGCCCTGACCAGCCCGAGCGTGGCCGCGGTGTTCTGGGAGACCCCGGACAAGCACACCTATCTCGTGGTGGCCGGCGGTCCGAAGGTCGCCAGGCTCAAAGTGTCCGGTCCGGTCCCCGGCCAGGCGGACGGCCGGTGGCTGGTGATCCCGATGCCGCAGGGCTATTACGGTCCGCCCGCGGCCGAGCTGAACTCGGTCGAGGGCCTCGACGCCGCCGGGCACGTGTGCGGGCAGAAGGATTCGGCGGGGGAGGAGTACTGCGGCTGAGCTGACGCCGCAGCTGCGCCGTGCGTGCCCGGCGCATGTCGGCGACGGCTGGGAGCGCTAAAGCGGTGCGGCTGGCTAAGCTCCAGAAAGACGGCGGTCCCCCGGTGCTTGACTCACCGGGGAACCGCCGTCGCCGTGGGCGCTGTGCGCCGTCGGGCTATAGCGGGTCCGCTCCGCTATGGCTCTACTGCGACGGGGGATTCCCGAAATCGCCCTTGATCGTGGTCTCGGCGTTCTGCACGAAGGCCTTCTCCATCTTCAGGCTGCCCCAGTCGGCGTTCGCCGCCAGTGCGAACAGCTCGTCGTCGCTGACCTTCGAGCTGTCGCTGACGTTGATCTGCACCGACATGCCGTCCGGGCGGAACACCCACACGTAGCGCGTCTTCGCTTCGTCACCGCCGATGTATCCCAGCCTGACGATGCCCCCGCCGGGCAGCAGCGCCGCGGTGCAGGACGGCGGACTGCAGTGCGAGGTGTCTGTCGGAATGGTGTCGAACTTGTGGAGGGTCACTTGGAGGCGGACCGGTTTCTTCCCGATGGACGCGGCGAGGGCTCCGGTGAATGCCCACGTGTCGCGCGGGTCGCTGTTGGCGCCGTAGGCGTAGCTGCCGGAGTAGTCCGAGGTCTGAGTGCCCTGCGGCAGGATCTTCGCCAGCTCGGCGACGATCGCGCGCGGGGTGACCCATTCCGGGTCCGTGACCGTCGCCGCCGGGGGCAGGACCCAGGTGGGAGGGAGGTGGAAGGCCGGGGCCGTGGGCGCCGACTGTGCGGTCGACGGCGGCGGCGCGACCACCCCCGACGTCGACGGCGCCGGGCCGTGCCCCGGAGCCGAGGACGGGGGTGCGGTGACCGCCGTGCCGAGCGCCGCGGACCCGGGTGCCATCGCCCCGGTGTCGGAGCCGAACACGCCGGACAGCGTCACCGAGCCGACCGCCACGGTCGCCACCGCCGCCGCCCCGCCCACGGCGCGCAGCGT
>JABFXP010000085.1 GCA_013361685.1 Catenulispora sp.
CCTTCGAACATACCGCCAGGGGTATCCAACATACCCATAGGGGTATACTGGGTGCAGTACCGCCCATCTGAAGGGAGCCCGCCGTGCAAGTAGAGGCCGAGACCGTGGCCGAGGTCACCAAGCGGCTGCGCCGCGCCGAGGGCCAGATCCGGGGCGTGATCGCGATGCTGGAGACCGGGCGCGACTGCGCCGAGGTCGTGACCCAGCTCGCCGCGGTGTCCCGGGCGCTGGACCGCGCCGGGTTCAAGGTGATCGCCGGCGGGCTGCAGCAGTGCCTGGAGTCCGACGACGTCGAAGAGCGCGCGGCGAGCGTGACCCAGATGGAGAAGCTGTTCCTGTCGCTGGCGTGACCACCGATGAGCGAGTGAAAGGCACGACCATGACCTACGGCACCGCCGTCACCCTGGACAGCCCGTACGCCGAGACCGTCGAGCAGGTCCGCGAAGCCTTGCGCGAGCAGGGCTTCGGCATCCTCACCGAGATCGACGTACAGGCCACGATGCGCGAGAAGCTGGGCGAGGAGACCGGCCCGTACCTCATCCTCGGCGCCTGCAACCCGCCGCTGGCGCACCGCGCGCTCACCGCCGACCCGTCGATCGGGCTGCTGCTGCC
The DNA here is from genome assembly GCA_013361685.1 of Catenulispora sp. GTDB lineage: Bacteria > Actinomycetota > Actinomycetes > Streptomycetales > Catenulisporaceae > Catenulispora. The sequence goes on from JABFXP010000085.1 coordinate 613, forward strand.
GTGCAACGTCGTGGTACGCGCCGACGGCGGCCGGACCGTGGTCGAAGCCCTCGACCCGGACCTCATGGTGTCGGTCACCGGCAAGCCCGAACTGGAGCCGGTGGCCGCCGAGGCCAAGGCCCGGCTGGCGGCGGCACTGGCCGCGGTGCGGGCCGCCTCGGGCGGCGGCCGGGAGGCCGGCGCGGTGCCAAAGGCCTGATGGCGGATTTCCCGGAACTGTCCGATCATCGTCGCGCGCGGGCGCGGATCCCCGTAGGCTTTTCGGCGTGACCGAGCCAGGGCGGGTGATCGGCGGACGCTACCGGCTGGTGGACCGCCTCGGTTCCGGCGCTTTCGGCCAGGTCTGGCGCGCCTACGACATGCACCTCGGGGTGGACGTCGCGGTCAAGCAGGTGCTGCTGCCGCTGGACGGCAAGGGCCCGCAGGCCGCCGAGCGGGTGGCGCGCGCCGCCCGCGAGGCCCGCAACACCGCCCGGCTGCGGGACTGCCCCAACATCGTCACCGTGCACGACGTGCACATCGAGACCGGCGCCCCGTGGATCGTGATGCAGCTGGTCAAGGGCGAGAGCCTGGCCGACCGGCTGGCCCGCGGCGGCCCGCTGGCCGAGAACGACGCCGTGGCCCTGGCCCGCGACCTGCTGCGCGCGCTGGCCGCCGCGCACGCCGCCGGCATCGTGCACCGCGACGTCAAGCCCGGCAACGTGCTGCTGGCCGCCGACGGCAGCGCCCTGCTCGCCGACTTCGGCATCGCGGTCCGCTTCGACGACCAGCGCGTCACCCGCACCGGCACCTTCATCGGCTCGCCGGGCTACGTCGCCCCGGAGCGGGTGATCTCCCAGGACGCCGGCGCGGTCGGCGACATGTTCTCCCTCGGCGCCACGCTGTACGAGGCGGTGGAAGGGGTTCCGGCGTTCCGGGCCGACGTGATCGGCTCGGTGGTGGCCGGCCAGCCCGAGCCGCTGCGCCGCGGCGGGCGCCTGACCCCGCTGATCACCCGGCTGCTGGACAAGGACCCGGCGACCCGGCCGGATGTGGCCGCCGCGTTCGCGCTGGTCGGCGACTGGACGCCGCCGCCCACCGTCGAGACGCCGGGTGCCGCGCGGCAGGCGCAGGACGTGCAGCTCGGCGTGGAGTGGGTCGAGCACTTCGCGTTCGTCAACGAGCGGCTGCGCAACGACGACATCGCGGCCAGCCGCGGCGCGCGCACCGCCAACGCCGCCGAGGCCGTCAAAGCCCTGCGAGCCGACTTCGAGGTGGCGCAGAACGAGTACCTGGCGGCCGGCTCGCGCGAGGTGCACGCGGTCGTCACGATCACCACCGCGGTGCCGGCCGACGCCGCCGCCTCCTTGTCCGCGGCCGCCGCCGAGGCGGTCCGCCGCTCCGACCGCAGCTACGCCCCGACCAAGGCGGTCCTGGCCGCCACCGCCGACGGGCCGCCCTCGGTGGTCTTCATCGCCGACTGTTCCCGCTCGCTGGCCGAGGCCGGGCGGCTGGACGGCGTCAAGGCGGGGCTGTGCGCGGGCATCGACGCCCTGCCCGACGGCGCCCGCTTCGCGGTGATCGCCGGCCGCGCCGACAGCCAGGCCGTCTACCCCGAGGACGGCGGCCCGCAGCCGGCCACCCCGGCCTCCCGCGCCGCCGCCAAGGCCGCCGTCGACCGCCTCACCGCCTACGGCGGCCGCGAGATCGGCTTGTGGCTCAGCCGCGCGGCCCGCATGTTCGCCCTCGGCTCCGGTCCGGTCCGGCACGCCATCCTCATCGTCAACGGCCGGGACGAGGGCCTGCACCCCTCCCGTCTGGCCATGACCGCCCGCGCCTGCGCCGGCCTGTTCACCGCCGACTGTCTGGGCCTCGGCGACGAATGGGAGGTGCACGAGATGCGCCTGGTCTCCGAGCAGCTGTCCGGCAGCCTGTCCCTGGTCGCCGAACCCGCCACGCTGCCCCAGGCGGTCCGCGACGCCACGATCGAGGCCGCCTCGAAGCGGATCGCAGACGTCGAACTCAGCCTGTGGACGCCGGCCGGCGCGGTGATCCGCTACGTGAAGCAGGTGACGCCGACCCTGCGCGACCTGACCGACAGCCGCATCCCCGCCGACGCCGTCCGCACCGTCGGCTTCCCCACCGGCGCCTGGGGCCAGGAGGAGCGGTCCTACCACATCTGCATCGAGGTCGAACCGGGCGCGCTGGGCCAGGAGAAGCTGGCCGGCCGGGTCCAGCTCACCGCCCGCGGCCCGGAGGCGGTCGAGCCGCTCGGCGAGGGCAAGATCCGCGCGGTCTGGGTCGACGACGAGACCCTGGTGATGCGCGTGGTGTCGCGCGTCGGCCCCTACACCGGCCAGCTGGACGGTTCCGGTCTCGGCGCCGGTGAGGCCGAACTGTGGATCGACCCCGAAACCGCCGACCTGGAACGGGAACTGGCCGGGCTGGCCGACGAGCTGTCCCAGGCCGAGGCCGAACTCGCCGAGGTCCGCAACCTGCTGTCCGTCTTCGGCCGGGCGCACGCCCGGATGTTCGCGCCGCTGCTGGCCGAACTCGACGAGATCGAGGCCCGCATCGCCGAGCAGCACGCCGAGCGCAGCGGCCGCGACGACGACCGCCGCGACGCCGAGGCGGCCCGCGAACGCGCCCAGGAGTCGGCCCGCCAGGCCGATGAGGAGAAGGTCCGCGCCAAGCGCGCCGAACCGCCCCGCCCCACCCCGACCGGCGAGGCCAAGCGCATGTACCGCAAGCTCGCCCGCGGCTGCCATCCCGACCTCGCCGCCGACGAGCCCGACCGGCGCCGCCGCGAGGTGTTCATGGCCCGGGTCAACGACGCGTACTCCCGAGGCGACATCGGTCTGCTGGCCCAGCTGGCACGCGAGTGGGACGCCGACGGCGCGCCCGGCGGCCGGGCCGCGGTGCCGCCGAAGGACCCGGGGGAGCGGCGCCGGCTCAAGGACCGGCTGCACCAGGCGTTGACGTCCGTGCGCAACCGGCTGGACCGCATCCGCGAGGAACTGGTGGCCGCCCGCGAGAGCGAACTCGGCCGCATCGTGTTCGCGCCGGGCCAGGAGGCCGGGATGCCGGCCGCTATGCGGAGGCTGGACGCGATGGCGGACAAGCTGAAGAAGCTGGTCGACGAGCGGCGGCGGGCACTGGACGACCTGGTCGCCGGCGAACGGGCCGGCGGCCGGTAGGGCGTGCTTTGGAATTCGGGCGGGGCGCGACGACTTCTCAAACACGCCCCAGCCGCTACAACCACCCGCGTTTGGCGGCCTTGATGCCCGCCTCGAACCGCGAACTCGCCTCCAGCCGGTGCATGAGGTCCGCCATGATGCGCCGAACGGTGCGCAGCGAGACGCCGAGCTTCTTCGCGGCGCGTTCGTCGCTGGCGCCGTCGGCGAAGATGTGCAGCAGCATGCGCTCGGTGTCCGACAGGCCGGTGACGGCGTCGGCGGGCCGGCCGATGTCCAGGGGCGCGGCGTTGTGCCAGACCGAGTCGAAGAGTTCGAGCAGGGCCGCCACGACGCCCGGGGCGCGGATCACGACGGCGCCGTGGCCGTGGACCTCGGGCGCCAACGGCACCAGCGCGACACGGCGGTCGCAGACGTACAGGCGCTGCGGCAGCGTGGGACTGGTGCGGACTTGGGCCCCCGCCGCTTGGAGCTCGCGGGCGTAGTCGGCCGTCGGCGCGTCGTCATGGATGGCATCGAGGTACAGGGAGCGCACCCGTACGCCTCGGCGCAGCAGCTCCGCCTCCCGCTGCCAGAGCTCTGCTATCGCGCTCTCCGAAAGCTGGGCCACCGGCATCAGGCACTCCGCCGACAGGGTCGTGGCCTCCGCCAGTTCCTCGTACCGGGCCTGGATCGCCTCGTCGCCGATGATGGGCTCGATCGCGCCGTCGTGGTTCCCGGCCCGGGTGTGCGCCCCGGCGCCGGCCAGGACCCGGAACGGGGCGATCCCGTCCCCGGCCACCCGCACCGCCACCTTCGCCGCGATCCCCCGCATGATCCGGTCCCGCCGCGCCTCGATCCGCCGCTGCTGCGCGGCGATCTCCTCCTGCTCGCGCCGCATCAGCTGCGCCACCGCCGCCTCCGGGGCGATCGGCACCAGCAGCCCCGGGCTCTGCCGCGAGGCGCGGATCAGCGCGCGGTCGCCCAACTCGTCCAGCAGCTCGCGGACCTGGGGTTCGCTGATCCCCACCATCTCGGCCAGCTCGCGGACCCCGGCCCCGGGCGCCGCGGCCATCGCCATCCACACCTCGGCCAGGTGCTCGTCGAGACCCAGGCCCAGCAGCGTCGGCACATCCATACGCGCTCCCGCAGGCACCGCGCACCCCCCATCGCGTGACCCGTCGCCGGCCGCCGCGGCGACCTGCGATATCCCCGCGCCGAAACCACAGGGACCCTCTTCGGCCCAGGCTGACGCGCCGAGCCGAAGAGTATCAGGATACGGATGTGAGAGCCCTGATTGGCCCGGAATTGGCCCGAAGGTGCCACCGCACCGGCGGCGGGTGCCCGATTTCGGCCGGCGTCCTTTACGATGCTGGTCGGAACAAGAAGAGTGCCACTGCCCGCCCGGCCCCCCACCCGGGCGCGGCGCCCGACCGGTCGCTCCCGGCCGGGGAAAGTCCACAGCACTCGCACTCAGATGGGGAACCGAAATGCCAGAGTCCATCCGCCGCGGCCGCCCCGCCGCGCTCGCGCCAGCCCTGCCCACCTCCGCCGCCCGCCGACCGACGTGGACATGATCCTCCTGCGGCTCGCCCGCACCGCCGCCACCGCGGCCGCACCGCCACTGAACCCGGAGATCGTGGTCGACGTCCTGTGGGCCGTCGCCAAGCCCGGCGACCGGCTGGAACACGTCCGGGCCCGATCCGGCCCGGCGCCGGACGTCGTCGACCTCGCCATGTTCCACGCCGGCAGCGGCCCGGTCCCCGCCCGCGACCTCGCCCTGCGCCTGAGCCGCCGCGCGCTGGCCACCGCACCCCTGCTGTCCGGCTGGGTGGTGGCACCCCTGGCGACCGGCCCCGAAAAACAGCTCCTGCCATGCCGCGGCCGGACTGATCACCTTCGCTTATAAGGAGCCGGAGACGGGGGTATGATCCGCTGCCAAGGATGATCAGCGTTCAGCGATCCCGGTGGAGGGTGACATGGCACAGGAACATCAGACACCGCCGGACGTCCCGACAGCGCAGATCGATACCGGCGTCGCCACCCCGGCGCGCATGTACGACTACTACCTCGGCGGCAAGGACAACTTCGCCGCCGACCGCGAGGCCGCCGAGAAGGTGCTGCGGAACATGCCGCAGGTCCGCGCGTTCGCCCGCGCGAACCGCGCCTTCCTCGGCCGCGCGGTCCGGGAACTGGCCGCCCGCGGCATATCCCAGTTCCTCGACATCGGCATCGGCCTGCCCGGCCCCGGCGGCACGGTGGAGAGCGCACTGGCGGCCCAACCCGCCGCCCACGTCGTCGGCGTCGACAACGACCCGATCGTCCTCGCCCACGCCCGCGCCCGCCCCGCCGACGACAAGGCCGGCGCGGTCACCATCGTCCGCGGCGACCTGCGGGACCCGGCGGCCATCCTCGCCGACCCACAGGTACGCGCGGTCCTGGACTTCGACCGCCCGATCGCGGTACTGCTGATCGCGATCCTGCACTTCGTCAACGAGGACGCCGACCCCCGCGGCATAATCCGCACCCTGATGGACGCGGTAGTCCCGGGCAGCTTCCTGGCCGTCACCCACGTCACCGGCGACTTCGACCCGGCACGACTGGAAGTGTCGGCGCAGGCCTACGAGCAGTCCACGGCCAGCCTGACCGTCCGCAGCGCCAAAGAGGTCGGCGCCTTCTTCGAAGGACTGGAACTGCTCGACCCGGGCGTGGTCCTCCTGCCGCACTGGCGGCCCGAGGGCCCGGTACAGGCCGACGCCGACTCGATCTGGATGTACGGCGCAGTCGGACGCAAGGACTAACCGGATGCGGGCCGAACGGCCCGCATCCCCCCTACCAGGGCGAAGGCGCCGGCGGCGGCACCACGGCCGGCCGGTCGTCACAGGTGATCGTGTTCGGCAACTCCCACGACGCCAGCCACGGGCCGGTGGTCCCGCCACCGGTGTTGCCACCCAGATCGGTCAGCGTGAACTCCGACCCCGCCGGCGTGAAGTGGAACGACCCGCAGTTGTTCACACCCACAGCGCCTACGTTACGAGCCTGCACATTCTGGAACGTCGCACCGCCCGCCGCCCGAGCCGACAGCACCGACGTGCCGGTACCGTCCACCTTGATGTCGGAGAAGTGCACATTGCTGATCGAGTACTGATCCTTCACCGACCAGTCGGACACCAACATGATCGCGTTATAGGTGTTGGCCAGGAAGTCATCACCGCTGACCTCGACATCCGCGTCGATACTGTGCTCCAACGCGTAGATCCAGATCGCACCCAGCCCGATCTTCCAGTTCAGCTCGAACGTCCCGGCCCGAACCGTGGTGTTGTCCGAGATCTGAATCCGCCCACCGAACGGCACAGCACCGAACCGGCTCCCGACCTGGATCGCCGACCCCTCCCGGATCGGATCGGCCACCAGGTTGCCCGAAACCGTCAGGTCGCTGCCGCCATAAAGGGCGATCCCATTGGCCAGCACCGGCGTCTGCACCGTGTTGTGGTCGAAGACATCCCCACTGTCGGCGGTCTTCTCCGACCACATCGCCAAGCCGTCGTCCCCGGTGTTGCGGATGAAGTTGTTCCGCGCCACGGAACCGACAACCCCAGTGTGGAAGTTGATCCCATCCGCGATCTGGTCCGCGATCTGGTTGTCGGCGATGGTCAGCCCACTCATCGGCCCATCGAGCCAAACACCCACCTTCGTGTGATGGATGTAGAGCCCTTCAATACTCGAATCACTCAGCGCACCACCGATCCCGTTCACCTGGTCGGTGTCGATCCGCTCACGGACATCACCCTCGATGGCGAAGCCGGACAGGTGCACGTTGTGCGAGCCCCCCACCGAGGCATCCTTGCCATAAAAGCCGACGCCGGTATGAACCGAGCCATCCGGAGCCGGTACAGGCAACGTCACCTGATGCCCCTTGATGACCGTGTACCAACTACCGGCACCCTCGATCGTCACGTCGTCCACGACGATATGCCGGTTCACCTGGTACTGACCCGGCGGGATGTAGACCGGCGCATGCACCTTGCGGGCGAAGGCAACGGCGCGGTCAATAGCATCAGCCGAGTCACGGCGACCAGACGGGTCGGCACCGAAAACCAGCACATTGACCGCCCGCAAGTCCACCTTCGGCGCAACCAACTGCGAGTCCATCAAATCGATGGTCGCCCCAGCCGGCGCGGTCAACCGAACGACATCGCCGGCTCGGTGTGTACGGCCGAGTAGAAGGCGCTGCTCATCGTAAAAGTGGCTCGGCCGGAACGGCGTCGCAAACACCGGCACCGGCGTGGTGGCATCCGGCACACAACCACACTCGGTGGTCCACCAGTCCGGATGCAGCGGCCCGGCACCCGGATCATTGCTGAACGGGTACTCGTTGTAGAGCCACGCATACTGCGACGTAAGCGTCATGGTCCGGTGCTCACCCGCCACCGAAACATCCAGCGGCGCGGTGATCCCCCCACCAGCCGGAGCATCCGGAATGCTGTACCGAACGGTGATCGCATTGGCGGCGGCCGGAAGCGTGAACTCCACGTACTGGCCCGCCGCCAGCGACACCGCCGACCGACCAGAGGCCTCGCCGGCCAGGGTGTAGGCATCGGTACTCGGTCCGATGACGGTGCCGTCGGTCTTCGCACTCTCGGCCTCCTGCTCGGAGAACCCGAGATCCGCGCCACGTCCGGCGACCAACGCCGGATCCAGCGCCGCACGGGTCACATGAACCGGAGCCACCGGGCCAGCCGCCGCAGCAGCAGTCAGAGTGCTGAGACCAACGGCCGCAAGTACCGCCGCCGTGCCTTTCAGGGGTGTGGGCATGAGGGGACGGTAGGGCCCCAGCCTCCCGGAGACAAGAGTTCTGCGCAACAATTTCGAAATACGATCGACATGCTTCCCATCTCCCTCAACTTCTTGCAAGATCTGCCCACCTTCTTACCAACCTTGCAGTCGCCCGACAGAAGATCCCCACCCCAAGATCCCTAATGGAGTAGCGGGATATCGGCGCCGAGCGCACGGCGCTCTAGCATGCGGAGCATGATCGACCCCTTAGACCGCCTCGTCGCGATCCTCACCGACCGCCTGGAGATCCCCGAGGACCTGGTCGGCCCGGACACGACCCTGCAGGACCTGGACCTGGACTCGCTCGCCCTGGAGGAGTTCGTGGTCCTGGCCGGCGAGGAATTCGACACCGAAGCCGACTCCCTGGCCGACCTGCTCACCCTGCCCCTGTCCGAAGCGGCCGACCGCCTCGCCACCCTCACCGGCGTATAGCACCAAACCGTGACCGGCTGCCCACCCGCAATCGTCGTCACCGGCATCGGCGCCACCACCCCCCTCGGCGGCGACGTACCGACCTCCTGGACCCGCCTCCTATCCGGCGCCTCCGGCGTACGCCCCCTCACCCAGCCCTGGGCCACCGACCTGACCGTCCGCATCGCCGGCCAACTCGCCTCCGACCCGACCGAAACCCTGGGCCCCAACCGCTGCCGCCGCCTCGACCGCGTCCAACAAGCCGCCCTCCTCGCCGCCCGCGAAGCCTGGCACTGGGCCGGCACCCCCACCATCGACCCCGAACGCCTGGCAGTAGCAGTAGGCACCGGCATCGGCGGCGTAGCCACCGCCCTGACCCAAGACGAACTCCGCAAAACCAAAGGCCAGCGGATGATGTCCCCCTACACAATGCCGATGATGCTCCCCAACGGCCCCGCCGCAGCAGTCGCCCTCGAACTCACAGCCCGCGCAGGCACCTTCGCCCCCGCCGGCGCCTGCGCCTCCGGCAGCGAAGCCCTCATGCTCGGCGCCACCCTGATCGCCACCGGCCACGCAGACATCACCGTCGTAGGCGGCGCCGAAGCATCCCTCACACCCCTGACAATCAGCGCCTTCGACCGCCTCCACGGCCTCTCCCACCACGCCACCCCCCACACAGCCTCCCGCCCCTTCGCCGCAGACCGCGACGGCTTCGTCATGGCCGAAGGCGCAGCAATACTGGTCCTGGAACGCGCCGACCACGCCCAAGCACGAGGAGCAACCCCCCTGGGCGTAGTAGCCGGCTGCGGAGTGACCAGCGACGCATTCCACGTCACCACCCCCCACGCGGACGGCCAGATCCGGGCATCCCGCTCAGCATTACGCGCAGCACAACTGACCGGCGCAGACATCACCCACGTCAGCGCCCACGCCACAGGAACCCCCATCGGCGACCGCGTAGAAGCCGACGCAATCGCCGAGGCAGTAGGCCTCCACCCAGCGGTGACATCAGTAAAGGGCGCCACCGGCCACCTACTAGGCGGCTCCGGCCCACTCGCAGCGGTATTCGCACTACTGACGATGCGCGACAGCCTGATCCCCGCCACGGCCAACCTGGAACAGCAGGACCCGGACATCAAGCTGGACATCGTCGCAGGAGCTCCACGCCCAGCAAAGGTGGACGCCGCCCTGGTGCAGGCCTTCGGATTCGGCGGCCACAACGTCGCGGTGGTG
>JABFXP010000276.1 GCA_013361685.1 Catenulispora sp.
GGCCGCACCGCCGGCCGCGGCGCCGATCAGGGCGCCCGCGGCGGCGCAGATCGCGATGCCGCCGCCGAGGGTCTCGGCGTCCAGCGCCAGGTTGCACAGCCCCTGGCCCAACGCCTCGCCGCCGATCGAGCCGAGCCAGCCGCCGCCGATGGAGCCGAGCCAGCTCCAGAAGCTGTGGCCGTCGAGCTCGATGTTGCTGACCGGGTTGCCCCCGGCGAAGCCGTAGCGGCTGCCGCCGGCCAGGCCGGTGTCGGCGTTCGGGCCGTTGAAGCTGTCCCGGCTGACGAACCGGTCGATGTTCGGGTCGTAGGTGCGGAACCCCATGTCCAGGTTCCCGGTCGCGGTGGCGACGCGCGCCGAGTTGTACCGGTAGCTGTTGAAGGGGAACGCGGCCAGGTTCGCGGCGGTCTTGTCCGAGCCGGAGTCCAGGCTCGTGTCGTCGGCGCCGTAGGCGGTGTAGCCGTAGGTCTGGACGGTGGCGCCGGTCTGGCCGGTCAGGTTCTCCACGTCCTGATGCGGGCCGTAGCCGTAGTAGGCGGTCTGGTCGATGGTGGTGGTGCCGGTGTCGGTCTCGTTCCGCAGGGTCAGCCGTTCACCGTCGGGGGCGTAGTCGTACGCCTTGAGGTCGGTGACGCTGGGGGTGTTGATCTGCTCGTCCGACACGCTCTTGGTGGTGCCGAGGTAGTTGATGGTCTCGCTCTGCGCCGGGGCTCCGGCGACGCCGGCGTTGATGGCCTCAGTGATCGGCCGGTTGAGGGAGTCGTAGGTGTAGGTGTCGGTGTTGACGGTGCTTCCGCTGCCGGTGCTCGACTGGGACAGGATGTTGTCGTAACCGTCGTACTGGTAGCGCTGGCTCAGCGGGCCGCTGAAGGAGCTGGCGCTTGTGACGGCGTCGAGCCGGCCGAGGGTGTCGTACTGGAAGCCGCCGGGGGTGCCGGTGCCGCCCTTCACCGTCTCCTTGAACACGCGGTCGCGGTCGTAGGTGAAGTCGACGGTGGAGCTGTTGCCGGTGGCGGGGTCGCGGACCGTCTGCTCCTCGATGTTGCCCGCGCCGTCGTAGGTGTAGGCCTGGTCGTCCTGGCCGTTCTTGACCGAGGTGACCTGGTTGTTCGGGCTGTACAGGAAGTTGGTGACGCGGCTGGGGGTCGCGCCGGTGTCGGCGTTCTGCAGGACGGAGACGTCCTGCTGGACGTTGTTGTTCGGGTCGTAGGTCAGCTGGTGCTGGTCCACGACGGTGCCGCCGGCGGTGGCCTCGGTGCTGGCGGCCAGCGTGCCGTCCATGTTGTAGGTCTGGGTGACGGTGTTGCCGTTGCCCTTGGTCTCCACCTGCGGCTGGCCGTTGGGGAAGTAGCTGTACTTGGTGACGATGCCGGGATCGCCGGTGAAGCCGACGCTGGTGACCTGGGTCAGCTGGTTCAGCGTGTTGTAGACGTAGGTGCCGTTGGTGGCGTCGTTGCTGGAGTAGGTCAGGTTGCCGACCGGGTCGAACTTGTTGGTCAGGGTGTGGACGGCGGCGCCGGACTTCTTCTCCACCAGCTGCGTCATCTGGTTGAGGTTGTTGAACGTCGGCGTGTAGTCGTTGAACTGCGCCGTGGGCGAGCTGTCGGCGATGTCCGCGACGTTGCCGTTGGCGTCGTACTTGTAGCTGAAGCTGGTGGGGCCGGTGGGCTGGGTCACCGTGTCGGTCCGCACGATCTTCACGGCGTCGGCGACGACGGTCGAGCCCGGCTGCGGTGCCAGCTGGATGGACTGGCCGTCGGTGCCGGCTTGCAGGGTGACCGGGCTGCCGACGGCCTGCCAGGTGCCGGCGTTCTGGCTCTGGTCGACCGCGGCGCCGAGGTTGTGCGTGTTGCCGCTGGAGTCGCTGTAGCTGTACTGGCCCGTGCCGTGTCCGGCCTTGGAGTACCAGACGTAGACCTGGTAGTTGCCGGTCACCGGGACCGCCAGGTCCCAGAAGAAGGACACTCCGGCCAGGCTCGTGTAGTACGTGGAGCCCTGGTAGCCCTGGCCCGCCGGGCCGGCGATCCATTCGGTCTGGTTCGGCGGCACGTTCCAGTCGCTGGCCGTGACGACCTGGTCCTGCCAGCCCAGGGGGCTGCCGCTGTCGGTGTAGGTCTGCAGCGAGCCGTCCGGGTAGTAGCCCCAGTTCATCGTGCGCTGGGCGCCGCCGCCGGTGCCGGCGACCGAGGGGTCGCCCAGGTCGGAGCTGGACAGCTGGCGGGTGACCGGCTGGCCCTGGGCGTCGTACTCGTAGCTGGTGTTGATGTGGAACGGGTCGGTGGAGGTGTGGGTCCAGCCGTTGTCGAAGTAGGTGTAGCCGGTGACCGCGTGTTCGGCGGCGGACAGCCCGTTCAGCGAGTCCGGCTTGCGGATCCGGTCGACGCTGGTGAGCCGGCCGGCGGGGTCGTAGGCGTAGTCGGTCTCAGGACGCTGGTTCTGGCCGTAGGTGGAGTCGTTCGCCAGGTAGGCGCCGAACTCCTTCCACTTGCGGTTGAGCGGGTCGTACTGGGTGGCGGTGGTGTAGGAGCCGGCGGTGGGGGTGCCGATCGCCTGGACGCCCAGCGGGGAGATCACGCCGGTGTTGTTGCCGACCTGGTCGTACGTGTACTGGGTGAAGTCGTAGGAGATCTGGTTGGCGGAGGTGTCGAAGGTGTGCGGCACCTGCACCTGGGTGAGCTGGCCGTCGGGGTCCAGGGTGTAGGAGGTGGTGGCGCCGTTCTGGTCGGTGCTGGAGGTCTTCAGCCCGTCCAGGTCGTAGCCGACCGCCGTGGTGTTCTGGGCGGCGTCGACGGTGCCGGTGATCCGGTGGTCGAGGTCGTAGGTGGTCTTCGAGCGGTGGTTCAGCGCGTCGGTGACCGAGGTCTTGTCGCGGACGTCGTTGTAGCCGAACTGGGTCTTGTTGCCGGCCGCGTCGGTCGTCCAGTCGGGCTCGTTCTCAGCGTTGTAGTGCGTGGCGATGGTGTAGGTCGGCGGGACCGCGGCCGGGTTGCCCAGCGGCTGGGTGACCGAGGTGCGGTTGCCGACGTTGTCGAAGGCGTAGGTGATGGTGCGCGGGGTGGTGACGGAGTTGGCCGGCAGGGTCACCGTGAGCGGCTGGTCGTCCTTGTCATAGCCGGTCGTGGTGACGGCGCCGGGGACGGCCGAGCCGGTGTAGATCGGCGCGGACTTCTTGGTGACGTTGTCGTTGGCGTCGTAGACCGGCGCGATGGTGGTGACGGTGGTCCCCGATGTGGAGTCCTTCGGCACCACGGATGCCAGCGGACGCAGGAAGACGTCATAGCTCAGGGTCGCGGTGTGGCCCATGGGGTCGGTCATGGAGGTGACCTCGCCACGGGATCCGTACGTGTAGGTGGTGGCGTTGTTCAGCGCGTCGAGCACGGTGCGCGGCAGCCCGGTCGGTTCCGGGAAGGGGGTGCTGGACTCGGGGATGTTATAGGTGCGGTCGTAGGTAGTGGTGTGGCCGTTGGCGTCCTTGACGGTGTAGAGCTGCCCGTACATGTCGTACGTGTACGTGGTCAGATACGAGTTCGCGGGCGCTCCGGCCGCGGTGCCGCCGGGGTCCTGCATGGTCTCCAGGTTGCCCGCGTAGCCGGGGGTGGCGACGTAGCCGGCTTCGCTGGAGCTGAGCGGATAGTACGTGAAGTGCGTACGCCGTCCCTGCGCCGAGGTCTTGTCGGTCATGAAGGCGATGTGGCCGGAAAGGATCGGGTCGGCGCTGTCGGCGGTGGCGTAGGTGTAGGTGGCCGCGGCCGTGCCGTTCTTGACCGCGAGCGCGTCCTTGAACCAGTTCGGATAACCGGTGTTCGGATCGTAGTTCCACTGCGAGTGGGCGCCGTTGTTCTCGGTCAGGTCGGTGACGTTGTTGTCCGCGTCCCAGGCCAGTTTCGTGGTCGGGCTGACCGTGCCGGCGTCGGTCTGGACGGCCGGGTCGGTCTCCTGCGTCAGCCGGCCGTCGGTGTCGGTGGTGTAGACCCAGTTGCCGCCGTTGGCGTCGGTCACCGTCGCGGTGTCACCGCTGGTGCCGGTCGTGTAGGCGAAGCCGGTGGGGTGGCCGTTCCGGTCGGTGACCGTCTTGGTCCACCACTTCGTGGCCGAGGAGGTCGGGTAGTAGTCGATGTTCGTGGTGTTCAGGCGCGGGTCCTTCACGGCGACGAGCTTGACGTTCTTCATGCCCTGAGTCGCGTCGTAGGTGAAGGCGAACGTCTTCGCCATGCCGGTACCGGCGCCGTCGACGACCTGCCCCAGCAGTCCGCTGCTGGTGTAGTAGAAGTCCACGGTGCGGCCGGAGATGTCGGCGATCGACTTGACGTGGTCGATGATCGCCGGGTCGGTCAGGTTCGTGCCGGAGACCAGCGCGCCGGTGGAGTCGATGTAGGAGAAGGAGTCGCCCTTGTTGTAGTACGTCAGCGTCAGGGTCTGGTTGTGCAGCGGGTCGGTGATGTAGTCGAGGAACTCCTCGGGCTTGTTCTCCGACTGCCGCGAGGAATAGGTGTAGTCCGCCTCGTTGCCGTTCGGGTCGATCTCCGCGGTCGGGTAGCCCTCGCAGTCGAAGTAGTAGGTGGTGCGGTCCGGCCGGGTCATCTTCCACGCGCGGGCGTTGGTGTCCTGCGGCTTGCAGGGGTTGCCGGTGAGGTACAGGTGCACGCCCGGCGGCGGCTTGCCCACGGTGATCGGCTTGCCGGTGGCCGGATCAGTGGTCTGGCTCAGCGTCCACTGGTGGGCGTTGCCGGTGCCGTCGACCATGACCAGCGAGGTCGGGTTGCCCGGCGGCTGGAACTGCAAGGCCTGCCCGAGCCGGATCGGCGCGGAGGCCTGGACGCTCCAGCCGAACCCGGTGGTGGTGTCCATCGTCGACATCGAGTTGTACGACAGCCGCAGCGTGGTGTCGAAGCCCACCGACGGGTTGCCGAACAGGTCGTCGTTCCACACCGTGTTGCCGGACGCCTCGTTGGTGTAGAGGTTCGAGCCGGCACCGGTCGGCGTGGTGGTGTACGGATAGAACTTCTCCAGGCCCAGCTGGTTGTTGCCGCTGGGGTCCACCGACACCTGCTGTTTGAGCGAGCCGGTTCCGCCGCCGGTCGCAGCCGCGGTCGCGGTGTCGGTGTTCTTGGACCCGGCGGTCTGTGCTGTCTGTCCAGTCGGTGCCGCCAGCGTGCCGCCGGAGGACAGGTACACGCCGGTGCTCTTGTTGTACATGTCCCAGGCGAGCGTGGCGCCCTCGGCCTGGTTGCCGTCGGTCGGGGTCGGCGGCGTCACCTGCGCGTTCAGCGTCACGGTGGCGGCCGGGCCGAGGTCGGAGGGCAGCGCGGTCTGCAACTGGCTGCCGGTGCCGGTGACGTCGGTGCCGTCGGGCAGCAGCCAGTGGTAGGTCAGCACCACGTTCGCGGCACTCCACGTGCTCGCGGTGGTGTTGTTGACGGTCACCGGGACGCTGTAGGTGGTGCCCGGGTTCATGGACGTCGGCGTGGACGGCGCGTAGTACGTGGACTCGGTGGAGGTGTCGAGGTAGGTCACGACGAGCGCCGGGGCCAGCGCGGGTTCGGCGGTCGCGGGACCGGCGAAGATGGTGCGCTCCTGCGGCGAGGCCGAGGTCTCGGCCGCGAGCTTGACCAGCAGGCCGTCGTTCGAGGCCGGGGTGTTCACCCAGCCCTGGACGATGCTGGTGGCGTCGAGGTTCTGCCGGTTCGGGTCGTTGGTGAGCCCGGACACGGTGCCGTCGGCGGCCGCGGTGAAGTCGCCGCCGGCGGTGGTCCACGCGGTGCCGGTGGCTGCCGAGTTCCACGTGGCCTGGCTGCCGGTGAACGGCCGGGTCAGCGCGTGCAGCTGGTACACCGCGCCGGAGGTGTTCGTGGTGGTGGTCTCCTGCCACAGCTTCAGGTGCGCTTCCAGCACCGTCGAGCCGGCCGGGACCGCCGACAGCGCCGGGAAGTTGAGCACCGCGCGCGTGGTGCCGTAGGTGCCGGAGTTGTCGCCCACCTCCAGCCAGGGCTGCGGGGTGCCGGCGTTGCTCAGGGTGTTGAGCACGGTGGTCGGCAGGGTCGAGGACAAGGTGGTGGCCGACTGGGTCGGGATCAGCAGCGTGGTGCGCCCGGCTTCGGGCAGCCGCACGACCGTGGTCGGGCCCGGGATCAGCGCGCCGGACTTCGTCTTGACCACGACCATGTAGTAGTACGCGTTGCCGTAGGGGTCGGCGTTGTTGGCCGGCGTCGGCACCGCCGTGGAGTCCACGAAGTTCGTGGTGCCGGAGGCCACCGGGGAGATCTCAGTGTTCGCCGACGGGGTGAAGGTCTCGTAGATGCTGCGGTGGACCTGGTACTCGGCCAGGTCGTTGCCGGTGTTGCCGGTGGTGTTGGCGTAGGCGGGCCAGGTCAGCTCGGCGCCGGTGGAGTGGATCACCGACGGCGGGTTCACGGTGACGCCGGGGACCCCGTAGGTGATGACCAGCTTGGGGTAGTTCTTGACCTCGCCGTTGTAGTAGTAGCCGGAGCCCTCATAGCGCGGGCCGCCCTGCCCGAGGGTGGTCTCGGTGGTGGCTTTCAGGACGAAGCCGTTGTTCGCCAGGCTGCCGTTGAGCCAGCTCTGCACGGTGGAGGTGACCGGGAAGTCGTTCCACACGCCGAGCGCGTTGGCCTGCATGGAGGTGGTGCCGGCCACCGGGCCGCCGATCGAGGAGGCGTTGCTCCAGGTGGCGGTGGCCGGGTTCCAGGCCGCGTTGGCCGCCAGGGCCTGCATCGGAACGGTGTTGGAGCCGGTGGTGAAGGTCTGGTCGTAGTAGAGCTTCAGGTCGGCCGAGGTGATGGTGGTGCCGGCCGGGACCGACGGCATCGCGAACTTGATCAGGGAGCGGGCCGCGCCGGTCGTGGTGGTGCCGACCGACAGCCGCCACGAGGTGTCGTAGTTCGTGGTCGCGCCGTCGGCGAGGATCATCACGTTCGCCGACGTGGAGGAGGTCGAGGACACCACGATGGTCGGGTCCACGGTGACCGGGAACACCCGGTCCTTGGAAGCCAGCCAGGAGGCGTCGGGCGTGACGGTCACGTGCACGGTCCCGGTCGCGGCGTCGTAGGTCATCGCCTGCGTGACCTTCGCCGAGTACGCGAACCCGTAGGGGGAGTTCGCGTCGGGCTTGCTGTCCGCCATGTACGGCGCGGGGATCACGAACGCCGGGTTCCCCGACTCGCCACCGTAGAAGGCGATCGCACCGCCGGGGAGCTGCTTGGGCGTGAGCCCGGTGGCCTTCAGCGTGAAGGAGTACGCCGTCCCGGCCGCCGGGGCCCGGGACAGGACGAGCCGCTCGGCCACGCCGTCCGGGCCGGTCTGGTAGCTCAGGTCGGTGCCGGGGAGGGCGCCGGGATAGGTCACGGTGGAGCCGGAGGTCTTCGGGGTGGACACGGTCGCGCCGTCCATGCCCATCACCAGCGAGGCGGTGCCCTGCTCCACGCGGACCAGCGAGGGGGCGGTGGCGCCGAAGTAGGTCTGGAACGAGTTGCCGACGGCGCCGGCGACGAACCCGTCGTGCTGCGCGGGCTTCACGGTGGTGTCGATGTCCTGCCACGCGCCCTTGGCGTCGCGGTAGTGCACCGGGACCGCGGAGACCTCTTCCTGGACGCTGCCGTCGGACATCTTGTAGTACGACGCGTCGGCGGTGCGGCGGTCGGTGAGCTCCGCGCCGCGTTTGGCGTGCGGATCTGTTTTCACCACGGGCGCGTCGCGGCCCGGCGGGGACTTCCAGGCGACCGGCGCCGGCTTGGGCGCGGGGGTCGACTTCCAGTTCGCGTCGCCGGCGGGTTGTACGTGGGGTTTGTGCGGCGTGGCGGCGGCGCCGGCGGTCGCGGGGACCGTCGTCATCCCCACCACTGTCAGTGCCGATACCAAGAACCATGATGTCCATCGAGTCAGCCGACTCACTGCGTTGTCCTCCCCGGTCGCACGGGCGGCGGGCATCCAGGCACCGCCAGGTATAACTACGCGGCGGCGGACGGGGGCATAACATCAGGGCTCTTACCTGGGGCGATGGCCGGGCCGGTGCCGAACGCACCCTTTCTGACCTGCGCCCGGCCCGAGCGGGTCAGTGTGCGGAGTTGGTCAACTTAAAGTAAAGAAATCACCAAGGTGCGAAGGGTCCGAGTTTGCCGCTTCGAACGTTCGGGTGAGGACTGAAGTCATGTCACGGATCTCCCAGCGGCTGCCGCGGCAGCCCGATGACCGCAACGCACGCTGAGGGCGGTGTCTTCTGCCACCAAGACATCCGTCACGCGCCTCGTCAGGACCGCAAGCAACCTCGCCATGGCTCCGGCGACTTCGCCGGGGCGACCGACTTCCCAGGCCCGGCCGGCTTCACAGCCCCTCCGGGCTCGACCGCCTTCCCAGGCTCGACCGTCGAGATCGTCGCCAGCGCTCAGCACGGCGACCTCGACGCCTTCCGCACTCTGTACGACACCCACGCCCCGCGTCTGCTCGGCTATCTGAGGGCGCTGGTCGGCGACGGCGACGCCGAGGACGTCGCCTCCGAGACCTGGGCGCGCATCCACACGGCGCTGCCCACCTACCGTCGCCACCGCGGCGACTTCCAGGCCTGGTCCACCGCGATCGCGCGGAACCAGGCGATCACCCACCTGCGTTATCGGAGCTCCCATCACGCCGTTCCGATGCCGCCGGAGACGCTGCCTCATCGTGCGAGCCGCAGCACCACCGAACATGACGCGGCCGAGGCCATCGGGACGCAGAAGGCGCTGGCGCTGCTGTACGAGCTGCCGCACGGGCAGCGGAAGGCGGTGCTGTTGTGCGTGATGATCGGAATGGACACGGCGACGGCCGCGCGGATCTTGCGGAAGCAGCCTGCCGCGGTGCGGATGGCGGTGCACCGCGGGTTGAAGGCGTTGCGGCAGCGGGTCGGGGGTGATGCGTAGCCAGGGCGGTGGCTTGTCCCCCATTCACCGGGCTTGAACCGGACGGCGTCCACGTCTAGGTTTCGCAGACGCCTGACAACAAGCCCTGACCGGCGCCGCTCCCACCCCATCAGGAGGCGAAGACCGTGCGACGTCTGCCCCGCACTGTCCCCGTCCCAGTCGCCGTGCGCGTCCGCGTCGCCGCGCTGTCGGTCGGCGTCCTGGCGCTGTCCGGCGGCGGGCTCGCCGGCATCGCGTCGGCAAGGCCGACAAAGCTGGCGTCGACCGCCGCCGGTCCGGCCTGCCAGGCGCAGCAGTACCGGCAGGTCCCGGATCCGGCGGCGGTGCCGTGGGCGCAGAGCCGGATGGCGTTCACGCGGGTGTGGCCGGTGACCCAGGGGGCCGGCGTCACGGTGGCGGTGGTCGACAGCGGGGTGGACCGGCATCCGCAGCTGGGCGACGCGGTGACCGACGGCGGCGACGTGTACCAGCCCGGGGGCAGCGCGCGGGTCGACGCCGCCGGGCACGGGACGCTGGTCGCGGGGATCATCGCGGCGCGGCCGGCAGCCGGGGTCGGGTTCGCCGGAGTGGCGCCGGCCGCGCGGGTGCTGGCGGTGAAGGTCGCCGAGGGGGAATGCGCGACCAGCGCCGACGCCATCGGGGCGGGGATCGAGGCGGCGATCGCGGGCGGCGCGACGGTGGTCAACGTGTCGATCACGTCGCAGAACCCTTCGGCACGGCTGCGCCAGGCGGTACTGGACGCGCAGGCCCACAGCGTCGTCGTGGTCGCGGCCTCCGGCAACGAGGCCGATTCCGGCAACCCCACCGAATACCCGGCCGCCCTGCCCGGCGTCCTGGCGGTCGCCGCGATCGGCGCGGACGGCAAGCGGGCCGCCTTCTCCGGCACCGGCGAGCAGATCGGGGTAGCCGCCCCGGGAGACGCGATCACTTCCCTGGGCGCCCAGACTGACGGCTTCGGCGTGGTCGGCGGAGCGGCTGGCACCAGCTTCGCAGCACCCTACGTCACCGGCGTGGCGGCCCTGGTGCGGGCGGAGTACCCCGACCTCTCGGCCTCCCAGGTCGTCCGCCGGATCGAAGCCACAGCCGACCACCCCGCCGCCGGACCGGACCCCCAGTCGGGCTGGGGCGTGGTCAACCCCTACGCCGCCGTCACCGCCGTACTGCCGGAGGAGCGGCAGGGCTCCATGGCAGCGGCCACCCCACAGCCACTGAGCGCCCCGGCCCCGCGCGCCGCCCCGCCCGACACCGCGACCCACGCCGCGAATCTGGTCGCGGTCGGCGCTGCCGCGGCCGCAGGTCTG
>JABFXP010000928.1 GCA_013361685.1 Catenulispora sp.
CTGTCTTTCTTGTCAGCCGTCTCCAGTCATCTCCGGCTGTCCTGCCCGCTGCCGTGCCGGTCAGTTGCTGCGGGCGGTGATGTCGCCCTGGGTGGTGGTGGCGTGGATGGTCAGGTCGGCGGCGGCGCCGGTGGCGTTCTTCAGAGTGTTGGTGATCCGGCCGACGGTGGTGCCGGCGTCCAGGGTGGCCGAGGCCTGCGGGTCGGCGCCGACGGTCAGGTTCCCGACCTGGCTGGTCAGGGTGAGGGTGCCGGTGACGGCTTCGGCGACGGTGATGTCGCCGCGCTGGGTGGCCAGGGTCGCCGGTCCGCCCAGGCGGCCGATGTGGATCGGGCCGTCGGCCACGGTGACGGTGGCCGCGCCGGTCTCGTCCAGCTTGACCGGGCCCTGCGCGACCTCGGCGTCGACCTGGCCGAGGCGGCCCACGCCGCGGATCTGCCCGGCGGAGGTCTTGGCCCGCACCGCCGATCCGGCCGGCAGTCGCACGGTGATCTCGACCGAGCCGTTGTGGCCCAGCAGCTTGTGTTTGGCCGGGGCGGCCTGCACGTGCAGCACGCCGTCGGTGAAGGAGATCTCGATCTGTTCGGCCAGCTTCACATCGCGGCTCTTGCCGGCGTCGGCGGGCCGGACCTCCACGGTGGCGTCGGCGCGGTCGGCGGCGATCAGCTGGATGCGGCCCGCCGGGATGTCCAGGACGGCGGTGATCGCGGCGGTGGTGGGGAAGGTCTGCATCGTCCTGCTCCTCGGACTCGGTGTTTCTGACACCGCAAACGCTACGTTGCGTTCATAGATCTGGCAACACATTCGTTGCACATAAAACACATCAAGGAAGCTCAACGCTGAAATTTCGTTGCAACGATTCTGGAGATTAATGCAACATCTCCTCCCACTCGCGTTGCAATGGATCGGCCGTGAACGCTATGCTGGCCTCCCGCACACCAGAAGGAGACCGCGATGCCGGGAGGCAGGCTCACCCAGCAGGAACGCCAGCAGATCGCCCTGGGCCTGGCCGACGACCTGGCCTACGCGGAGATCGCCAGACGCCTGGACCGGCCCACCTCGACGATCACCCGCGAGGTGATGCGCAACGGCGGACCCACCGCCTACCGCGCCGACCTGGCGCACCGCGCCACCGAGCGCCGCGCCCACCGCCGCCGGCCCGCCGCCTCCACCACCGCGGCGGCCCCCGCGCAGCTCGAAGGCCGCGACGCCGAGGCGCTGGCCGAGTACGAGGAGACCTTCACCACCGTCCTGATGGCCTCCGGCCTGACCAAGATGATGGCCCGGGTCCTGACCAGCTTCTACATGACCGACGCGGACAGCCTCACCGCATCGGAGCTGGCGAGCCGGCTGAACGTCAGCCCGGCCTCCATCTCCAAGTCCATCGCGTTCCTGGAGACCCAGGGCCTGGTCCGCCGCGAACGCGACGAGCGCCGCCGCGAGCGCTACTTCGTCGACGACGACGTCTGGTACCAGTCGATGATGGCCAGCGCCCGTTCCACCGCCCAACTCGGCGACATCGCCCGCACGGGCGTGACCATCCTGGGGCGCGGCACCCCCGCCGCCGCCCGCCTGGAGAACATCTCCCGCTTCGTCGACTTCGTCTCCGAGAGCATCGCCCGCGCCGCCGAACAGGCACGCGAGGTGCTGTATACGAAGCCTGAGACGCCGCCCGCGAACGAAGACTGAAGGACTGCCGTCCGCCACTCCCCCGGTCGTCCCCCACTCCATCCGCCGCATCAGCCGCGGCATCACCCCGAGGAGGTCCCGTGCCCGAGGGCGATTCGGTGTTCCGGACGGCCACCCACCTCCACACAGCGCTGGCCGGCGACGAACTCCTGGTCTGCGACCTGCGCGTCCCGGCCCTGGCGACGACCGACCTGACGGGCCGCCGCGTCCTGGAGGTCGTCCCGCGCGGCAAGCACCTGATGACCCGCATCGAAGGCGACTTGACGCTGCACACACACCTGCGGATGGAGGGCCGCTGGGCCGTCTACGCCACCGGCGAACGCTGGAGCGGCGGCCCCGGCTGGCAGATCCGCGCCGTCCTGGGCACGGCCCGCACCACCGCCGTCGGCTACCGCCTCCAGGTGGTCGACCTGCTCCCCACCCCGGACGAGGCCACCGTCGTCGGCCACCTGGGCCCCGACCTGCTGGGCCCCGACTGGGATCCGGACGAGGCCCTGCGCCGGCTCACCGCGGACCCCACCCGCCCACTCGCCACAGCCCTGCTCGACCAGCGCAACCTGGCCGGCGTCGGCAACGTCTACGCCAACGAACTCAGCTTCCTCGCCCGCGTCCCACCCTGGACACCGATCGCCGACGTCCCGAACCCGGCCAAGCTGGTGACCACCGCACACCGCCTGCTCACCCTCAACCGCCTCCGCACCGGCCACATCACCACCGGCGACCCCCACCCCGACCGCCGCAACTGGGTCTACGGCCGAGCCCGCCAACCCTGCCGCCGCTGCGGCACCCGCATCCTCACCTCAACCCTGGGCACGCCCCCACAAGACCGCGTCGTGTACTGGTGCCCCACCTGCCAACCGGACCACCGGACACCCGATTTGTAGGATCCCCGCAACAACCCCACCACAACATTCATCCACCCCGCTAAAGTCAAACCCCCGCAACGCCACCCAGACTGAAGGCATGAGTCTCAGCTCTCTGAAAAAGGGAACGCAACGCCGCGACCCGGACGACTCACCCGCCCGGTCCGCCTTCGACTCCAGCGGCCGCCGCTGGACCCTACTGGGCACCCTCCTGATCGCCACCATGGCAGCGGCAACCGTCCTGGCCCGCCACAACCCCTGGGCCATAGCAGGCATCTTCATGCCCATCCCCGCCATCCTCCGCGCCATCCCCGCGATCATGGACGCCCGCGCCAAGACCCTGGACCAGGACCGCGAGAGCCGCTGAGCTCACGCGTCAGCGGGGGCTGCGCGTCGGCCTGGCGCAGCCTCCTAGCCGGCCTCACCAGTCATCGCCGTCAGGCACCGGCTCGTCATCGTCGAACGCAGCGGGCAGATGCGCTTGAAACGTGGGCTCAATCCGCCGGAACGCCGTACCCGGCTCCTTGAACACACGTAGCGGCCAGTCCGCGTACCAACGGTATGGCTCGTGGAGAAGGATCGGGTCGAGAAGCCGATGCACCGCACCCAGCGCCTCATCCCCGAGATCGAGGGCACCACGCGGGCACCGCAGCACCGCCGCCTTACCTTCTCGGTACCCGGTCACGGCCAGCCCGTGAGCATCGCAATATTCGGCGACAGCATCGATCCCGCCGAGCTGCTGGACGTGGGCGGCGGTCAGCAGATTGGCCCAATAGTAGCCACGAGGATGCTCAGCGGCCGACCGCTCACCCCGCTCCCATCCGATAGGAAAGAACGACTCGTAAGGAGTGAAGTAAGGACGTCCATGGTCCACGGTGACGCCGCCCCATACCGCCCAGTCGTTCTCCGCAAGCCCCTCCAGAGCAGCCACACAACCCTCCGCGACGCCCTGCAACACCGCCCCGCCCAAAGCGGGCGACGAGAACGCCTGAGCGCCCCACAAACCGGGGTTGGCCGGCGACTCCGCCACCTCGAGCTCGAAGCCCGGCCACACCGCGCGCAGCATCAAACGTCCGCTTCCCACGAGCGGATCGACCAATGTCAGCAGCTCACGGCTGGTCGCCCCACCGTGCCGCTCCACCGGCCCCGCACCGACAGTCACCCACTCAGGCCCTGCCAGACCTTCAGTCGAGCATCCACGACCAGCGATCGCCTCGACGCTCATAGCGAAAGCCTCGACGACATCCCGCAACGGACTCGAGGATGTCCAGAACATCCGAAGCGACGGCTTGGGCTCCGCCCTGCCGAACATAGCCTGACGCTCTGCATACCAGGCAACGCCGTCAGCTTCCCGTCGCTGCACGCCGGTCTCCGATCCGAAGGTTGCAACCCAGAATGCCCTCCGCGCCCCGGGTCACAAAACGGAACGCAGCACAACGCCGGCATCAGCATCATGCGGGCTGATGGGTACCTACGGCCCGAAGCTGCCGGGAGCCTGCTTGTTCACCAGCCACCCCGCGATCACCAACGCTATGAACAGGCCGAGCCAGAACTCGCGCTTCATGATCCTCGTCCTCCTCGGACTCGCGTCCGGTCGTGCTATCCGGTCCGGACGCCGGTGATCGCGAACCGTTCGACCGGGGCCAGATGCCCGCCGGTCGAGGCGACCACGGTGAGGACCGGCCCGCCGGGGTACGGGAAGGCGATCGTGACCCGCCACGGCGTGCCGCTCCCGCCCGCGGGCAGCCCGGGCCGGTCCGCCAGCGGCGCGGTCTGCGCCGGGGTGCGGATCTGTACCCTGATGCTCTCGTCCACGCCGGTGATGGCGCCGCCCACCGTCAGCGGCGATCTCACCACGGATCCGTAGGCCGGCTGAGTCAGGGTGAGGGTGGTGTCCGCGGTGCCCACGACCTCCCAGGGGGCGTCGGCGTCCGGGCCGTACCGCACCAGGTGGAGCACCGC
This sequence comes from Catenulispora sp., assembly GCA_013361685.1. Taxonomy (GTDB): domain Bacteria; phylum Actinomycetota; class Actinomycetes; order Streptomycetales; family Catenulisporaceae; genus Catenulispora. The sequence continues at coordinate 4,515 of JABFXP010000928.1, forward strand.
TGCCGTGACCGTGCGGCCCGGGTCGCCCGGCGCCGCGAAGCCGACGCCGACGCGCGTGTCGCGACCGTTCGTCACGACGGCGGACAAGACTTTGTCGACGCCGGTGAAGCCGAGGTAGCCCTGCGTGAAGGAGAGCGCGGTCTGTCCGGCGTCCAGATGCCACGGCTGGGTCCCGCCGGCCCGGTACGACGCCTCCCAGGTGCGCGCCTGGTCCAACGAGGCGAACGGCCACAAGGGGAGGTTCACCGGCGAGCCCAGCGGTGCACTCGAGCCGGCCGACGTGGTGGGCACGGTGGGAAGTCCCGACGTGCCCGAGCCTGTCGGCGCGGTGCTGGTGCCGGAACCGGCGCTGGTGCCGGTGGGAACGGTAGGACTGGTGGGCCCGGTCGACGCGGCAGGCGGTGCCGTCGAAGTGGCGCTCGAGGTGGCGCTCGCGCTCGGGCGTCCTCCCGCCCCGGAGCTGCCTCCACCACATCCGGCCACCGTCATCGCCGCAACTGCGGCGACCACCACAACCCCCGAAAAGCCACGGAAACGTCCCGCACCGCTCAGCCGCACGTCCACAGCCCACCTCGCTCAACCGCCGGGCCTCGGGCGGCATCCCACCCGCCCTCCTCTCACCATGCACCGCGCCAGGCGCCCGCAGCAGAGGCCAACGGCCTGGTCGATAGGGCCATTAGGACTCTGACCGCCCAGGCGGCCCGACCGTAGCCTCAGGAACACGACCGGCCGCCATGGACGAGGAGGACACGGCGATGACACCCCGCGAACCGATCACGCATCCGTCCCCGACCCCTGCCCCCGGCAGCGAACCTCTCGCCCGCCTCACCTCAGACCACCGCGACTGGCGCGCCGTCACAGTGGAGCATCTGGACGGCGAACGCTACGCGGTCGGCGTCCGCGGCCACCTCCTCCTCGTCGACCAACCCCTGGCCGACGGCGGCTCCGACACGGCCCCCACCCCGACCGAACTCCTCGCCGCCGCACTGGCATCCTGCGTGGCCTTCTACGCCGGCCGTTTCCTGGACCGCCACGGCTTCAGCCGCCGCGGCCTGCGGGTCGTCACGTCGTTCACCATGGCCGAGGACCGGCCCGCCCGGATCGCCGCCCTGGCCGTGACCGTGACCGCACCGTCGCTGCCTGAGGAACGCCGCAGCGCCTTCCTGGCCGTGATCCGCCACTGCACAGTCCACAACACGCTGCACCAGGAGCCGCAGGTCGACATCGACGTCCGGTGACGCCTGCCGCTCCGACGCAAGCCAGAAGTGAATCAGGGGCCTGTAACACCCGACGCCATCGAGCGCTAGCCTGTGGAACGGCGCGAGATCACTCGTGCTCTGAAAAGAGCCAGCATTGCGAGCGCGGGGGTATGCGATGGAATCGCGGAGTTCGGCTACCGATCCCGCCTGGCTCCGCGCCGCGGCGGGCGCCGCCGTCGTGGTGATCACGTCGGGCCTGGCGCTCGGGTTCATGTTCAGCCGCTGGATGTCCGACACGGCGGCCACCTCGCGGGACGTCAGCGACTACTACACCGCCTTCAAAACGATGCCGGACGCCAAGGACTGCACCTCGGGCTGCGGGGTGCAGTCATCAGTGCTCGGTGTACTCATCGCAGCCTTGTGCGCCTACACCGCGCTTCACTCACTGACGTACCTGGCCACGCGGAACCTCACCCTCGGCCGGACACTATGGCTCCCGGCCCTGGTCATTCCGCTCGGAGCAGTCTGGGTCGAGGTGAGCCACCTCCACGCGCTGCACCGCGTGTCCGATCCGTACTACGAGCCGGTCCGCATGGGATCAGGCTTCTACGTCACGCTTGTCACCGGCATCGTGGCTGCGTCAGCAGCGCTGCTGTGCTGGCCGGCAGCCGTCGCGGCCGAAGCTCGCCGCAACAACGAATAGGCGCAGCTTCCGCTTCATCCGCCCAAGGTCCTTCAGCCACTAGGCAAACACCGGATCCCCCTCACTTCGCCCGCGCCTACCTTCACTTCTGAGAGGGCTAGGGCGCCAAGCGGCACCACACACCAGGGGGCGGAAATGAACCGGGCGCGAGTATGGCACGTCACGGCGTGGTCAGTGGCCGCATCGGCGATGCTCGTCGGGCTAACGGGATGCGCATCCGCCGGAACGTCGAACACATCGCCGGGTGGCACTCCGACCGAGACCGCGTCGGTAGCGTCTGCCTCCAGCACCGTCACAGGCATCAGCATCACCCCAATGGCATCAACGCCATCAGCGCCACGATCTTCCGCCTCCACAACAGGCCGGTCCTCAGCCACCTCCTCGGCAACCCCATCCGTCACGACCACATCATCGACAGCCGCCTTGCCAGCCAGCGCACCCGGCGACCGGCAGAAGGCTGTCGACGTGATGGACGCCGTCGCCCCATCCGGCCTCCCCCTCCACAAGACAGCCAACCTCGGCGCAAGCTCCCGCGTGTACCAGGCCATCGCGAAGCAATACACGCCGGTACTGGCCGACCTGAACGCCACCGGCTACGGCGACGCCGAGTCAAACGCCGCCTCATTCATCGTCGTCCTCGGACAACTCCACCCGAATCCGCCACTGCCGAACGTCGTCGACGGCACCCTGAGCGCACTCGGCGCGACCGGAACAGTCGCCCGCGAAAAGTTCGGCGCCCACGCGATGAAGTACTCACTGGTGATGAGCTGCGGCACCCTGCCGACCAAGCACACAGTCTGCGTCTGGACCGGCGGAACCCACGGCGACTTGTTCCTCGGCGCAGTCGAAGCCCCGGTCGGCATGACCATCACCGACACCGCCACACTCGCGGAAAGCGTCTTCAGCTACGTCGCTCCCTGAAGCCTTCGGCGGAGGTCGCGCTCGCCGCACTCGACGACGAGCCCGACCCGTGCCTGAACTCGCCTGACAAAACACCTGTCAGAACGTCCCCGAACCGAACGCCCCTGCTTCCGGAATACGTGCGAGTTCAGCGGTTGTAGTCCGTGGACTCGGCAAGTCGGCGACCTGCAGCGATGTCGGCGGCGAGCGCCTCGACCTTAGCTGCGGCGAAACCGGCCGAATCGCTGCCGAGTTGCTGGCGCAAAGGACCGTCGCCGCTCTCCGCGAGACTGACAAGCGCCTTGGCGGCCCTCTTCGGGTCGCCGAGCTGCGTGCCGGGCATCGCCAGGTGCGCGCGGACCATGTCCCGGATGTCTGGGTAGGCCTCGATGGTGTTCTCCGGCAGAACGAGCGAGTCGGCGGTCAAGAAGTCGGTGTCGAAGTACCCCGGCTCGACGATGGTCACCTTGATCCCGTGACCCGCGACCTCGGCGGCGAGAGACTCGCTAAGCCCCTCCAGCGCGTACTTCGCCGCGCAGTAAAGGCCCCAGCCCGGGAAAGAGACGAGCCCCAGGATGGAGGAGATGTTGATGATGTGTCCGGTCCCCGCAGCGCGCATCCCCGGCAGCGCCGCACGCAGCACGTTCCAGGTGCCGTGAATCTGCACGTCGAACATCTGCCGGATGTCCACCTCGCTCGTCTCCTCGACCGCCGCGAGATAGCCGTATCCGGCGTTGTTCACGATGACGTCGACGCCGGCGAACCTGGCGATGGTCTCCTCAACGGCTCGGGCCACCTCGCCCTGGTCGGTGAGCCGCACCTGCAACGGGAGCAGGTTCGTCGTGTCGGAACCCTCAAGCGCCGCGAGCAAGCGCTCACTGGAGCGGGTCGTGGCAGCCACGTAAGCGCCACTGGCAAGGAGCTCCTTCACGAGGTGAAGTCCGAGGCCACGGGATGCGCCGGTGACGAACCAGGTGGCGGGACGGTCGACGGGGTAGGTCATGTTCGATCAGTTCCTTTTCTGCTTGGCCTGCCTCCAGCCTGACGTCCCTCACCGTGCTCACAGGCCTCATAGGAGGCCCGCTGCCACCTAGGACTCGCAGACCCAGGCAGGGCCGTCCACCTCGGAGCGACAATGTGGGGGTGAGTGAACGCAACCAGGAACTGGCTGATTTCCTGCGCCGTGCCCGGAGCAAAGTGGATCCGGCGCGGACCGGCTTGCCAGCCGACGGGCGCGTGCGCCGGGTGCCGGGCCTGCGCCGTGAGGAGGTCGCCCAGCTGGCACAAGTCTCCGCGGACTACTACACCCGCCTGGAGCAGGGACGCCGCATCAGCCCCTCACCCACGGTGGTGGACGCGATCGCCCGAGCCCTTGCCCTGGACGAGGCGGGCCACGCGCATCTGCGGCACCTCATCGGAGGATCGGGACATGCCGCGCGACCACGGACACCGGTCCGCGTGCAGCGACCGCGCCCCGGGCTGGTGCAACTCCTGGATGCGTTGGACGGGGTCGCGGGCATGGTCCTGGGGCGCCGCACCGATGTGCTGGCGACCAACCGGCTGGCCCGAACGCTGCTGACCGACTTCGACCGCCTGCCCGCACGCGACCGGAACTACGCCCGGTGGATGTTCCTGTCGGGCTCATCCCGCGAACGCCTCGTCGACTGGGACATACAGGCGCGTGCGGTGGTGGAGAACCTCCGACTCGACGCCGGCCGCGATCCACGGGATCCGGGTGTCCAGGAACTCGTCGGCGAGCTCAGCATCGCCAGCCCCCAGTTCGCCACCTGGTGGCAGGCGCATCGCGTCTACCAGCGCACGTACGGCGACAAGCGTTTCCATCACCCCGTGGTCGGAGACTTCACCTTGCAGTACGAGTCGCTCACGCTGCCCGGCGACGCGGATCAGACGCTCTTCCTCTACAGCGCGGAGCCTGGAACGCCGCACCGCGAGGCGCTGGATCTGCTCGCCAGCTGGACGCTCACTCCTGATTACCGGCTGACGGGACGCTAAGCGACTGCTCCGTCGGCGAAAACAAGAGCTCGAAAGGCGTTACGCACCTCGGCGATCGGCTCACGATCGCGGGTGTAGTAGAGCTTGTTCGTCAGCAAGGTCGCCCAGCGGTCATGTTTCGGAGAGATCCACAGACCGGTCCCGGTGAAGCCGTAGTGGACCCAGATGTCGTCAGCGGGCTCGGTACCCGGAGCCGGGTGCCAGAACAGCCCGCGTGCCGGTACGAGATCACCGGTATGGATGCGAAGTGACTCAGAGACCCACTTCGCGCCGAACCGCGCTCCATTGCTCGGTGCCAACAGATGAGTAGCGAAGCTGCCGAGATCTTCGGCGGTAGCAAAGGCTCCAGCGATACCACAGACGCCACCCAGAAGGCGCGCGGAGAAATCGTGAGCCACGCCGCGCAGGTGCTCGCCGGTGGTGTCATCACGTTCGGTCGGCGCGCAGCGCGACGTGGCGAAAGCCGGCATGGGACCGAAGCCGGTAGCGCGCATACGCAACGAATCCCACACAGCGCTGCGCGCGAAGGCGCCAAGCGGCTGGCCCGAGATCTCCTCGATGAGATAGCCGAGGATGAGGGCGGCACGATCGGTGTATTCGACGGCTTCGCCAGCGGGCCGGTGTGCTGCTTCTTGGAGGACACCGCGACGAACAGCATCAGGATCAGCTCCATACAGCGCCCTGAGCTGAGAGCGCAGCGGCACCCCTGCTGTATGGGTGAGCAGGTTGTGGACCGTTACCCCGCCGAGCGGATACCCGACCGTGTCCGCCAGATGGGCATCAAGACGATCATCCAGGGAGACTCGACCGGCCTCCCAAAGCACACCGAT
>JABFXP010000064.1 GCA_013361685.1 Catenulispora sp.
CGGGGCGCACCCCGGGCACGGACAGGATCAGCCAGGGGTCGGCGGCCAGCCGGGCGGCGGCCTCCGGCCCCAGCGCCGCGGCCACCCGCGGTGCCAGATCGCCCGGCGCCCCGGCCGTGGCCAGGAGCTGTTCCAGGGACGCCGCATCCGGTTCGGTCATCGTCACTTTCTCGTTCCATCCATCCGGTGTGTCACTGCGCTGTGCCACGTGCTGCCACTGTGCTGAAGTCGCTGTGCGCTGAGCTGCTGTGCGCTGAGTCGCTGTGCCGCCATGCGCCTCACAGTCCCTGCTGCGGGACCAGCCGCGGCCGCGCGGGCTGCCAGGTGTGCTCGGGGTAGCCGATCTCCGGCTCGGAGACGTCGTCGAGCGCCTCGCGGATCTCCCGCGGCAGCGTCAGCGCCTCGGCGTTCAGGGAGCCGCGCAGCTGGGCCACGGTGCGCGCGCCGACGATCGGGGCGGTGACCCCGGGCCGGTCCCGGACCCAGGCCAGCGCCACTTCCAGCGGGGCCACGCCCAGGCCGTCGGAGGCGGTGGTGACCGCGTCGACGATGCCCTCGCCGGTGCGGTCCAGGTAGGGCTCGACGAACGGCGCGAACAGCGCCGAGGCGGCGCGGGAGTCGGCCGGCACCGCGCCCCGGTACTTGCCGGTCAGCACCCCGCGGCCCAGCGGGGACCAGGGGAGCAGCCCGATGCCCAGGTCCACGGCGGCCGGCAGCACTTCGCGCTCGATGCCGCGTTGCAGCAGGCTGTACTCCATCTGCGCGCTGACTATAGGGGCCCGGGAGAAGTCGGCGGCCTGCCAGGTCGCGGCCCGGGCCAGCTGCCAGCCGGTGTAGTTGCAGACCCCCACGTAGCGGGCCCGGCCGGAGGCCACGGCGGCGTCGAGGGCGGCGAGGGTCTCCTCCAGCGGAGTGGCGGCGTCGTAGGCGTGCAGCTGCCACAGGTCGATGTAGTCGGTGCCCAGGCGCTTGAGCGAGGCGTCCAGGGCGTTGAGCAGGTGGCGCCGGGAGGCGTCGAAGCGGCGCGGGCCGAACGGGACGCTGACCGCCTTGGTGGCGATCACGACGTCGGAGCGGATGCCCTCGACCATGCGGCCGATGATGTACTCCGCGTCGCCGTCGCCGTAGACGTCGGCGGTGTCGATCAAGGTGCCGCCGGCGTCCAGGAACGTCTTGAGCTGGTCGGCGGCCTCGTGCTCGTCGGTGTCCCGCCCCCAGGTCATCGTGCCCAGCCCCAGCCGGGACACGCGTAGTCCCGTCCGCCCCAGGTGTCGCTGCTCCATGACAGGTGACGCTATCGGTTGACGGGGACATCGCGTGCGCGGCGGCACGGTCGCGATGATTGCTACCGAGCAGTAATATGCGACCGGCGCCGGATGCGGCGGACGGCCTCGAGGAAGACGGAGTGCGGCGATGAAGCTCGGCGTGAACATGGGGTACTGGGGCGCGGGCAACGATGCCGAGAGCCTGGAGGTCGCCAAGGAGGCCGACCGGCTGGGCTACGCCGTGTGCTGGGCCGCCGAGGCCTACGGCAGCGACGCGGCCACCGTCCTGACCTGGATCGCGGCCCACACCGAGCGGATGGACGTGGGCGCCGCGGTGTTCCAGATCCCGGCCCGCACCCCGGCCATGACCGCGATGACCGCCGCCACCTTGGACACCCTGTCCGGCGGCCGGTTCCGGCTGGGCCTGGGGGTCTCCGGACCGCAGGTCTCCGAGGGCTGGCACGGCGTGCCGTTCGCCGCCCCGCTCGGCCGCACCCGGGAGTACGTGGCCATCGTCCGCAAGGCCCTGACCCGCGAGCGCCTGACCTTCGAGGGCAAGCACTACCGCCTGCCGCTGCCGGACGGCCCCGGCAAGCCGGTGAAGCTGACGGTGCACCCGGTCCGCGAGGCCATCCCGGTGTACCTGGCCGCGATCGGCCCGAAGAACCTGGAGCTGACCGGCGAGATCGCCGACGGCTGGCTGCCGGTCTTCTTCAGCCCCGAGCACGCCGAGGAGCACCTGCGGCACATCCGGGCCGGCCGGGCCAAGGCCGGCCGGGACAGCCTGGACGGCTTCGACATCGCGCCCACCGTCCCGACGGTGATCGGCGACGACGTCCAGCTGTGCGCGGACCTGGTCCGCTGGTACGCCGCGCTGTACATCGGCGGGATGGGCAGCAAGGAGCAGAACTTCTACAACCAGCTGGCGTGCCGCATGGGGTATGAGAAGGAGGCCGACGAGGTCCAGGAGAAGTACCTGGCCAAGGACTACGCCGGCGCCGCGGCCGCCGTCCCGTTCGAGTTCATCGACCGGACCAGCCTGATCGGCCCCAAGGAGCGCATCGCCGAGCGCATGGTCGCCTACAAGGAGGCCGGGGTGACGACCCTCAGCGTCGCCGCGGCGTTCGGGGATCTTCAGACCCGCCGCGGAATCGTCCGCACCGCCGTGGAGGCCGCGGAGGCGGCCGGGATCGGCTGACCTTTCCCGGCGGCGGTTCTCGCGTCGTCTGAAATGATTAACGGTGGCGTCCCCTTAAGGGGCGTCACCTTTTTGTATCTCCCCCCTCTCGCCGGCTCGCGCCCGCGCGCCGGCCGCCGCGTTCGCCGGATCGGCTTTTGTGGAGAATACGCAATCAGGACCCTGATCATCAGGACTCGGGGAAACCCCTGTTGTGGACGTCCTCCAACCCGGCTGGAGG
>JABFXP010000167.1 GCA_013361685.1 Catenulispora sp.
GGTCACCGCGGCGCCCTGCGCGGCCCCGGCCGCGGTTCCGGCCGCGCCGGACAGGGCGTGCGCGGCGTCGGCGGCCCGGTTCTGGACCGCGCAGCGCATGCGCTCCCCGCGGGTCGGCTCGTGCTGGCGGAACGGCATCCTCATCGTCGGGCTCCCTCACATCGCCTGTTCACCGCTGCCCGGCGGCCCCGCCGGGCAGCGCCGCCGGAAGCAGGGTCGACCTGGCAAGCGGCTCGAAGACGAGCCTGCCCGACGCCGCCGCCGGACAACCTCACGGAGGGCCATTGGGGCTACCCGGAGGGTGATGCGGGCGCCGTGCAAGGATGGAGGGCGTCCATACGATAGAAACCGAAAGGCAACCGACTGTGGCCGAGAACCTGTTCGCCACCATCAAGACCAACCTCGGTGACATCACCGTGCGTCTGTTCCCGGACTTCGCCCCGAAGACCGTCGCCAACTTCGTCGGCCTGGCCGAGGGCTCCAAGGAGTGGACGCACCCGGAGACCGGGGAGAAGTCGACCCGGCCGCTGTACGACGGCACCGTCTTCCACCGGATCATCCCGGGCTTCATGATCCAGGGCGGCGACCCGCTGGGCCAGGGCTTCGGCGGCCCCGGCTACGTCTTCGACGACGAGCCGCACCCGGACCAGACCTTCAACGACCGCGACTACCTGCTGGCCATGGCCAACGCGGGCATCCGCGGCGGGCGCGGCACCAACGGCTCGCAGTTCTTCATCACCGTGCCGACCCCGCGCCGCCCCACCCACCTCAACGGCAAGCACACGATCTTCGGCGAGGTCGCCGACGCCGACAGCCGCAAGGTGGTGGACGCCATCTCCACCGTGCCCACCGGCGACCAGGACCGCCCGAAGGAGCCGGTGGTGATCTCCTCGATCACCATCGAGCGCCGCCAGGGCTGAGGCGCGTCCGCGCGCGGGGTGCCGGAGGAAACTCCGCGCCCCGCGCGTTCGTTTCCTCTACATTCGACAACCGGCCGATCGAAACCGGAACCCCGCACCCGTGACAGGGACGCTTCGCGTCGCGGGGCTGACTGAAGGATCACCGTGACGATGCCGCCCGGCAGCTACGGCAGCCAGTCCGCGCCCGTGACCGAACTCCCGGTCTGCTACCGGCACCCCGGGCGCGAGGCCCACATCCGGTGCAACCGCTGCAACCGCCGCATCTGCCCGGAGTGCATGGTCCCGGCCTCGGTCGGCTTCCAGTGCCCGGAGTGCGTGCGCGGCGGCAACCAGCAGGTGCGCCGGGCCCGGACGCCGTTCGGCGCCGTGCTGCGGCCCCGGGTGGTCCCGGTGGTCACCTACAGCCTGATCGCGCTGAACTTCGTGATGTTCGCGCTGCAGCACATCGTCGGCAGCTCGCAGGTCGGGCTGCTCGGCGGCGGCGTCTTCGAGGTCAACACCCTGGACATGCGGCTGGAGCTGATCGCCAAGGCGCACTGGGTGGACGGCCAGCCGATAGGCGTGGCCAACGGCGAGTGGTACCGGCTGGTCACCTCGATGTTCCTGCACGCCTCCCTGGTGCACATCGCCTCGAACATGATCTCGCTGTTCTTCATCGGCCCGCTGCTGGAGACGCTGCTCGGCCGGCTCCGCTTCGTCCTGGTCTACCTGGTCGGCGGCCTGGCCGGGGCGGTCACCTCGTACTGGTTCATGACCCCGAACAGCCCGGCCAGCCTGGGCGCCTCCGGCGCCATCTCGGCGGTGTTCGGCTGCCTGGTGGTGATCGGGCTGCGGCGCAAGATCCTGGACCCCGGGATGATCATGGTGGTGCTGATCATCAACATCGTCATCCCGCTGCAGAACACCAGCATCGACTGGCGCGACCACGTCGGCGGCGCGGTGGCCGGGGCGGCGATCGGCGCGGTCTACGCCTTCGCCCCGGAGCTGATCCGGGCGCTCGGGCGCGGCTCGGCGCCGCGCGAGCAGCAGACCCGGCTGCTGAACATCCTGGGCTTCGGCGCCATGGCGGTGGTGCTGGCGCTGTCGGTGGCCGCCACCGCCATCCACACCGCACACCTGAACGACCCGGCCAACCGTACGCGCACCACTGATGGCGCAGCGCACACACCCACCGTGACCAGGGTCGTCACCGACGTCCCGGAAAGTTATCCACAGGGGTCGGGCACTTATCCACACTGGGGATAAGCCTGTGGATGTTGTGTTAGGCGCCGGGTACTCACCGAGGGTGACCGCCGGACGGAATGCCGCCGGTTCACGACGCGGTCAGACCGGCGCTACTTCCACTTCATCGACGTGATGAACCCGGCGATGATCAGACCGAAGCCGACGGCCATGTTCCAGCCGTGCAGCGGCGGCACCGGGTACTTCATGTCCGAGAGGTAGTAGACCACTATCCACAGCAGGCCGAGGATGAAGCAGCCGACCATCAGCGGCAGCACCACGCGGTTGCCGGTGTCCAGCTTGATGGGCTGCTTCTTGTCCGGCGGCGGGGTGTAGGCGGCCTTCTTGCGGACCTTCGACTCGGGCACGGTTCCACTCCTGGGTTCGTCGGCTGCCGCACCGGCAGGCCCGGGCATGCGGCAGGGTGCGTCCGATAGCGTATCCGCCATGGCGTCAGGGCGCGATCAGCAGGACGAACCCGTTTCGGCGGCCCGGCCCGGCGCGGCCGGGCGGCCCCCGGGCCGGCCCCGGCCCCAGGG
>JABFXP010000456.1 GCA_013361685.1 Catenulispora sp.
ACACCCGGCACAGGTCAGCCTGTTCGGAAGCGATGCGCGAGGCCGCCGACCCCGTCATGCGCATCACGCCGCCCCTTGCCACGCCTCCTGCATACCGGGTATGTATATACCCATGACCGCACCCCATACCGAGTATGCAAGAGCTCGCTGACATGTCCGTCAAGCACTCTCTCCTGGCCGTCCTCGCCGGCGGTGACCGCTACGGCTATCAGCTCCGCGCCGAGTTCGAGGAGCGCACGGGGGCTACGTGGCCGTTGAACATCGGGCAGGTGTACACCACGCTCAGTCGGCTTGAGCGGGATGGGTTCGTGGAGCCTGCCGGGCAGGATGCGCAGAACCATGTCTTCTATCGGATCACCGAGGCTGGGCGGGAGGAGTTGCTCAGTTGGTTCGCGCGGCCGGTGGCGCGGGCGGAGCGGCCGCGGGATGAGCTGGCTGTGAAGTTGGCGCTGGCGGTGACGGTGGAGGGGATCGATGTGGCGGGGATTGTGCATGCGCAGCGGAAGCATGCTTTGGCTGCGTTGCAGGACTACACGCGGGTGAAGGCGCGGCTGGGCGGTGAGGAGTTGGCCGCCGGGTTGGTGGTGGAGTCGATGATCTTTCAGTGTGAGGCGGAGATTCGGTGGCTTGATCATGTCGAGGCCAGGGTGCTGCGGCATGTGCGGGCCGGCGCCGGGGCTGGGGCCGGGGCCGGTGAGGCCGCTCGTGGCGGCAGTGGCAGGGGCGGGCAGGTGGGACGTGCGCAGGGTGCGTCCGCCGTGGGCAGCAGTGAGGGGAAGAGGATATGAGCGGGGTCGAGAGTGGCCGGCCGGTGCTGGAGCTGCGGCGGGTGACGCGGGTGCACGGGAAGGGCGCCGCCGAGGTGCATGCCTTGCGGGGTGTGGATCTGGCGGTTGCCGCCGGGGAGTTGGTGGCGGTCATGGGTCCCTCCGGGTCGGGGAAGTCCACGTTGCTTTCGCTGGCCGGGGGGCTGGACGCGCCGACCGGTGGGGAGGTGGTCATCGAGGGCGTCACGCTGGCCAGCCAGTCCAAGGCGCAGTTGGCCGCGATCCGGCGCCGGTCTGTCGGGTACGTCTTCCAGGACTACAACCTCATCCCGGCGCTCACCGCGGCTGAGAACGTGTCGCTGCCCCGGGAGTTGGACGGCATGTCCGCTCGCAAGGCCCGGCAGGAGGCCATCGCCGCGCTGGAGGAGGTGGGCCTGCGGCCTGAGGCCGACCGGTTCCCGGATGAGATGTCCGGTGGTCAGCAGCAGCGGGTCGCCATCGCCCGGGCGCTGATCGGCGAGCGGCGGCTGATCCTGACCGACGAGCCCACCGGCGCGCTGGACACCGAGACCGGGGAGGCCGTGCTGCGGCTGCTGCGCAAGCGCTGTGACGAGGGCGCGGCCGGTGTCCTGGTCACCCACGAGGCCCGGCACGCCGCCTGGGCCGACCGCATCGTCTTCATCCGGGACGGCCTGATCGTCGATGAGTCCGCTCCCTCGCACCGCGCCGAGGACCTTCTTGTGCCCGGCGGTACCGGTGGCATGGGCGGGGCCGACGCGTGAGCCGAATCGGTACCAGCCCTCTGCGTAGCTGGGGCCTGGCCCTGCGCGTCGCCCGCCGTGAGGCGTTGCGCCACAAGGGCCGCTCGCTGCTGGTCGTCGCCATGCTCGCTTTGCCGGTGGCCGGTGCCTCCGCGGCCGACACGCTGTGGCGCTCGTCTCAGGTCACTGGGGCTGAGCAGGCGGTGCGGGACATGGGCCGCTACGACGCCATGGTCTCCGCGCAGTCCGGCGCCGCCGTGTATCAGAACACTAACGGCTCGCGTTCCTATCCGGCCGATCCGAACGGCTACATCAGCGGAGGTCAGGCGACTGTGCCCGATGCCGCGGACCTCGCCAAGGTGCTGCCGGCCGGTTCCACGGTCGTCGGTCCGATGGCGCGGACCGTCCAGGCGGTCGTGGCCGACGACACCGGACGCACCTTCGCCGACCTGCGCGAGGTCGACCTCGCCGACCCGCTGACCGAGGGCATCGCCCGGCACCGGTCCGGTACCGCGCCGGTCTCCGACGACCAGGTCGCGATCAGTCGGGCGCTCGCTGACGACCTGCACAAGGGCGTCGGCGACAGCATCAGCGTCCGCATCGCCGATCCCGGCCCGGTCGGTGCCGGCACCGCTTCGGCCGCGAGCAAGACGTTGCGTGTCACCGGCATCTACGACGGCAACGACGACCTCTACACCGAGGAGATGTTCGTCCGCCGCGGTACGTTCACCAGCTCCTGGACGGCCGGGGAGACCTACCTCGTCGCGGTGCCCGGGGGTATGGACTGGTCGCTGGTGCAGAAGCTCAACCAGCGCGGCTTCACCGCCGAGTCCAAGAAGGTCGTCGCCGATCCGCCTCCGCATTCGCAGATGCCTTATTACACCTCGCCACAGGCCGCCGACTACAGCGACAGTCCCAGGAACGTCGAGACCATCGCGGTGGTCGCCACCGCCTTGGCCATGGTGCTGCTGGAGGTCGTGCTGCTGGCCGGACCGGCCTTCGCGGTCAGTGCCCGGCGCCGGCGGCGGGACTTCGGGCTGCTCGGTGCGGCCGGGGCCGACGGCCGGCGGTTGCGGCGCGTCGTCCTGGCCGACGGCGTCGTGCTCGGGCTGGCCGGCGGGGCGGCCGGGGCGGTGGTCTGTCCGAAC
>JABFXP010000660.1 GCA_013361685.1 Catenulispora sp.
CACCAACCACCACCCAAAGAAGCCCTGCGCAACCACCGGCCCGTGCCCCAGCCCCACCACCAGCCGACCAGCAAACCTGCGCCCCCGAACCCCGAGCCCGAACACCATGGCCGAAGGTCGTAAAAAGCCTTCAAACCCACAGGCAAACCGCAACCCACCCACCCACCCATACCACCCACCCCCCTTGCCGACCAGCCCACCCCTTTGTGTAGCTGCCACACCGCTCGACACACTCAACAAAATCCAGGTACGGCCTCCGAGGCTAACTACCCCCTGACCCGCACGCTGGCGATCACCGCGACGGGAATCACGAGCACAGCAGCCGCGCACAGCGGCTTCCCCGGCCCCACCGTGTCAATCAGCCAGCCGTTCAGCATCAGCCCAAAGGGCCGCAGGGACGTCGACGTGAACCAGTCGAACGACGACACGCGCGCCAGCCGGTCGCGCGGGACCGACGTCTGGAGCGTGGTGAACCACAGCACGTTACCCACCTCCATGGCGACGCCCGCCAGCACGAACACAACTGCGATGACGGGCAGCTGACGGCTGAGGGCCAGGACCGGGAAGACCAGGCCGAGACCCGCCGACAGCCACACCGCCGCTCGCAGGGGCCGGGCGGTGCGGACGCGGGGGGCGAGGGTGCCGCCGAGGATCATGCCGACGCCCATCGCGCCCAGCACGGTCGACCAGGCGCGGGGGCCACCGATGACGTCGGCGCGGGCCGGCCCGGCGGCGCCGAGGGTGCTGGTGACGAAGAGTTGGTAGGCGGCGAAGAAGAGGATCATCGTGCGGATGGGACGGCGGTTCCGGACCTCGGACCAGCCTTCTTTGACGGAGTCGCGGAAGCGGATGCGGGTGTTGGCGGAGGCGCTCCGAGCTGGAGCGGCACCGGAGGCGGTGTCGGCGTCAGCGCCGGCGTCAGCGTCCGCGCCAGCGTCGGCGTCATCGTCATCGTCCGCACCGGCGTCAGCGGTCCGGGCCGCGACCGGCACGGAAGCCGCAACCGGGACACCCGCGATGAGCAGCACGCCGGCCGCGAAGGTGGCGGCATCCACGACCAGCGCCATCCGGGCACCGACCACAGCCATCAGCGCGGCGCCGAAACCAGGGCCGACGGTGATCGCGATGTGCGCCGTCATCCCGAGCAGGGCGTTGGCGCGCAGCAGATGGGCGTCGGCGACGACGGCCGGCGTCAAGGCGGTCGCGGCGGGCCGGAACGCGCCGGTCCCCGCGCTCGACGCGACCTGCAAGGGCAGCAGGATTCCCAGGCTCACGTGTCCGGTGCCGAGCGCGAGCGCGGTCAGGGACTGGGTCACGCAGCACGAGGCGTTCGCCGCGAGCATGACCGAGCGCGGTGACCTGCGGTCGGCCAGGGTGCCGCCAATAATAGAGAACACTGACAAAGCCGCGATCTTCGCGGCCAGCATGACGCCCAGATCGATCGCTCCGCCCGCACGCAAGACGGCGAACGTGAGCGCGACCGCCGCGATCTGGTCGCCGTGCGTCGACAGGGCCTGCGCGACCAGGACGCGGCGGAACGCGGGCTCGGCGGCGACGACCGAACGGAACGAGACACGACGCGGCGCTGGCTTGGCTTCGAGCACTTCGCTGACAGACATCCCCTCCCCCGCCCTTACTGTGAGATGACGATGGATCGCACCGCCGGGGTGTCGGTGGCCAGGGTGATCCGATCCGCTTGCCTGGTCGGGTCGGTGCCGAAGACGGCCGGCGTCAAGCTTTGTTCCGCAGAATCCTGATAGGTCAGCGCGACGCTCGGGTCTGCCAGCTGCTTCAGCGACAGAATGCGGTCGGCGACGTCGCAGTTGTCAGTCCCGGCCACTTCGTGCACCGGCCGAGGCGTGAACCCGAGCCGCGTCTTGAAGCCGAGCAGGCCTATCTCGGCGACGTGACCGTACAAACCCGGATCGGCGCCGAGCACGGCCGTTGCGAAGCCTTCACTGCCGATGAGGACCGACCCTCGCAGATAGAGCACTCGGGCCAGGCTTTGACGTCGTCGTATATCGTCGACAGCGCTGAACCGGATCCAGCCGGCGTTCCGCTCCGGTCGGCGCTCGCCGATACACGCACCGACAAGCGAACCCTGATACGTGGCCGCGACGGCGAAGAAGCGATCCGGATCGCCCAGCACCCGATCGCGCTCACGCACAGCCACCGGGAGGCCGTACCGCATCGCCTCGATCCGCCACCGGTAGAGCACGAGGAACTGATCGTAGAAGGCTTCGTCGAACGTGTCCTTCACCTCGATGTCGAGCCCCGAGCCGGAGGCCAGACGAACCGCGCGCCGCACGTCCTCTCGACCTTTACGGGACAGGCGCGCCAGGAACTGCCGGTCGTCCACGGGTGCGGGCGCGACCCACGCGACCCCTTCGGGGCGCGGGACGAAGCCGGCCGCGCGCAGGCGGGGCCAGTCGGCGGGACTGGGCCGGCGGACGCGCACCAGGTCTGCGTCGCGCGCCACACCGGCCCAGTCCCCAGCCAGTGCTTCTTCGACCTCTGCGGCCAGGATGCGCAAGCCGCGGTGCTGCTCAACCTCCATGGTCCGGGTCCGCCCCCGCAGCGACGAAGTCCCCCGGATCGAAGTCCCTGGGATCGAAGTCCGTCGCCGAGTTGGCCGGATTCGCAATCCACCACTGGAGTTCGGTGGCGTACACCTGATCGGTGGTGATGACCGGGCAGCGGCGGCACGCCGCCACCTTCTCCTGCTGCCACCAGCGGCACTTGTCGCGCAGGTGGCACGCCGGCACCGAGGCGTCGGGCTCGGCTTCCGGCAGCGCGCGCACGATCTTGGTGATCAGCGAGCACTGCGCGTCACGGAAGTGCGAACACGCGCTCTCCCGGCACGGCGCCGCGATGCGCAGAGCGTCGGCGGCCGGCACCTCGCCCAGCGTGGCGAGCAGTTCCGGCGTGACCGGCACCGGATCGGACAGGTAGACCAGCGTGGGCCGCTCCGGGGTTCCGCCGACCACGCCGAGCACGGTCGCCTCGGCCTCCCCGGGATCCGGAACGGAGCTGGGACAGTACGTCCCAGCATCCTGATGGTCCTGACTCACGCGACGGTCTTCCGGTAATCACCGGCCCGCGCCGCGTGCGGCCGGTTCGCTACCGCGCCGTTGCTGTCGAGTCCGATCCGCGCGGCCTGCTGACGCTCCGCGCCCCCGCGCGCCTTGGCCCGCGTCCGCGCGATGTGCAGCGCGGTCTGGACGGCGCCGTCCAGCTGATCCGGCGCGATGGTGGCGGCCGATTGTCGTCGGCTCATGGGCATCTGCCTCTCTGTGCTGCGAACCCGCTGCTCAGGTCCGATCCTGGGCACTGTAGGGAGGGGCAGATTCCGGTGGCTGTCGCTCGCGGATAGGGCGGAGATAGGCCAAAGACAGGCCGCAGACAGCCCGCGTGAGCCCCGCCGGGAACCTCAACCGGCACCGGCTCGAACGTTCATCCGTCTGTGGTTTTGCCACCACTAACGGTAGTGTCAGGCTTCGTAGTTGATCCAGGCGGCGCGCCGGCGGCCGGTCGATCAAGGCCTTCGACAGGCGTCGGGGGCCCGCGTCGCCATACCCCCACAAATGGTCGGTTACCGGCGTAGACCTGATTGAGAAGATGGATGAATTCTGAGACAGCGCTGTGGTGCGTGGTGGGCGCTCTGGCCATCGCGATCGCGGTGGCGGTGTACTTTTCCCGCGGCGTCCGCCAGATACGCGTGCGCGTCGCCAGGCTGGAGCAGGCTTGTGCGGACCGGGACGCGGCGGTGGCGCAGTTGGCCGCCGCGGGGCTTCCGGCGGTGGCCGACCTGATGGGCGACTCCCCCCTGCCGCGCCCGGCTGTGGTGCTGGCGCCGTCGCTCCAGGGGACACGCTTCGCAGGGAACGTCGATGTCCTGGCGCAGCGGTATTCGACGGGCCTTCGCGAGCTACAGGGCGAGGTCGCCGAGGTGGTGCGGCAACGGGTGCAGGAGGCCGCTCATCAGACCACTGAGTCCGCCGTGCGGTCCTTCGCCGAGACGGTGGTCAGTCTCGGGGCGAACCTGAGCAAGGTGGTCGCCGAGGCGATGCGGCGGCATGAGGGGGACGAGACGTTCGAGACCCTCACGCTGATCGACCACACCGTGCAGCAGATGATCCGGCAGGCGCAGTCGTACGTCGTCGTGTGCGGCGGCCTGCCGGGCCGGCGGTGGCCGGCGCAGTCGCTGACCGACGTGGTGCGCGGGGCGATGGGCCGGATCCAGGACTACCAGCGGATCCGGCCCCGGGAGCTGAGCCGGGAAGTGGTGGGCCAGGCCGTCGAGCCGGCGGTGCACGCGGTCGCCACGCTGCTGGACAACGCCGCCCGGTACTCGCCGCCGGGGTCGTTCGTCGACGTCACGTTCCAGCAGGGGCACCACGGCGTGACGATCATCGTCGACGACGCCGGGGTCGGCATGAACAGCGAGCAGCTGGACGCCGCGCGGCGGGTGCTGTCCGGCCAGGAGACCGTGGACCTGCACCGGTTCGGCCCGCATCCGAAGGTGGGTTTCCCGACGGTGGCGGCGCTGTGCAAGCGGTACGGGTTCCAGGCGTCCGTCGACGGGACCGGCAGTCCCTTCGGGGGCACACGGGCCGCGCTGTTCATCCCCGAAGCGCTGCTCACCGCCGACGTGCCGGCCGAGCCGACGACGGCCCCGGCCGCGAAGGGCGGACTGGGCGAACCGAGCGAACCGAGCGAACAGAACGGGCGTCACGGCCAGAGCGCAGCCCCGGTCCCCGCCCTCGCTGCCGAGGCCAAGACCGGTGCCGAAACCGCGCCCGAGGCCGCCGAGCTCACCGAGGCCGGCCTGCCCCGCCGCCGGCGCCACTCCGCCGTCGCCGACACCCAGCCCCTCCCGCCGGTCCTGAGCAGCGCAGCCCCACGGCCCAGCGTCGCGGCGGCGTGGCAGAGCGGCGCGCACAGCGGCGTCCCCAGCGCCGAACGCGCGGCCCCGCCCTCCGACGCCCCCGCAGAAGGGACCCGATAACCCGTGAGCACGCCCGCCCCGCCCGCTGACGGAACCAACAAACTGACATGGATGCTCAGCAGCCTGGACATCGAGGGGGTGCGGTACTCGGTCCTCATCTCCGGCGACGGGCTGCGGATGGCGCATTCGGACTCCATCACCCGGGACCGCGCCGACGCGTTCGCCGCCGCCGTCAGCGGCGTCCAGTCCTTAGGCAAGGCGCTGGCCGCGCTGTGCGGGGACGAGGACAACCGGCTGCGCCAGAACCTGATCGAGTACGACCAGGCGCTGGTGCTGGTCACCGCCGCCGGTCACAACGCCATGCTCGGCGTCTGCGCCGCCCCCACGGCGGACGCCGGGCTGATCGTGCACCGGATGAACGACCTCGCCTCCCGCCTCGGGAACGAGCTGACCAGTCAGTCCCGCCGGCCATGAAGCGGCGGCGGGATCGGGACCTGGTGCGCGCGTACGTCATCACGGGCGGCCGCACGCGTCCCAGCCGGGAGATGGGCCTGGTGACCCTGCTGGTCGCGCGGGACGCCCCGCTCCAGGGCCTGGCGCCCGAACAGCGCCGGGTGCTGGGCGTGTGCAGCCGGCACGGGGCGCTGTCCGTCGCGGAGATCGCCGCCCACCTGGATCTGCCGCCGTCGGTCGTCACGATCCTCGCGGCCGGCCTCATGGACTCCGGGCACCTCGCCGTCCCCGCGCCGGAGTCCGACGTCCCGGAGATCGACGTGCTGAAAGAGGTGCTGCGTGGGCTCCGTGAACTTGTCTGAGGCCGACTACCTGCCCGGCACCGTCACCCGGTCGGTGAAGCTGCTCGTGGCCGGCCCCTTCGGGGTGGGCAAGACCACGTTCGTCGGCAGCGTCTCCGAAATCCGGCCGCTGCGCACCGAGGAGCCGATCACCGAGGTGAGCGTCGGGGTCGACGACCTGGCGGGGCTGCCCGGGAAGACCTCGACGACGGTGGCGATGGACTTCGGCCGCCGGACCTTCGGCGGGGTGGCGCTCTACCTGTTCGGCACGCCGGGCCAGCACCGGTTCCTGCCGATGTGGGACGAGCTCGCCCGCGGCGCGCTGGGGGCGCTGGTGCTCGTCGACACCCGCCGCCTGGACCACGCCGACGAGATCCTCAGCGCCGTGGAGAAACGGGGCCTGTCCTACGCGGTGGCCGTGAACGAGTTCGAAGGCGCCCGCCGCTACCCGGCCGGGGCGATCCGGCAGGCGCTGGACCTCGCCCCGGCCACCCCGCTGACCTTCTGCGACGCCCGCGACCAGACCTCGTCCATCAGAGCCCTGATCGTGCTCGTCGAACACCTCACCGCAGGAGCGGAGATGCTCGCGTGACCACCCGGACAGCCGCCGGCGCCGCCGCGGCGCTCTCGCCAGTACCCATGTACACGCTGGAATTCGCCGCCGATCCGCACCGCGCGTACGCCGAGATGCGCCGCCGGCACGGATCGCTGGTCCCGGTCCTGCTGGACCCGGACGTCCCGGCCACGTTGGTGATCGGCTACCACGCGGCCCTGCGGATCCTGCACGACCAGGAACGGTTCCCCGCCGACCCGCGCCGCTGGGAGCAAGGCGTGGCCGACACCTGCCCGGTCAAGCCGATGATGGAATGGCGGCCCAACGCGCTGCGCAGCTCAGGCATCGACCATGCCCGGTACCGCAAGGCGAACGTCCACAGCCTGAACGGGATCGACCTGCACGGTCTGCGCACGGTGGTCCAGGACGTGGCGACCGGCCTGATCGCCGAGCTCAGCCGGTCCGGCAAGGCGGACCTGCTCTCCCAGTACGCCTACCCGCTCGCCTTCCAGGTCCTCAACACCCTGCTGGGGTGCCCGCCGCAGATCGGGCAGCGGGTCGCGGTGGGCATGGCCAAGATCTTCGAGGGCGTCGACGCCGAGGCGGGCAACGCGATGCTCGCCGAGGCGCTGGCGGAGCTGGTCGCTCTCAAGCAGGAGCACCCGGCCGACGACGTCACCTCCCGGCTCCTGCACCACGAGGCCGGCCTGGACCTCACCGAGATGGTGCACCAGCTCGCCACGCTCTACGGCGCCGGGATCGAACCGCAGCAGAACCTGATCGCCAACGCCCTGCTGCTGATCCTCACCGACGAGCGGTTCTCCGGCGACGTGCTCGACGGCAACCTGACGGTCCGCGACGCGCTGGACGAGGTGCTGTATCAGGACCCGCCGATGGCCAACTACGCCATCTCCTACCCGCCGTACCCGGTGCAGATCGACGGCGTCTGGCTGCCGGCCCACCAGCCGGTGGTGATCAGCATGTCGGCGTGCAACAACGATCCGGCGATCGCCTCCGACCAGCGCGCCGGCAACCGCGCGCACCTGGCCTGGAGCGCCGGGCCGCACGCCTGCCCGGCGCAGTCCGCCGCCTACCTGATCGCACAGGCCGCGATCGACCAGATCCTCGACGCCCTGCCCGAGATGGAGCTCGCGGTGCCCGTGGAGCAGCTGATCTGGCGGCCCGGGCCGTTCGCCCGCGCGCTGGCCGCGCTCCCGGTCCTCATCCCCGACTCGCCGCCGGTGGCGCGGTACTGAACCGCGTCCCATCAGAACCCGTAAGACCCGTGGGCGGCCGAAAGCCGCCCGCGCATCCCGCACAACCGCCGGCACCCGCCAAGACCCGTCGCCAGGGAAGGCCCCGACATGGACCAGCACGTGCTCACCATCGATCCGACCGGCGCCGAGCGCCACACCGAAAGCGCGTATCTGCTGGCCCACGGGCCGGCGACGCGCGTCGACATCCTGGGCCAGCAGGCGTGGGCGGTGGCCGATCCGGCCGTGCTCAAGGCGCTGCTGGTCGATCCGCGGGTGTCGAAGGACGCCGCACAGCACTGGCCGAAGTTCCCCGACGAGATCGTCGGCAAGTGGCCGCTGGCGCTGTGGGTCGGCGTGAGCAACATGTTCACCGCCTACGGCACCGACCACCGCAGGCTGCGCCGGCTGGTCAGCCCGGCGTTCGCGGCGCGCCGGGTCGCGGCGCTCGCGCCCCGGATCGAGGACATGACCGCGCAGCTGCTGGACGCGCTGGCGGCGGTCGCGCCGGGCGAGAGCGTCGATCTGCGCGAGAACCTGGCCGTGCCGCTGCCGATCCAGGTCATCAGCTCCCTGATGGGCCTGCCGGTCGCCGCGCAGCAGGCCTTCCGGGGTCTGGTGGACGCGGTGTTCGACACCACGCTGTCGCCGCAGGAGGCCGGGGCGAACGCGGTCCGGCTGTACGAGGTGCTGGCGGACCTGGTCGCCGAGAAGCGGGAGAACCCCGGCGACGACATGACCTCCCTGCTGATAGCGACCCGCGACGAGGAGGGCGACGGGTCGGCGCTGACGGAGCAGGAACTGCTCGACACGCTGCTGCTGATCATCTCCGCCGGGTACGAGACCACCGTCAACCTGATCGACCAGGTCATCACGACGCTGCTCACCCACCCCGAGGAGCGCGCCAAGCTCGACGCGGGGAAGGCGCAGTGGCGCGACGTCATCGAGGAGACGCTGCGCTTCGAAGCCCCGGTGGCCCATCTGCCGCTGCGCTACGCGATCGAGGACATCGAGGTGGAGGGCGGGCTGACGATCCGGAAGGGTGAGGCCATCCTCGCCTCGTACGCCGCCGTCGGGCGGCACCCGGATCTGCACGGCGACGACGCGGACGCCTTCGATGTGACCCGCCCGCTCAAGGACCATCTCGCCTTCGGGCACGGTGTCCATTTCTGCCTCGGCGCGCAGCTCGCGCGGATGGAGGCGGAGATCGCGCTGCGGATGCTCTTCGACCGGTTCCCGGACCTCGCGTTCGCGCCGGACGCGGAGCTGCGTCCGCTGGAGTCCCTGATCTCCAACGGGCATCAGCGGCTGCCGATCGTTTTGACGCCGGCGGGTGCGGCGGCGGCCGCTGTCGACTGACGTCACAGGGTTCTGCTGTAGCCGCCGCCCGGGGAACCCCGGCGGTCAGACGGTCACAGCAGAACCCTCGATCTCGTCCCGGGCACCGCGCAGCGGCGAGAAGAGGAGCCACAAGGTGCCTGACAGCAGGCCGCACGCGGCCAGCGCCAGTCCGGTGCGCGGACCCACCCACCCCGCGAGGCCGCCCGCGAACAGGCTGCCCAGCGGCAGCGTCCCCCAGACCACGAAGCGGTTCGAGGCGTTCATCCGGCCCAACAGCCGGTCGGGGCAGGCGGCCTGGCGGTAGGTGACCTGGGCGATGTTGTAGAGCGTGGAACCCAGGCCGACGGCGAACCATCCGGCCGCGAAGAAGCCGACGCGCCAGCCCGGCCCGGTCAGCGGCAGCAGAAGGACGAACGGCTGGGTGCCCACGAGGCTGAGCCACACCGCGCGGGCACGGCCGATCCTGCGGGCGAACCGGCCGCCGAGCAGCGCGCCGAGAAGCCCGCCGATGCCCGAGGAAGCAAGCAGGGCTCCGGTCGCGGCAGCCGTCAAACCGACGGTCCGGTTCAGGAACAACACGTTCAGGGTGATGAAGGCGGCCATGAAGAAGTTGCTGGTCGACGTGCACAGCGCGATCGCGCGCAAGGCGGGCTGACCGAAGACCAGGCGCAGTCCTTCGGCGATCTCAGCGCGCAGATTCCGCTGCTCAGGCCGCTGCGGGCGCGGCTCGGGCGTGCGGATCCGCGCGAGCTGCAACGCCGACAGTGCGAAGCCCATGCTGGTGGCCAGCAGCGTGTTCGTGGCGCCGATCGCGCCCACCAGCGCACCGCCCACCGCCGGCCCGGCGACCACGGAGACCGACTGCGCGGCCTGCAATTTGGCGTTGCCTTCCAGCAGCTGATCCCGCCCGACGAGCGTCGGGAGGTAGGACAGGTGCGCGACGTCGAAGAAGACCGACGCCACCCCCACCGCGAGGACCACCAGCAGCAGATGGCCGAAGCTGACGCGGCCCAGCCAGCCGGCGATCGCGATCGAGCCGAACAGCCCGGCCCGCACCAGGTCCGTCGAGATCATCAGCCCTCTGCGCCGCATCCGGTCGACCCACGCCCCGGCCGGCAGCCCGAACAGCAGCAGCCCCACGTTCTGCACCGCGGTCAGCACGCCGACCTGGAACGGCGTCGCGCCCAGCACGTCCAC
>JABFXP010000940.1 GCA_013361685.1 Catenulispora sp.
TGGGCCGCCGCCCGCAGCAGCCAGCCGGACTGCCGGCGGCGCTCGGCCGGGGAGCCCAGCGGCGTGCGCAGGACCGGGGCGCCGCGGCCCTCGGCGGCGGTGATCCGGTCGCCGTAGCGGATCCGCTTGCCGTCCAGTTGCAGGTCCACCCCCGCGGCGAAGCAGCCCAGCTCCAGTTTCGCGTTCTCCCCGTGCTCGGCGGTCGACACCAGGTGGAACCCGCGGTCGACGACGAACCCGGAGACCCTCTCGGTGCCGGCCCTGCCCCCCACCCGGTCGGAAGCCTCCACGACCAGGACGTCCAGACCCGCTTCGTGCAGCCATCCGGCAGCCTGCAATCCGGCGACGCCCGCGCCGACGACGATGACGTCGGCGTCGAGCCGGTGCCGGTGGCTCGGACCTTGTGCTGTCACCAGAGCCCCTCCACACTCCTAGAGCCGAACCCCCGGGCGGCGCCTTGGGAGCCCGCGCGGCTGTGCGCGGGCACGGCGAAGCCGGCCGAGCGTCGGCGCTTGTGGAGGGATGCCTACCCCTGCGCCCCGGGCGTACTCTCACCGATCGCCCGCTGTCTCAGCATGCGAGAACTCGCGGCGGCGGCCCGGCTACCAGGGATTATCAGCGTGCTCAAATGGGCGTTTCACGCCAGGGCGGCGCTCAGCGCCGAGCGCGGATCGACGGTGGTGAACGCGAACCCGGAGTCGGTCAGCCGGGCCGGCAGCACCCGGGCGCTGCCGGTGAGCTCGCCGGCCATCGGGCCGAACAGCACCCGCAGCGCGATCCCCGGCACCGGCAGCACCGTCGGCCGGCGCAGCACGTGGCCCAGCGCCTTGGTGAAGGCCCGGTTGGTGACCGGCAGCGGGCCGGTGACGTTCACCGCGCCGGTCATCCGGCCGTCCGTCGTCAGCGTCATGATGTGGTTCACCGCGGCCAGGTAGTCGGCCATCCCGATGAACGAGAAGTACTGGCGGCCGCTGCCGATCGGCCCGCCGATCCCGGCTTTGAAGAACGGCAGCATCCGGGCCAGCGCCCCGCCGGAGCGGTCCAGCACGACGCCGTTGCGCAGGTGCGTCACCGGGATCCCGGCGTCCTCGGCCGGCTTGGTGGCCGCCTCCCAGTCCCGGCACAGGCTGCCCAGGAAGTCGTCGGCGGCCGGGTCCTGCTCGGTGACCGGGGTGGCGCCGGTGTCGCCGTACCAGCCGATGGCCGAGGCCGACAGCAGCGCCTTCGGCGGCTCGTCCAGCAGCGCCAGGGAGCGGGCCAGGGTGTCGGTGCCGTGGACGCGGCTCTCGCGGATCTCCCGCTTGTAGGCGGCGGACCAGCGTTTGTCGCCCAGGCCCGCGCCGGCCAGGTGGACCACGACCTCGCAGCCCTCGTACGGCTTCGGGTCGGGTTCGCCGAACGGGGACCAGTGGCGCTCGCCCGCGGCCTCGTCCGGCTGCTGGTGGCGGACCAGGCGGACGACCTCGTGGCCGTCTTCTCGGAGCGAGGCCGTCAGGGCTGTGCCGATCAGGCCCGTGGAGCCGGTGATGGCGATCCGCATGACAGCAGCATAGACCTGTGACGTCGCTCAGCCCGGGAGCAACGCGAGCAGCGGGAAGGTGAGGCTTGCCTTATCCGGGCGGGCAGTGGGCGGTGGACATGAAGCGGCCCCGGTCCGAAGACCGGGGCCGCCTCGTCAGCTCTCGGAGCTCAGCAGGCTCACAGGCCGAGGTCGGCCTCGAACTTGCCCTCCTCCAGGCGCTCCTTGATCGTGCCCAGGAAGCGCGCGGCGTCGGCGCCGTCCACCAGCCGGTGGTCGTAGGTCAGCGCCAGGTACACCATCGAGCGCACCGCGATGACCTCGCCGAGCTCGGGGTCGTTGATGACCGCCGGGCGCTTGACGACCGCGCCGGTGCCCAGGATGGCGACCTGCGGCTGGTTCAGGATCGGGGTGTCGAACAGCGCGCCGCGGCTGCCGGTGTTGGTCAGCGTGAACGTGCCGCCGGACAGCTCGTCGGGCATGATCTTGTTGTTCCGGGTCCGGTCCGCCAGGTCGGCGATGGACCGGGCCAGGCCGCCCAGGTTCAGGTCGCCGGCGTTCTTGATGACCGGGGTGAGCAGGCCCTTCTCGGTGTCGACCGCGATCGCCAGGTTCTCGTAGTCGTAGTACGTGACCGTGCCGGCCTCGGTGTCGATGACCGCGTTCACGTTCGGGTGCTGCTTCAGCGCCTCGATCGCGGCCAGCGCGAAGAACGGCAGGAACGACAGCTTCGTGCCCTCGCGCGCCTCGAACTCGGCCTTGGCGCGGGCCCGCAGCCGGGCGACGTTGGTGATGTCCACCTCGACCACGGTGGTCAGCTGCGCCGAGGTCTGCAGCGACTCGAGCATGCGCTTGGCGATCAGCGC
The DNA here is from genome assembly GCA_013361685.1 of Catenulispora sp. Lineage (GTDB taxonomy): Bacteria > Actinomycetota > Actinomycetes > Streptomycetales > Catenulisporaceae > Catenulispora. The sequence goes on from JABFXP010000940.1 coordinate 2,386, forward strand.
GCGCATCCGGGTCAGCTTCTCGGTGCGGCCGCGCAGCGGCGAGGCGGCGACCGGCGCCTTGGCGGCCGGGGCGGAGCCAGAAGCCGAAGCGGCCGGGGCGGCGGCGGCCGGCTTGGCCTTGGCCGCGTCGATCACGTCCTGCTTGCGGATCCGGCCGCCGACCCCGGTGCCGGTGACCGAGGCCAGGTCCACGCCGTGCTCGGCGGCGAGCTTGCGCACCAGCGGGGTGACGTAGGCGGCGGCCGGCTCGGTGCCGGCGCCGGGGGCGTCGACCCGGGCGGCGGTCT
>JABFXP010000894.1 GCA_013361685.1 Catenulispora sp.
CAGGACACTGCCACCGGCTGCGAGCGTGCCGAAGATGTCGTGGAGCGCCACGTCGAGGGCCAGCGGCGCGGCTTGCAGCACCAGATCCTTGTGCGTCGTCTGTTTGCTGCGGTTGAGCCAGCTCAGCAGGTCGACCAGGTTCTGGTGGCGGACGTTACCGGCCGTGCCGACGTACGCGAGATCCGATGGGCTCGGCGCGATCACGGGCGATCGCGGCAGCGTGTCCCACGCCTGCGGTGAATCAGAGTTCGTAGGACTTGGAAGGCCCGGCGTGGCGAGGAGCAGGCGCACGGTCGGAACGCTCGCCGCGATCTCCGACCCCGCCCGCCGGAACCCCGGACCGACCACCAGCCGCGTGACCCGCGACGCCGCCACCAGATCAGCATTCTGACTCACCGTCCGGCGCGGATCCAGCCGCACGCAGCACCCGCCGGCCCGCACGATCGCGATGATCGCCTGGATCGCGGCCGGCTCGTGGTCCACCAGCACCGCGACCGGCACGCCGGGACCGACACCGGTCGAGGCCAGCTGCGCGGCCAGCACCCGCGTCCGGTCGGCCAGCTCGCGGTGCGTCAGGACGGTGCCGGCCATCGTCCGCAAGGCGGGGGCGCTTCCATACGCCCACGCCGCCGCGTCGAGCAGGTCGGGGATCGTCAGCTCGGCCGGGAGCGGACGCAGAGTCGCGACGGCCTCGTCGAGCGTCACCGCTCCGCCGCCGCTGAAGTGCCACAGGCATGCGGCCGTGTCGCCGCCGCACGGGCAGCCAACGACAAAACCTTCATTCATCTCTCCGGTCTGGGATTCGCCCGGCGAAGAAGGCCGCCGCACACCAGACATGTACCCGGTGCTGCTCGAAACCCACTCGTTCCACGTTCGTAACCTGCTTTGCGAAAGCATTGCCGGGTGGGTACTTCTGCCCTCGCATCCCCCGGCCCCCAGCGGGATCCTGTGCTGCGGCGCCCCACAGCGATGCCATGCGCCGCGACGTTCCGCACCTTTATACGAACCCTGACGAGGAGGCACGCCGTGACGACCGACCCCGGCTTCTTCACCATCGACCTGCCCCAGGTCGGCCTGGCCGTCTCCGAAGTCGAAGGCCTGATCTGCACCGGCACCGGCGTGGTCGGCGAGGTCGGCTCCCTACTGCTCGGCAGCGGCGAGTACGCGCAGATCGGCGCCCTGGTGGGCAGCGCGGACACCGAGCTTCACAGCACCCTGATGGACGTCCTGACCCGCGGCATGCAGTTCCTCGGCGGCCTCAACGGCGCGGTGCGGTGCTGCGCCACGGACTACGCCGCCCTGGACTCCCAGGTGTCCGACAGCTTCGGCGGCAAGGCGACACCCACAGTCCCGGCGCGCGGCAGCGACCCGTCCGCGGTGAAGCGCTGGTGGGACGGACTGAGCGACGACCAGCGCACCTCCCTGCTGGCCACCGACCCCGCCGACATCGGCGCCCTGGACGGCGTCCCCGCCACAGAGCGGGACATCGCGAACCGTTCGGTGCTGTCGAACCTGCGGCAGCAGACGCAGCATCAGCTCACTGACTTGCAGGACACACCACCGTCGCCCTACGAAGCGGACGGCGTCGCCTACGCGATGCGGCAGAAGCAAATCGACGCACTGCAAACCAAACTGAACGGCATCGACGAGCTCCAAAAAGTCCTGCGCCCCACCGACGACGGCACACCCCCGAAGTACCTGCTCGAAGTCGACACCACCGGCGTCGGCCACGCCATCATCGCCAGCAACAACCCCGACACCGCCACCAACGTGGTCACCCTGGTCCCCGGCGTCAGCACCGACCTGTCGGCCCACCACATCGACGAATACACCACCGCCGCCGACACCCTCGTAGCCTCCGCCCACAACGCCGACCCAGCCCAACCCACCTCCGCCATCGCCTGGATGAACTACAACGCCCCAGCCTCCGTCCCCGCCGCCCTGTTCTCCACCCCCGCCGAACAAGGCGCCCCCACCCTCGACCACTTCCAACAATCCCTATACGCCACCCACGACCCATCCGACCCACTGCACACCACAGTCATAGGCCACAGCTACGGCACCACCGTAGTCGGCGAAGCCACCCAAACCCCCGGCGGCCTCCCCGCAGACGACATAGTCCTAGCCGCCAGCCCCGGCACCAACGTCCCCACCGCAACCGCCATGCACGCCCCCAACGGCCCCTCCCACATCTGGGCCACCCGCGACACCCACGACCCCATCATCTGGGCCGAAGGCTTCCACAACACCGACCCGGTAACCCCCGCCTTCGGCGCCCACACCTTCAACGCCGGCGAAGGCCCAACAGGCTTCCTAGCAGCCCACTCCTACTACTTCGACCCCACCTCCCCCGCAATGACCAACTTCGGTCGCATCGCCACCAGCCACTACGACCAGGTGACACCACCCCCGCCTCCGGCTCAAGACACCACGCTCCCCTTCATCGCCGACTGACGCCCCACCACGGCGCCTTCAGCGCCCCAGCGTCCCCAGCGCCCCACCGCTCGAGCTGGCGGACCGGCCCGTAGGGGGCCGGTCCGTCGCACACGCTTGGCGCCGACCGCACGCTCGCCAGCCGCAGGCACGCACGCTCGCCAGCCGCCAGCCGCAGGCACAGCGGCCGCAGGCACGCACGCTCGCCAGCCGTCAGCCGCCGGCCGCAGGCACGCAC
>JABFXP010000948.1 GCA_013361685.1 Catenulispora sp.
CGTGCCGTCGCCGAGCGCCAGCGGGTGGATGATCCGCAGCCCGAGCGGCGCCAGCGCGGCGATGGCGGCGGAGTCCAGCCCGGCGCCGGGACGCAGCGTGCCCCGCAGCCCGCGCACCGTGCGGCCGTCCGCCAGCGGCACCGGCAGCGCCCCGAGCGCGTCGAAAGCCCGCGGATCGTGCCCTGACACCTCGTCCAGCGCCGCGTAGAGCACGGCCCACCACTCCGGTCCGCGCTCCAGGCCGGCCAGGGCCTCGACGACGTCGGCCAGCCCGAGCGCGCGGACCCCGAGCGTCGTCAACGCCGCCTGATCCCGCTCGAAACCGGAGGGCAGCAGGCCGGGGATCACGTCCTCGAGCGCGGCGACCAGGCTCTCGGAGCTGGGAGCGACGACCACGGCGTCCCGAGGGACCAGAAGCGCGGGAGCGGGATCGTCCGGCGATTCCGCCGCGGCGGCCGGGAGGATCTCCGTGCGAGACAGGGAACTGACGATCCTCCGACGCAGTTCGGCATCGACCGGACCGTCCGCGATCGGCCCCGGCACCAGCCGCAGCATCGCCGGCGTCTTCGCCGGCCAGTCCCGTACCAGGCCCGTGTAGGCGTCCGCGGCCCGGTCGAGCAGGAACTCCGTCAGCGCGCCCGGCGCCAGCCGCCGCCGCGTCGGATCCAGCGGCAACGTGGCGATCAGCAAGGCGGGCAGCCCCAATGGCTCGTCCGTCGGGGTCGGACCGTGGAACACCGGAGCCGTCCCGGGACGGCGCGGCTCGCCGCCGCCGTCCGCCGGCACCGCCCACGTCAGCGACCACCGCGGCCGGACCCGCTCCTCCACCGGCCGGTCCGCGAGCAGTTCGGCCGGGATCGGACCGCCGGCTGAGACGGTGCGCCACGTGGACGTCCGCGGCCCGTCCGTGACGACGCAGACCCCGTCCGCGTCCCGGACGGCCGTCAGGGTCCGCACCTCCCCGTCGACGTCCACCACGATCTCGGCCAGCGCCGGCAGCGCGAGCAGCAGCGCGTCGTCGATCCCGGCGAGCAGCCCGCGCACCAGGTCCCGCGCCGCGTCGTCGCGCAGCGGGAGCACCACCGAGGTGTCGAACCCCGGCTGCGGCTCGCCGTCCGCCGGGAACGGCAGCCGGAGCACCGGCATCCGGCCCTCGCGGCGCTGCGACTCCTCCCGCAGCCCCGCGTTGTGCTCGGCGGCGGCCTCGACCGCCTGAAGGGTTTCCGAGGCCGAGAACCGGACGCTCCCGGCGCGGGACAGCACCGCCGGCTCCTCGCACACCGCGAGCACCGCGGCGAACCCGACCCCGAAGCGCCCGACCGGGCTCTGGGTCCCGTCCGCGCCGTCCGCTTCGTCGATCTTCGCCGAGGCCCGCAGCGTGGCCAGGCCGGTCACCCCGCCGGCGTCCAGCGCCGCGCCGGTGTTGGACGCGGTCAGCGTCCGCCCCGCCAGCGTCAGCCGCAGCCGCCCCGGCACCCCGCCGCGCAGCGCCGCGTCCGCCGCGTTCTGCGCCACCTCCACGACCACCCGGTCCCGGTACCCGCCGAGGACGAGGTCCTCCTCCAGGTTGGCGTCCTCCCGGAAGCGCACCGGCGAGGCCGCCCACGCTTCCAGTACCCGGCGCCGGATCGCTGCTGTCTCAAACGGATCGCTCACCCGCGGATTCTATGGGCCCGCGGGGCGGCGGACCCGCATGCGACCCGGCGCCGCCGGATCCCGGTCGGCGACCTGCACCGGTGGCCACGCCCACTGCCACACGCCGAGATCCGGGACGCGGGCGAACCGGATCAGGCCGCGGGTGCCCTCGACCGCGACCCTCGGCCACGCCGCGGCGATGCTCGGCCGCTCCACGCCGTGCGAGCGCAGGATGTCGGCGAGGACGGCGATCGTGTCGTAGCCCTCGAAGGCGACGAAGGACGGCGCCTCGCCCAGCCGCGCACTCAGGTCCGCTCCGACGCGGACGCCGAGTGCCGTCAGCTCGTCGGGCAGGTAGCGCAGGAACGGGATCGCGGCGCCGTCGGCACCGAGCAGCGCCGCCCACTCGCGGAACTCGGGCTGTCCGGCCGGGGCGCCGATCAGCACCCCGGCCAGCCGCTCGTCGCCACGGACGGCCTTGACGACGGGCACCGCCGGCTCCGGGATTCCGGCCAGCAGGAGAAGCGCGCTCGCACCGGTCTCGACCAGTCGATCGCAGACCGCCGCCGGGGTGAGCTCGCGCATGTCGAGTTCGACGACGCTGCCGCCGCGCGGAGCCAGGTACTCGCGCAGAACACGAGTACCGGACGCCCAATAGACGCTCGGGGCGATGGCGACCGCGATCCGGCGGCGGCCGGCCGCGAGCAGGAAGTCGGCGTAGATCTGCCAGCAGTGGGACTGCGCCGGGGCGAGACGGGCGACCCACTCCGTCGGCTGCTCGACCAGCGCGTCGAGCACCGCCGAGGAGCACAGGAACGGCACCTTGAGCGCGTCCGCCTGCGCGGCGGCGGCGCGGGCGACGACGCTGTGATACTCCCCGGCCACCGCGGCGACGCCGAGGTCGGCCAACTCCGCCACGGCGTCCTCGGCTCGCTGCGGATCGGCCGCGGTGTCCCGCACCAGCAGCTCCAGCCGGTGACCGCCGATCCCGCCGGCGGCGTTGACGTCGCGGACGGCCAGCTCGAGTCCGGCGAGCAGGTGGCGGCCGGCCTCGGTCCAGCCGGGCGGGGTGAGCGGGGCCAGGGCGCCGATCCGGACCGATCCGGCGCGCGGCGGGGGTGGCGGTGGTGGCGTATTCATACGGTGGCCTCACCTCGGCGTGTCGGATGATCAAGACGGGGAAGCATATCTAGGCGGTGGAGTGCTCCACCACGACGGCGGAACCCGGCCGGCGGGCTGGGTAAGGTGTCAGGACACTGATCCGGTGGGACGGTGGCGAGCGGGGAGAGGGGATCGGCTTTGAGCACCATGACGTCGCTGAACCTGATGTTCGACGCGGACGACACGCTGTGGGAGAACAACGTGTTCTTCGAGGAGGTCATCGAATCAGTCTTCGTCGAACTGGAACGGACCGGGATCCACCGCGGCGGCCTGCGGGAGCGGTTGGACGCCATCGAGCGGGAGAACTGCCGGGTCTACGGCTACGGGTGCGCCGTGTTCCAGCGGAGTCTGGAGGACTTCGTCGCCGACGTGCGGCAGGCGCCGTGCGGGGCCGAGGAGTCGGCCTGGATCGCGCGGCTGTGCCGGCCGATCCGCGACGGCGCCATCGAGCTGCTGCCCGGAGTGCGGGCGACGCTGGAGGCGCTGGCCGCCAGGCACCGGCTGTTCCTGCTCACCAAGGGCGCGGTCGACGAGCAGGAACGGAAGATCGGCTCCTCGGGGCTGGCCGACCTGTTCGAGGCGATCGAGATCGTGGTGGACAAGACCGCCGACGTCTACGAGGCCTTCCTCATCCGGTACGACCTGGACCGGCGCCACACCTGGATGATCGGCAACTCGCCGCGCTCCGACGTGCTGCCGGCGCTGGCGGCCGAGCTCGGATCGGTGCTGGTCCCGCACCCCGCCACGTGGTCGCTGGAGCAGGACACCGTGCCGCCGGTCAGCGCGCGGTTCACCGTCGTCGAGCGGTTCACCGAACTGGTGGCGCTGTTCGGTGAGCAGATCGCGGAGGAGATCGTCGAAGAGATCGCGGAGGAGATCGCGGAGGAGATCGCGGAGGAGATCGCCGCCGAAGGGATGACGTGAGCACCGCGGCGGCTACTGCCCCCGCGCGCCGACCACCGCGCTGCGCGTCCGCTCCACGGCCCGGGTGGTGCGGCTGAAGTTGCGCTGCGCGACGCCGACGAACAGGCAGTCGACCACCGTCAGCGCCGCGATCCGGCTGGCCATGGCGCCGGAGCGGAACGTCGTCTCGCGCACGGCGGTGGTCAGCACCAGGTCGGCGACATCGGTGATCGGCGAGCGGGGGAAGTTGGTGATGGCGATCGTCCGCGCGCCGTTGTCGTGCGCCTCCTCCAGCGCGGTGACCGTCGCCGGTGTCGCGCCGGTGTGGCTGATGCCGATGGCCACGTCTCCGCGCCCCAGCAGCGCGGCGGAGGTCAGAGCGTTCTCCGCGTCCGGCCAGGCGGCGGCGCGGTGGCCGATGCGGTAGAGCTTGTGATGCAGGTCGGCGGCTATCAGGGCACTGGCTCCGATGCCGTAGATGTCGACGGCGCCGGCCGAGACCACGGCGTCCACGGCACGTTCCAGGAGGTGCAGGTCGAGTTGGGCGACGGTGTCCTGCACCGCGCGGGCGTCGGCGTAGCCGAGTTTGGTGACGACTTCGGCCAGGGAGTCGGCCGGGCCGATGTCGCCGCCGACGGTCGGCGCGGTGGTGACGGCGTCCTCGATCCCGGCCGCGGCGGCCAGGCCGATGCGCATCTCGGGATAGCCCTTCAGCCCCACCGTCCGGCAGAAGCGGATGACCGTGGTCTCGCTGGTGTCGCAGTCGGCGGCCAGTTCGCTGATGGTCTTGGCCGCGACGCCCGACGGGTCGGCGAGGGCGGCCTCGGCGACCCGCCGCTCGGACGGCGGGAACGTCGGGAGCAGGGCCCTGATGCGCACCAGGACGGTCGGCGGCGCTCCGGCGTCGATGCCGGGAGCGGCTGGTGCGGCTGCGATGGCTGGGGCGGCTGGAGCGTCCGGGGCTCGCATGCCGAGGGTGCCGGGGTCCTGAGGATTCGCGCCGCTGCTCATGCTGTGATCCTAATAGCAGGATTCTGAGTCGCGTCCGCGATATCCCGGCGCCCGACGCCTCACCACGTGGTGAACGGGGTCCGCTGAAGGCTCGAGTTCGCGTAGCGATCGTCGTAGGACACGTCTTCGCCCATCCAGGCCGGGAGTTCGAAGGTGTCGCCCTCCTGGTACTCCACCTCGCAGACGATCAGGCCTTCGTTCTCCGCCTCGAACTCGTCGACGATCCACTCCCCGGGCGTCCGCCCGCCCAGGACGTGGCGGCGCTTGGCGATCACCGGCTGGATGCACAGGTGGTCCAGCATGAACGCGGCGTCGTCGCCGGGGATCGGGTACTCGAACTCGAAGCGCCGGTGCTCCACGCGCCGGCCCTTCACCGTGAGGAAGCCGGACTCGCCGTCGATCAGCCGGACCCGCACCACGCGCTCCCGGTCCGTGGAGAGGAAGCCTTGGCGCAGGTGCAGCGTGTGGGTCACCTCCTGCTGCCAGGCTGAATCGGCGAGCAGGAACTTCCGCTCGATCTCCACGCCCATGGCCGTGCCTCCCTGTGCTCACCCACAACGATCTCACTACCTGCGCGCCCGGTCTTGTTGCGGCGGCACAGCTAGGAAATTACGAGTTTCTGTCAGGATAAGGCAGGCTTCCGTCGATTGTCGGTACCTCGCGCCGGCGCGGTCAGGAGATCGTGGTCGTGTTGGCCAGCACCTTGTAGGGCGGACGCCCGCCGACCTTGGCGATCTGCTGCTCCACGGCGGTGGAGGTGAAGGCCTTGATCCACGCCGTGGACCAGTCGGGGTGCGGCGCGCCGGCCGGAACCGCCAGGTCGCCGCCGCTGATCACCGTGCCGTCCTTCTCGTCGGCGTAGTACGGCACGCAGTACAGCTTGCCGTCTGCCGTGCAGGACTGGACCAGGTAGTCACGCCAGGTGGCGGAGTTGTCGAATCCTGATTCGTCCGCGGTGAGGTCGCGGAGATTCCCGTCGGTGATGAGCTTCTGCGTCTCGTCGGTGAAGAGCTCCGTGACGTCCGGCGGAGATCCGGCGGCGATCGCCGTGGAGAGCTTCACCGCGTGGGAGTCGAACGGCAGGTACACGATCTTGACGTCGACGTTCGGGTAGGTGTGCCGGAACGCGTTCGTGGCGTCGGTGACAGCCTGCGGCCACATCTCCTGAGCGTCCGGGGTGAGCCACACGGTCAGCGACCCCGGGGCGGCGGTATCAGACTGCGACGATGACGGTGCCGGATTGGCCGCGCTTCCGGCTTGGCTGGAACTGTCCGCGGTGGTCGGGGTGGAGCCGGTGGCCCGGGTGGGTCTGGACGTGGTCGCGTTCGCCGCGCCGACCGAACCGCTGTCGCCGTCGCCGGAACTCAGCACGACGCCCAGCACGACCGCCGCCGCCACGACGACGGCGGTGCCGCCGGCGATCAGCGCGGTCCGTCGACGGTTGCCGGGGCTCGTGCCGGGTCCCGCCCCGGCCGCACCGGTGATCTGGAACGCTGTCTGCGTCGGAGGGGACGGCTCTCCCGCAGCCGAAGCCGCGCCGGATCCCTCCAGCATCGCAAGGGCCTGCGAAACCGTCGGCCGGGCCGCCGGATCCTTCGCCAGCAGCCCCGCGAGCAGCGGGGTGAGCGCTCCAGCCCGCGTCGGCCGGGGCGGCGACCCCAGCACCACCGCGGTGAGCGTCTCGGTCGGCGTCTCCCGGTGGAACGGCGAGAAGCCCTCGATCGCCTGGAACAGCGTGACGCCCAGCGAGTACAGGTCACCGGCCGGCCCCGCGTCCACGCCGTTGAACCGCTCGGGCGGCATGTATTCCAGCGTCCCGACCAGCGTGTCGCTCGCGGTGATCGCGGTGTCGGAGCCGTGCACCGCGATGCCGAAGTCGGTGAGCAGCACCCGGCCGTCGTCGGCGAGCATGACGTTCGCCGGTTTCACATCCCGGTGCACGATGCCCTTCTCGTGCGCGGCGCCCAGCGCGGACAACAGGCTGCGGGCGATCGTGACGACCTGCTCGGCCGGCAGCGGGCCGGCTTGCGCGAGGTACTGGCCGAGCGAGCGGCCGGCCACGTAGTCCATGACGATCCAGGGCCGGCCCTCGTCGATGACGACGTCGTGGACGGCCACGATGTTCGGATGCCCGCGCAGCCGCGCGGCGTTCCGGCTCTCGCGCTCGGCGCGGGCCAGCCGCTGCGCGCTCTCCTGTTCCGAGACCGCGGCGAGCCACACCTCCTTGACCGCGACCTCGGCCCGCAGCCGCAGGTCGCGCCCGCGCCACACCCGCCCGAAGGCACCGCTGCCGAGTTCTTCGACCAGTTCGTATCTGTCACCGATGACGCGCTGCATGACGCCCCCATGCGTATCCGGCTCCGGAACCACACCCGCGGCCGCACCCACCCTAGAACAGGCCGACCCTGGCGCAACCCTCGTCAATACCCTGCGATTACAGTCTTTGCCTGTCCTTATCCTGCCATGTCGTCGCCAACGCCGTGATCCGTCAGTACTTTCTCCGGTGATGCCGCTTCATCGTCCCCCTACCGGAGGCACAATGAGATCAGCACGCACGCGTCTGGGGGCGGTCGGGACCATCCTCGCCCTGACCGCCGCACTCGTGACCACCCTGTGGAGTTCGCCCCAGACCGCTCAGGCCGCCCGAGCCACCGCCGCGGCCTGCACCCCGGCCCAGGTGATCGGCAACCCGGGCTTCGAGTCCGGGAGCAGTCCGTGGACCGCGTCCCCGGCCGGGTTGATCGGCGCGTTCAGCGGCCAGCCCGCCCACAGCGGGAGCCGCGACGCCTGGATCGACGGGAACGGGCAGTCCGCCACCGAGTCGCTGTCCCAGCCGGTGACGATCCCGGCCGGCTGCACCACGGCGAGCCTGACCTTCTGGCTGCACATCGACACCGCCGAGACCACGACGTCCGTGGCGTATGACAAGCTCACCGTCAAGTTCGGCGGCACGACGCTGGCGACGTACTCCAACCTGAACAAGGCGTCCGGCTACCAGCAGCGCACGTTCGACGTCTCCGCCTTCGCCGGGCAGACCGTGACGCTCAACCTCACCGGCGTCGAGGACGCCAGCCTGCAGACCAGCTTCGTCGTCGACGACTTCGCTCTGAACGTGGGCGGCGGGTCCACGAGTCAGAACCCTGTGGTGACCAATCCCGGGGCTCAGACCTCCACCGTCGGCAGCGCGGCCAGCTTGCAGATCCAGGCCACCGACCCGCAGAACGACACGCTGACCTACTCGGCGACCGGACTGCCCGCCGGGCTCGCGATCAACGCCGCGACCGGGCTGATCTCCGGCACCCCGACCACCGCCGGCTCCGGCACCGTGGTGGTCACCGCGACCGACCCGGGGTCGAACACCGGGACCGCGAGCTTCCTGTGGACGGTGAACCCGAGCGGATCCCCGGACGCCACCCGCACCCCGGCTCAGGGTTCGTACACGCTGAACCTGACCAGCGACTCGACCGGCTCGAACTGGAGCGGCCACGAGGCGGTCTCCTTCACCAACGTCTCCGCCACCCCGCTCACCGAGGTCTACCTGCGGCTGTGGGACAACTGGCACGGCACCTGCCCCTCCAACCAGCCGATCCAGGTCTCGAACGTGACCGGCGGCACGCCCGGAGCGCTGGAGGTGGCCTGCACCGCCCTGAAGATCACGCTGCCGGCGCCGCTGGCCCAGGGCCAGTCCGGTTCGGTCGGCTTCGACCTGTCGATCGCGGTCCCGGGCACCAGCGACCGCTTCGGCCGGGACGGCGCGTACAACATGATCGGCAACGCGATCCCGGTGCTGGCGGTGCGCGACGGCTCCGGCTGGCACCTGGACCCGTACACCAACAACGGTGAGAGCTTCTATCAGCTCATCAGCAACTACGCCGTGACGCTGGACCACCCGACGTCGGTGTTCACCCCGACGACCGGGACCGCCACCGAGGCCCCCGGCGCCGCCGGGCGCACCGTCACCACGGCCACCGCCACCAACGTGCGCGAGTTCGCCTGGTGCGCCGGACCGTTCGTCAAGAGCACCGCGACCACCTCCACCGGCGTCGTCGTGAACATGTGGCGGACCTCCGGCGTCTCGGCGTCCACCGCCGCCAGCCTGCTGTCCACCGCCACCTCGGCCATGGTCGGGCACGCGTCCCGCTGGGGCGCCTACCCCTACGGCGAGGTGGACGTGATCCTGGACAACAACTTCTGGTTCGGCGGCATGGAGTACCCGGGGCTGACGATGGACACCACCAGTGCCAACGCCCTGATCCACGAGCTCGGCCACCAGTGGTTCTACGGCATCGTCGGCGACGACGAGTACAACACGCCGTGGCTGGACGAGGGCTTCACGGACTTCATCACCGACATCCAGGAAGGCGACACCGGCGCGGGCTGCTGGACCGGGCAGTGGGACAGCAGCGCCGAGAAGATCACCAACTCGATGGCCTACTGGGACGCCCACTCCGACCGGTACAGCACGGTCGTCTACGGGTACGGCAAGTGCGCACTGCACGATCTGCAACGCACGATGGGCGACACGGCGTTCAACACCATGCTCCGCAACTACGCGCAGTCCCACTGGTACGGCATCTCCACCGTCGCCGACTTCAAGGCGGCGGCGCAGGCCGCGACGTCGGTCGACCTGACGTCGTTCTGGACGACGCACCGGATCGAGGGGTAGAGCCCTGATCCTCCCGGCGGTGTCCCCCGGCGGTTCGAACAGCCGCCGGGGACACCGCGCCGGTTCGCAGCGGGCCCGCCGCCGCCCCGTATGCTCCGTCCATGACAGCTGCACGGCCTCCCCGCAAGCGTGACCGGGCCACCACGCGCGAGGTGATCCTCGCCGCCGCCGTGGTCGAGTTCACCGAACACGGCTACGCCCGGGCCGGGGTCCGGCAGATCGCCGACCGCGCCGGCGTGACGGCGATGATGATCAACCGCTACTTCGGCTCGAAGGAGGGCCTGTTCGCCCAGGCGGTGGACCGCGCCTTCGGCCCCGCGACGGTGGTCGGCGACGAGCCGGCGGGCCTGCCCGAGGCGATGGCCCGCACCCTCGCCGAGCGCACGGCCCCCGGCGCCGCGCCCCTCGACCCGTTCCTGCTGCTGCTGCGCTCGGTCCAGGACGCCGAAGCGACGGAGATCCTGCGCCAGAGCATCGAGACACATGTCGGCACCCGGCTGGCCGGCCTGGTGGACGGCCCGCAGCCGGAGGTCCGCGCCCAACTCGGCCTGGCGCTGATCGCCGGGACGTGGCTGATGCGAACGGTCGTCGGCACCACCGCGCTCGCCGAAGCCGACGACGACAGTCTCAGCGAGCTGTTGGCCGGGATGCTCAGGCCGGTCCTCGGGGAGGCGGAGGCCGGCGGCG
>JABFXP010000775.1 GCA_013361685.1 Catenulispora sp.
CCAGGCCTTCATCTTCTGGTTCTGCTGCAGGGTCGGGATGACCCCGTGACGGTAGGGGTGGTTGTACGAAGGGTTGTACGGGTTGGCGCCGGCGCCTCCCGACGCGCTGGACGACGCGTTCGCCGCCACTCCGGTGGCTGCCGTGGCCAACAGCGTGATCGCCGCTGTTCCCAGGCCTGCGGCCGCTCTCAGTGGGACCCGATGCACGTGGTGTTCCTCTCCGAACCGGTTCACGGTCCATAAGTCGGAGGTGGGGTGTTAGGACACGTACCGATCGGGAAAGTAGGAGCGTTCGCGAGTGGCGTCAACGCGCATCAGCGGCAAATATTCGGCAAAGCCCAGGCAAGGGGGCAACAAGGGTACCCAATGGGCATAGCGGGGCCGGGCCGCGCCGACCATGACGACGGGCCCGCCGATCCGAAAGGATCGACGGGCCCGCGGCCGTGCCAGGGTTCTGCTATGTGTCGTATTGCCAGGGGCCTGAGATCAGGCCTGCCCCTCCGTGTCGACGCGCACCTCGCCGATCCCGGCCTCCTTCAGCCCCGGCAGGATCTTCTCGGCGTCGCCCTCGATCACCACCACCGCGTGCTCCGGGAACAGGCGCCGGGCCGCCGCGGCGTCCACGTCGTCCTTCTCCAGCTTGATGTACTCGGTGTACTTCCGGGTGAAGTAGTCGTCGGGCAGTCCGAACTCGACGATCTGCGCCAGCGCCCCGCCCACCGAGCCCGGCGTCTGCAGCGCGATCGGCAGCGAGCCGGTGCGGTAGGCCTTGGTCGAGGCCAGCTCGTCGTCGGTGACGCCCTCGGCCTTGATCCGCTCGATCTCGGCCAGCGCGTCGGCCGCCGCCGGGGCGGTGACCTCCGTGTGCACCGAGGCCGAGGCCGAGAAGATGCCGCTGTCCCGGCCCAGTTCGAACCCGCCGCGGGCGCCGTAGGTGTAGCCCTTCACCTCGCGCAGCTGGTGGTTCAGCCGGGAGTTGAAGGTGCCGCCCAGGATGGTGCCCATCGCCTCGATCGCCGTGTAGTCCTCGGTGTCGCGGCGCGGGCCGTGGTGCGCGATCGCCACCACCGACTGCACGCTGCCGGGGCGGTCCACCACCACGATCTCGCGGTTCTTCAGCTCGCGGGCGGCGGTCGGCACGGCCGGGACCGGCTCCGGGGCGGCCTGGCCGAGCAGGATCTCGCCGAGCTCGGCGGCGTCCACCCCGGTCAGGTCGCCGGCCAGCAGCAGGGTGCCGCCGGCGGCCAGGTGCGCGGCGTGGAAGGCGCGCACGTCGTCCAGTGTCAGGGCGCTGACGGAGGCCACGGTGCCGGTGTCCTGCTTGCTGTAGCGGCTCTCCGGCAGGTACAGCCCGCGCATCAGGGCCTCGTTGGCGCGGGTGCCGGGCATCGCCCAGGCGGTGGTCAGCTTGGCCACCCGGTCCTGGCGCACCCGCTCGAAGTCGGCCTCGGCCAGCCGCGGGCGGCGCAGCGCCTCGGCGACCAGCGCCACGGCCGCCGCGATCCGGTCCACCGGGGCCTGCACACCGACCCGCAGGACGTCGGCGTCCACCGAGCCGGACCAGGAGGCGCCCAGGGACTCCAGGGCCAGCGCGAACTCGTCGCCGGTCTTGCGCTCCGTGCCCTCGCGCAGCAGGTCGGCGGTGATCTTGCCGACGCCCTCGCGGCCGGCCGGCTCGCGCACGACGCCGGCCTCCAGCAGCACGCCGGCGTAGGCCATGCGCTGGCCCGGCAGATGCGCGGCCACCACTTCGCCGCCGGTCACCGCGGTGCGGGTGACGGCCGGGAAGACGTAGGGCCGCGGCGGGCCGCCGGCCGGCCGCTCGGCGATCAGGGTGTTGGTCATGCTGCGGCCTCCTCGGCGGCGTCGGGGGACGCGGGCTTCACGTACTCGATCACCACGCGGTTGTCGGCGGGCAGGATCAGCGCGGCCAGGCGTTGCACGTCCTCGGCGGTGACCGCGTCCAGCCGGGCCAGGTACTCGCGCACCGCCTTCGGGTCGCCCTCCAGGGTCGCGTACTGGCCGAGCATGTCGGCACGGCCGCCGAGCTCGCCCACCGCGCGCAGCCAGTCGCTGGTCAGCAGCGCCTTGGCCCGGCCCAGTTCGGTCTCGGTGACCGGCGCCGAGCCGTCGGCCATCGCGTCCAGCACGGCCAGGAACTCGGCCTCCACCTCGGATGCCTCCACGCCGTCGCGCGGGCTGAACAGGCCGATGAACACCGAGGCGCCGTAGGCCAGACCCCATGTCGAGGTGTACGCCTCCTCGCGCTGCGCGAGGTTCTTCTCGGTGATCAGCTTGCGGTACAGCCGCGAGCCGCGGCCCCGGCCGAGCACCGCGGCCAGCACCTCGATCGCGGTGAACGAGTCGTCCCGGGAGTCCGGCGCGCGGAACATGAAGAAGGTCATCGGGCGCGGGACCGAGTCGTCGGGCTCGACCCGCCGCTTGGTCTCGCCGATCTTCAGCTGCGGCAGCACACCGTCGGGGGCCGGCGGGATGGCGCCGTGCTTCTGGATGCCGCCGAAGTACTTCTCGGCCAGCCGCACCACCTCCTGCGGGTCGACGTCGCCGGCCACCGTCAGCACCGCGTTGTTCGGCGAGTAGTAGACGGCGTTGAAGTCCTGGAAGTCCTCCAGGGCCGCGGCCTGCAACTCCTCCATCGAGCCGATGGTGGTGTGCCGGTACGGGTGGCCCTCCGGGAAGGTGAGTTCGAACGCGTACTCGACCCAGCGGCCGTACGGCGGGTTGTCGTAGCGCTGGCGGCGCTCGTTCTTCACCACCTCGCGCTGGTTGTCCAGGGTCTCCTGGGTCAGCGCCAGCGAGCCCATGCGGTCGGCCTCCAGCCACAGCGCCAGCTCCAGCTGGGCCGAGGGCATGACCTGGAAGTAGTTGGTGCGGTCCGGGTTGGTGGTGGCGTTGATCGCCGCGCCGCCGGCCGCGGTCACCCACTCGAAGTGCTCGCCCTTGGCCACGTGGGAGGAGCCCTCGAACATCAAGTGCTCGAAGAGGTGCGCGAAGCCGTGCTTGCCGGCCGGCTCGTGGCGGGAGCCGACGTCGTACCAGAGGTTCACGGCCGCGATCGGAGTGGTGGGATCGGGACTGACCACGACGCGCAGGCCGTTTTCGAGCACTGCTTCGTGGATCGGCCACGGGAAGGACGCGGCGGCTGCTTCGGCCTGCGGCGTGCCGGGATCGCTCTTGACCTCTGTCACGTTTGCCAGTCAACGCGATCGGGTCGGGGTTCGTCCACTCAACGCGCACACCGTCCGCTGTAGGGGAACACCCCGGTATGCGCCGACCGGCTAACGTAACCGCGTGCCCAAGGACCACAGCCTCAATTTCGACCCGATCGAGCGTGCCTTCCAGTCCTGGAAGGAGCACTGGGGTGAGTCGACCTCGATGCTCGCCATCACCTCGGTCATGCGGGCGCAGCAGTTGCTCCTGGCCCGGGTGGACGCGATCGTGAAGCCCTACGGCCTCACCTTCGCCCGCTACGAGGCCCTGGTGCTGCTCACGTTCAGCCGCGCCGGCGCCCTGCCCCTGTCGAAGATCGGACAGCGTCTCCAGGTCCACCCGACCTCGGTGACCAACATCATCGACCGGCTGGAGAAGTCCGGCCTGGTCGCCCGCCGCCCCAACCCGGACGACGGCCGGGGCACCCTGGCCGAGATCACCGCCAAGGGCCGCGACGTCGTCGAGGAGGCGACCCGCGACCTGATGGCGGCCGAGTTCGGCATGGGCGCCCTGTCCCCGGACCAGCACCGCGAGCTGTTCACCGTCCTGCGCGACCTGCGAGTCGCCGCCGGCGACTTCCAGGAGTAGCGCCGGGAGCCGGACGGGACGGCAGCAGCGCGGGAGCAGGGCCCGTCAAGTGCGGACGGCCGGGCGCCCCCACCGCGTTCGCATTTAGTAGGACGTCCTAGTAAAATCTGCGGACATGGACTCCGAGCAGATCTCCGCGGGCCGCGACCGCTGGCAGCAGCGCTACGCCGCCGCGCGCAAGCGGGACGCCGACTTCACCACGATCTCCGGTGCCGACGTGGAACCGGTCTACGGCCCGGCCGAGGGCGCCGACGTGCCCGGCTTCGAGCGGATCGGGTGGCCGGGGGAGTTCCCCTACACGCGCGGCATCCACCCGACCGGCTACCGCGGCAAGCCGTGGACGATCCGCCAGTTCGCCGGCTTCGGCAACGCCCAGCAGACCAACGAGCGCTACCGGATGATCCTGGACGCCGGCGGCGGCGGCCTGTCGGTGGCCTTCGACATGCCGACCCTGATGGGCCACGACTCCGACTCCCCGCGCTCGCTCGGCGAGGTCGGGCACTGCGGCGTCGCCATCGACTCGGCGGCCGACATGGAGGTGCTGTTCGGCGGCATCCCGCTGGGCGACGTCACCACCTCCATGACCATCTCCGGCCCGGCCGTCCCGGTGTTCTGCATGTACCTGGTCGCCGCCGAGCGCCAGGGCGTGGACATCAGCCGTCTCAACGGCACCCTGCAGACCGACATCTTCAAGGAGTACATCGCGCAGAAGGAGTGGCTGTTCGACCCCGAACCCCACCTGCGCCTGATCGGCGACCTGATGGAGTTCTGCGCCGCCGAGGTCCCGGCCTACAAGCCGCTGTCGGTGTCCGGGTACCACATCCGCGAGGCCGGAGCGACGGCCGCGCAGGAGCTGGCCTTCACCCTGGCCGACGGCTTCGGCTATGTGGAGCTCGGCCTGTCCCGCGGTATGGACGTCGACGTCTTCGCGCCCGGCCTGTCCTTCTTCTTCGACGCCCACGTCGAGTTCTTCGAGGAGATCGCCAAGTTCCGTGCCGCCCGCCGCATCTGGGCCCGCTGGATGCGCGACGTCTACGGCGCCAAGACCGAGAAGGCGCAGTGGCTGCGCTTCCACACCCAGACCGCGGGCGTCTCCCTGACCGCCCAGCAGCCGGACAACAACGTGGTCCGCACCGCGATCGAGGCCCTGGCCGGCGTCCTGGGCGGCACCAACTCGCTGCACACCAACGCCCTGGACGAGGTGCTGGCGCTGCCCTCGGCGAAGTCCGCCGAGATCGCGCTGCGGACCCAGCAGGTGATCCTGGAGGAGACGGGTGTGGCGAACGTCGCCGACCCGCTCGGCGGCTCCTGGTACGTCGAGGCGCTCACCGACCGCATCGAGGCCGAGGCCGAGGCCATCTTCCAGCGCATCAAGGACCTGGCCCCGGACGGCGCCGCGCACCCGATCGGCCCGATGACCGCCGGCCTGCTGCGCGGGATCGAGGACGGCTGGTTCACCTCCGAGATCGCCGAGAGCTCGTTCGCCTACCAGCGGGCGGTGGAGAAGGGCGAGAAGCGGATCGTCGGCGTCAACGCGCACCTGGACACCATCGAGGAGCCGTTGGAGATCCTGCGGGTCAGCCACGAGGTCGAGCGCGAGCAGGTGCGGGTGCTCGGCGCGCGCAAGGCGCAGCGCGACTCCGCGGCGGTCGAAGCGGCGCTGGCGAAGATGCTCGACGCGGCGCGCTCGGGGGCGAACATGGTGCCCTCGATGCTGGACGCGGT
The DNA here is from genome assembly GCA_013361685.1 of Catenulispora sp. Lineage (GTDB taxonomy): Bacteria > Actinomycetota > Actinomycetes > Streptomycetales > Catenulisporaceae > Catenulispora. Next base: position 5,545 of record JABFXP010000775.1, read on the forward strand.
GCGGGCTGAAGCCACTTTGGGCGAGATCTGCGACGCCTTGCGCCAGGAGTGGGGCGTGTACCGGGAGCCGGCTCGGATCTGAGCCTTGAACCCTGAGCACTGAGCCCGCTCAACGCTCGACGAACCCGCCGGTGGCCACCACCGGCGGGTTCCGCGTTCGCGGCCCCGGGTCGCCGGCCGGCTCAGATCCCGCCGCTCATCCGCAGTTGCGCCACCCCGGCGAGCAGCACCGAGACGAACCGCGTCAGATAAGCCTCGTCCACCGGCTCCCCCTTGATCAGGATCCGGTGCACCAGCGTCCCGCAGATCATGTCGAAGATCAGGTCGACGTCCGTCTCGCCCTCGACCTCGCCGCGGGCGCACGCGCGCTCCCAGGCCTCGTACACCAGCCGCCGCTGCGGATCGATGACCTGTCCCCGCACCTTCGCCCGCAGCGACGCGTCCCGGTCGGCCTCCGAGGCCAGGGCCAACAGCGCCGCCTGGGTCTCGGGGAGCTGGAGCAGGGTGACGTACTGCCCGACCGTGGCCAGGGCGTCCTGGAACATGGAGCCGCGGTCGACGACCTCCAGGTGGGAGAACAACTCCGCCATGGCGTCCACCACCAGATCGGCCTTGCCGGGCCAGCGGCGGTACAGCGTGGTCTTCGCGACGCCGGCGCGGGCGGCGACCTCGGCGATGGTGAGGTCGGCCCAGCCGCGTTCGGCGAGCAGGGTGCGGGTCGCGGTCAGGATCGCGGTGTCGGCCTCGGCGCTGCGGGGGCGGCCACGGGTGCGGAGGCCGGGGCCGGCCGCCGTCCGGCCGTCCGTCGCGCGCTGCCCGTCGTCCCCGGACCCGGACACGTTTTCCGCCGCCCTTCTCTGCTCTGTCGCCGGCCGGTCACCGGCGGGAATCGGCTCGAACCGACTCGAACGTCCGCTCGATCTCCAGGCGTTCACCTGATCGTCACACCTGGACGTTCCCCTGCGGCCCGTCTTTGCGATACGCTTCGAATCGTATCTATAAAGATCAGTCTTGCTTCCACGAGCGGGACACGCAAGAGCGCCACCCCTTCCAGGTGGGGACCCGGAGGGGAGTTGGCGTGAGGTTAGCCGGAAAGGGGAGGATGGCGCCATGAGACAGCGACCTCAGTTCCCCGGGACGGCTCCCGGCGGGGGCCCGGGACTTCCCGCCTCCGCCCTGCGGGGAGTGGTGGACCTCGGGGCCCTCGCCGCCAAGCCGCAGCCCGCGTCCGCTCCGGCGGCCGGCGCCACGGCCGGCGACGGCACCGGCGGTGCCGATAGTGCAGACCGTGCCGGGCAGACGGCTTCCTCCCTCGTCTACGACACCTCCGACGCCACGTTCGACGCCGACGTCATCGAGCGGTCGCTGACCGTTCCGGTGGTCATCGACTTCTGGGCCGAGTGGTGCGGACCGTGCAAGCAGCTCTCGCCGGTCCTGGAGCGCCTGGCCGCGGAGTACGGCGGCCGGTTCGTGCTGGCCAAGCTGGACGTGGACGCCAACCCGATGCTGGCCCAGGAGTTCGGGGTCCAGTCCATTCCGATGGTGCTGGCCGTCGTCGGCGGCCGGCTGGTGCCGCTGTTCCAGGGCGCCCAGCCGGAGGCGCAGGTCCGGCGGCTGCTGGACGAGCTGCTGCGGCTGGCCGCGGAGAACGGCGTCACCGGCACCGCCACCGGCGAGGCGCCGGCCGAGGTGCCGGAGCCGCCGATGGACCCGGCGCTGGCCGCCGCCTACGCCGCGCTGGAGGAGAACGACCTCGACGGCGCCGCCCAGGCCTTCCGCAACGTGCTCGCCGCCGACCCGGGCGACACCGAGGCCAAGCTCGCCCTGGCGCAGGTCGAGCTGATGCTCAGCACCCGCGACGTGGACGCCGACCAGGTGCGCGCGGACGCCGAGGCCAAGCCGGAGGACGCCGGGGCGCAGATCGCGGCGGCCGAACTGGACCTGGCGACCGGGAACGTCGAGCCGGCGATCGAACGGCTGGTCGGTTACGTCGCCCGCAGTGCCGGCGCGGACCGGGACGCGGCCCGGGTGAAGCTGCTGAGCTTCTTCGAGTTGCTGGGCCCGGACGACCCGCGCACGGCGGCCGGACGCCAGGCGCTGACCCGGGTGCTGTTCTGAGGCTGGGCTGAGGCTGGACTGAGGTTGCTCGGAGGTTGTCCCGGACTCGGGCCGGGACCGCCGGCGACCGGGCGGCGGACCACCCCGCGCCCCTGATCACCAGGGCGCGGGGCGATCTCTTTACCTTTTCTTTGCCAAGTGTCACACGCCGCTGACGGGTTATCAGAGCTCCGATGAGATCGCCGTCACGGCCGGAGAAATGGGCGGATATGTCCGTATTCTTCAACTACACAGCGTATCCAATAGGACGTCAGTTCCCGTTAATCGGGCCCTTGCGGGCGGCGATCGGGCGACTGGGATCCTTCGAACGTGTTACCGACCGGTAACGAACCCCTTGTGCGTCGGCCGCAAATAAAACAGGATCACTTCCGCTCGGTCTGTTCATCCGACGATCCCCTCAAGTGGTCGCGGCGGCAGGTCCCCACCGGGTCGGCAGAGGTCTTCTCGTCGCTGCCGTAGCCGAGGACGGCCCGTTCGACGGGGGCCGGCCCGGCCGCATGCCGCGGTCCGGCGCGTGCTGGACCCGTCCCACCCGCTCGTGGAGGAGAAACGCATGAAGGACGCAATCGGCGCCCAGATGCTGGGCGGTACCAAGTGGAAGCGCTTCGCGCTGGTCATGGTGCCGACGGTGGCCATCGCCGGTGGCATGACCGTGATGATGGCCAACGGTGTGCTGGCCGCCTCGTTCGCGGTCTCCGGCCAGCAGTTCAAGGTCTCGGCCGACAGCCTGCACGGCACCAACTTCGTCCAGTCCGGTGACGTGATCCCGGCCGCCGACGGGCTGCACCCGGTGGCCGTGGCCGGTATCCAGAAGGCCGAGATCAAGAACATGTGCCAGTCGGTCAACGTGCCGATCCCGGTGCTGGGCAACCTGACCATCGTGCTCAAGGCCGGCGGCTCGGGCGACGTCGAGGCCACCAACCTGGTGCTGGACACCAACCAGGTGGACGCCTCCGACGCCACCTTCAAGGGCGTGAACATCGGCGCCTCGGCGGCCGACGTCGACGCCCACACCAACATCCCCGGCTGGCAGAAGCACGACTCCAAGGGCGCGCCGACGGCCTACGCCGCCACCGACTTCGCGCAGGTCGTCCAGGACGCCACGCTGAACAACGTGAAGCAGACCGCCTACTCGACCACCGCCGAGACCATGACCCTGCCGGGCCTGTCGATCTCGGCGAACCTCAACGGCCACGAGTGCTACTGACGCCGCCGCGGGGCCGAGCAGCATTCTGAGACACTCAGGGGCGGGCGCGAAGTAGGGCGCGTCCGCCCCGATCCCATCAGCACGACGGCGGGAGAAGTCAGTGAGCACCATGGACGCCGAATACCCCGGGGGCCAGGACACGGCCGCCGGCCGGGAGCATCCGATCGTCAGGGGATGGCGCTCGTTCGCCCTCTGGCGCCGGTCCCGGCCGTTCTGGGCCGGCCTGTGGACCCTGCTGGCCGCCCTGGAACTGTGGGCCATCCCCTTCCTGCAGCCGCTGCTGGTGCACCACAAGCTGAACATCAAGATCTCCGGCATCGCCGGGGTGTCCACGATGGCGATCACCCCGGCGCTGATCATGATGGCGCTGGCGATGTGGTTCGCGCCCAGCTACCGGATCTTCGCCGGCGTGTTCACCCTGGTGTGCGCGCTGCTGTCGATGGTGGTCTCGAACTTCGGCGGCTTCCTGCTCGGGATGCTGCTCGGGGTGTTCGGCGGCGGCCTGGCCTTCTCCTGGCAGCCCCGGCTGACCGAGGAGCAGATCGCGGCGCAGTCCAGAGCCGAACAGGCCTACCGGGACGCGCTGGCCGGCGACATGCCGCCCTCGGCGCGGGCCCCGCTGGGCCTGGCCGCGGGCGAGGGCCCCGGTGGCCCTGACAGCCCGGACAGCACCGACACCCTCGCCTTCGACGGCGGCGCCGCGCACCCGGAGTTCCCGGGCAGCGCCTCCTCCGAGCCGCAGGGCGGGCCGCAAGCACCCGCCGCCGCGCCGATCAAGGGCGTCGCCGGCTACACCGGCGCGCGGGGCGAGGTCGCCCCGTCGCTGCCGATGGCCGCCGATGAGCCCACACCCGCCGACTCTGTTCCGGCCGGGCCGCCGCAGGACGTCGTCCCGCCGCTGCCCCGCGCCGAGGACACTCCTCTGGGGGCCTGAGTTTTGAGTGCCACTGCCAGCAACGGAAACGAGAGCCCGATCGAGCCGGAGGCGCCGCTGCGCTCCCGCCGCGGCGGGCTGAACCAGCCGCGCGCCGTCATCCCGACGCCGCTGTTGGCGGCCGAGGCCGTCCGGCTGGTGGAGGCGGTGACCGCCCGGCGCGCCCGCCGGGTGACCGCCTTCGGGCTGCCGGCCGTGGTGCTGGCCGCCTCCGGCGTCGCGGTGCTGCCGACGGTGGCCAACGCCTCGCAGGCGAC
>JABFXP010000830.1 GCA_013361685.1 Catenulispora sp.
CACCACCAACCCACCCCACGTACCCCGTACGCGTGAGATTCCCGCACACACCACCCTCCATTAGGAACGCGCCTTTACAATCGCCGCAGCAACGTCGCTGCGCCATCGGGCACTGTTAGGGAATGGGAGCCGTCCGACGCTGAGGCGTCCCGCGAGAGGAACCCGCACCATGCACAGGCACACGCCAGGCAAGTCCCGCAAGTCCCGGACCATCGAGGCCGTCGTCTTCGATGTCGGGGAGACGCTGGTCGACGAGACCATCGAGTATCACAACTGGGCCGACTGGCTGGGTGTGCCCCGACATACCTTCTCGGCGGTCTTCGGTGCGGTGGTTGCTGCTGGGCGTCCGCATCTGGAGGCGTTCAGGTACTTCCGTCCCGGCTTCGATCTGGAGGCTGAGCGGGAGCTGCGTACGCTGGCCGGTCGGCCTGAAGGTTATGGCGAGCGGGACCTGTATCCCGATGCCCGCCGGACCCTCGCTGCGCTGAAGGACGCCGGGTATCTGGTGCTGATCGCCGCCAACCAGACCGCTGCCTCTCACCGCATCCTGGAGTCCATGGAGCTGCCGGTCCATCTGGTGACCACTTCTGCGATGTGGGGTGACTTGGAGAAGCCCGATCCGGCCTTCTTCGCGAAGGTGGTCGAGGTCTGCGATGAGGTCTCGCGGCGTGAGGGGCGCGGTCCGCTGCCGGGTGCCGGGAGTGTCCTGTACGTCGGTGACCGTCTCGACAACGACCTGCGGCCGGCGTGGGGTGCCGGGTTGCGGACCGCCTTCATTCGGCGTGGACCCTGGGGTCTCGTGCATGGGGACCACCCGGATCTGGTCGCCAAGACCGACTTCTATTTGACGAGCCTGGACCAGCTGCCGGGGATGCTCACGGACGAGGAGTAGCGGCCCCTCCGGCCGTCAGTGGCGCCTGCTAGCTTCGAAAGTGGAGGATCCACCAGCTCAGGAGGCGTTAGGTGCTGTTACGGAACGTCGAACTCAGCGACCTCGACGCGTATGTGGCCATGCGCTGCGATCCGCTGATGATGGCCGAGCTCGGCGGCCCGCAGGCGCTGGCGGACATCGCACCGAAGGTGGCCAAGGACGTCGCCGACGCCGCCGCCGACCGGCACTGGATCAAGATGGTGGCCCTGGACGCGGAGCATCCGGAGGTGGTCGCCGGGACGGTCACGCTGTGGCGCAACAGCCACGGCGGTGAGGAGTTCTCGGAGATCGGGTGGATGGTCCTGACCGAGTACCAGGGCAAGGGCGTCGGCAAGCGCGCCGTGGCGATGGTCCTGGACGCCGCCCGGGCTGACGGCCGGTGGGGACCGATCCACGCGTTCCCCGGGGTGGGCAACGGCGGATCGAACGGGATCTGCCGGTCGCTGGGCTTTGAATTGCTGGGCGAGGAGGAGATCGAGTTCGCCGGGCGCCCGTTCCGCTCCAACCACTGGGTCTACGACGCTGCTGCGTAGCCGCACTTCACTCCGGCAGCCGAACTCCGGTCTTTGCGTCGAACAGATGCAGCGTCGCCCCCGGCCGCACCCCCAGGAGCACGCTCTCCCCTTTTACCGGCACCGGACCGCCGGCGTTGCGCACCACCAGGTCGCTCTCCTCGCCGTCGACCACCGTCCGTGCCGTCACGATGTAGTCGCGGCCGGTGTCGCGGACCAGAACCGCTGTGGCGCGGATGCCCTCCGCACCCTCGGAACCTATCGACAGATCCTCGGGACGGACGCCGACGACGACGCGGGGGCCGGTGAGCGCCGCTGCCTGCGCTGGTGTCAGCGCCACCGCGAAGGCGCCGATGTGGGCGATGCCGTCAGTGACGGGGGCGGGGACCAGGTTCATGGCCGGTTCGCCGAGGAACTGGGCGACGGCGATCGTGGCCGGGGCGGCGAAGACCTCGGCCGGCGTGCCCAGCTGCTGGATCCGGCCGCTGTCCAGCACCGCGATGCGGTCGGCGATCTGCCAGGCGTCGACTGAGCTGCAGGTGGCATAGAGGGTCGTGATGCCCAACTCGCGTTGCAGGGCCGCGATCGGCGAGCGCCCCCGCATCATCAGCGGCGTCCCGGACCCGGCCAGCGGCTCGTCCAGGCACACCACGTCCGGGCGGCGCACGATGGCGCGCGCCATGGTCGTCCGCTGCCGCACGTCGTACCCCACCGCGTCCGGCTTGGCGTTGAGGTGCCCGGCCACCCCGCACAGCTCCGCCACCTGCTGCACCCGCGCCGCGGCCGCCTTCGCCGACGATTTGCGCATGGTCAGCGGCAGCGCGATGTTCTCCCCGATGGTCTGGTTCGGGAACAGGGCGAAGCCCTGGAAGATCATGGACACGCCCCGTTTGTCCGGGGCCGTGCGGCCGACGTCCTTGCCGCCGATCAGCACGGTGCCCCGGTCCACCGGTTCCAGCCCGGCCAGCATGCGCAGCAGCGTGCTCTTGCCGCTGCCGGACGGGCCGGTCAGGACCAGCAGCTCGCCGTCGCGGACGTCGATGCTGACGCCGTCGACGGCGGGCCGCCACGCCCCGTGGAACACCCGGGTGGCGTCGATGAAGCGGACGTCCGCCACGGTTTCGCGCTCTCCTGCCTGGCTTGGTGCTGCGAACCTGCTAGCCCTTGACCGAACCGGCCATGAGCCCCTGCACGAAGTATCTCTGGAAGGCGAAGAACACGATAAGCGGCACCGACAGCGACAGGAACGCGCCCGGGGCCAGGATGTCGATGTTGCTGCCGAACTGCCGCATGTTGGACTGCAGCGCGACCGTCAACGGCTGGGTCTTCGCATTTGAGAAAACCAGGGCGACGAGCAGGTCGTTCCACACCCACAGGAACTGGAAGATGGCCAGCGAGGCGATCGCCGGCAGCCCCAGCGGCACGATCACCTTGCGGAAGATCGTCCACTCGCTGCCGCCCTCCATCCGCGTGGCCTCCAGCAGCTCGCGCGGGATCGCCGCGAAGAAGTTGCGCAGCAGGTAGATGGCGAACGGCAGCCCGAACCCGACGTGGAACATCACCACGCCCAGGATGGTCCCGAAGATGTGCAGCTTGCCGTACAGGGAGGCCACCGGCAGCAGCGCCACCTGGATCGGCACCACCATCAGCCCGACCACGACCACGAACAGCCAGTCCCGGCCGCGGAAGTCGATCCAGGCGAAGGCGTACGCCGCCAGCGCCCCGAGGAACACCACCAGCGCGGTGGCCGGCACGGTGATCAGCACCGTGTTCCACAGCGACTGGATGATCCCCTTGTTGCTGAAGATGTCGGTGTAGTCCTTGAAGGTGAGCTGCGCCGGATGCGTGAACACGGTCCACCAGCCGCTGCCGGTGATGTCCGAGGCCTTCCGGAAGGAGCTGATGAACAGCCCCAGGGTCGGGATCAGCCAGATGACGCCGACGACGAGCACGATGATGTAGAGCGCGCCGCCGGTGAGGCGTTTGGCGACGCGGGTCCCGAGCGGCACCCGGCCGGGGACGGCCACTGGCCGCGTGACACTCATCGCCCCTCCTTCTTCTCGTTGCGCAGGCGTCGGATGTTGAAGTACATGGCCGGCAGCACCAGCACGTACAAGAAGACGCCGATCGCGCTGCCCAGGCCTTGGTCCTGCGCGCCGCCGAACGACACACTCCACATGTGGACGGCCAGCACGTTCGCGTCGGGCAGCGTCGACCCCGGCGCGATGACGTACACGAGGTCGAACACCTTGAGCACGTTGATGATCTGGGTGACGAGCACCACCAGCAGCACCGGCGCCAGCAGCGGCACGGTGATCCGCCAGAAGATCTGTCTCTCGTTCGCCCCGTCCACCCGGGCCGCCTCTTGCAGCTCGCGCGGGATCGACGCCAGTCCGGCGGCGATCAGCACCATCGCGAATCCGGCCCATATCCACAGGTAGGAGGCGATGATCGCCGGTGTGACCAGGCTCGGCCCCAGCCATTGGATGCCTCGGTAGGGCTCTGCGAAGTTGCTCCCCGGGATCTCCAGGGCGTATTTCACGCCGGGTTTCAGGCCTTTGATGGTGAAGGTGCCGTCGTTGTGCGCGGAGGCCGATCCGGCGGACTTGCCGGTGGCGGTGTCGATCGCCTTGACGGAGATCCCGGGCATGCCCTTCTTCCCGGGGTCGAGCTGGTTCGGCTTGCCGCCGCCGCCGTAGATGATGTCCAGCCAGACGGTGCCCTCGATCTGGTCCGCCGCCGGGGCCGCGGCCGGCGCCGCCGCCTGCGCGGCCTTGCCCGGCAGCTTCGCGGCCTGGATGCCGACCAGCGGCACGTTCGCGATCGAGCCGGCGGTGTAGGTGTCCACCGAGGTGAACGAGCCGCCGGAGGCCGGTTTGGCGTGGTCCGGCCGCGGGTGCGCGCCGGGGTACTTCGACGACGGCGCGAAGGTGTCGTGGACGCCGACGGCCACGGCGTTGGCCACGCCCTGGTGCGGGTCCTGCTGGTAGACGAGTTCGAAGATGACGCCGGCGGCCAGGAACGAGATGGCCATCGGCATGAAGATGATCGCCTTGAAGGCGGTGGACCAGCGGATCTTCTCGCTGAGCAGCGCGAACATCAGGCCGAGCGCGCAGGCGATGGTCGGTGCGCACACCACCCAGATGACGTTGTTCTTCAGGGCTTTGAGCGTGGCCTGATCGGTGAACAGCGTCTTGTAGTTGGACAGGCCGACCCATTTGCTGCCGTCGTGGTTGTGCAGGCTGAGCCAGACCGAGTCCACGGCCGGGTAGATGATGATGGCCAGCAGGATCAAGGCGGCCGGGATCAGGAAGCCGGCGCGTACGTGGACCGGGATCCGCAGCGGACTGGGGCCGCCGTGGCCGGCCAGCGGGTGCGGGCCGGCGGGGAGCCCGGAAGCGGGGACGGGGATGGGAGCCGGGACGGGGGCGGGAACGGCGGCGGGGGCCGGACCCGCCGCGAGGTCTTCGCTCGCGGCGGGCGGCCCCGCCGCCGGGTCCTCCCCGGCGGCGGGCGTCTCGGACAGGCTGTCATCCATGGCTACTGCCAGGTCTCCTTGGCCGCGTCCTTCTCCAGCTGCGCGGCGGCCGCGTTCGGGTCACCGCTGCTGAGGAAGTCCTGCAGGTCCTTCCACTCGCCGGCGCCCTTCGTGCCGCCGAAGCCGGCCGGCGCCTGGTCCGACATGTCGAAGCGGAAGTTGTCGCCGGCGCTGATCAGCAGCTGCGCCTCGGCCTTGGTGGTGTCGTCCGGGTAGGCGGTCAGCGGGACGTTCTTGTCCGGGGACAGGAACCCGCCCTGCGAGGCCCAGGCCTGCGCCGCCTCCGGGGAGGCCAGGAACTGGATGAACGCCATGGTCGCCGGGTTGTCGTTGGTGGCCAGGGCCGCGTCGCCGCCGCCGACCACGAAGTTGGCCAGCGAACCGGCCGCCGGGAAGGGGAAGAAGTTGGCGTCGGTGCCCAGCTTGGCCTTGGTGGTGCTGGTGATCACCGAGCCGGCGAAGTCGCCCTCGTAGACCATGGCGGCCTTCGGCGGGGTGGTGAAGGTCTGGGTGATCGAGGTGTTGAAGTCGGTCTGCAGCGCCCCGGACTTGCCGCCGGCCATCAGCTTGTCGTCGCCGGTCAGCTGCTTGAGCGTGGTCAGCGCCTGTACCACCGAGGGGTCGGTCCACGGGATCTTGTGGTGCGCGAGCTGGTCGTACTTGTCCGCGCCGGCCTGCGAGAGGTAGATGTTCTCGAACCAGTCGGTGAGCGTCCAGCCGTCCGCGCCGCCGACCGACACCGGGGTGATGCCGGCGTCGGACAGGGTGCCGGCGGCCTTGATGAAGTCGTCCCAGGTCTTCGGCGGCGTCACGCCGGCCTGCTGGAACTGGGCGGTGTTGTACCAGAACGTCGACTTGTTGGCGGCCTTGAACATGATCGAGTAGACCTTGCCGCCGACCGTGCCCAGGGTCTTCCAGCCCGGCGCGTAGTTGGCGTCGATGGTGCTCACCACGCTGTCCGACAGCGGCTTGATCTGGCCGGCCTGCGCCAGCTGCGCGATCGCGCCGGGCTGCGCGACCAGGGCCACGTCCGGGGCGCCGCCGCCGGCCAGCTTGCTCTTGAGCACCGTGACGGTCTGGTCGCCGGCGCCCTGGTAGCTGATCTTGGCGTGGGTCTTGGCGGTGAAGGCGTCCATCACCTTCTGGAAGGACTTCTGCTCCTCGCCGGACCACTCGGCCAAGACTTGAATCGACTTACCGGACAAGTCCGGCAGCGCCACCGGGGCGGCCGGCGAGCCGCCGCTCAGCGAGGCGCTCGCCGACGAGGAGCCGGCGGTGCTCGCCGCCGAGGTCGCGGCCGAGGAGCCGGTGCCACCGCTGGCCGAGGGCTTGGAGGAGCTGGAGGAGCAGCCGGCCAGCGCCAGGCCGGAGGCCAGCCCGACGGCCAGCACGACCGGAACGGACCGGTGGGAGCTTGCGCCCATGATCAGCCTTCTTTCATCAACTGGAGCGAGGGATCTTCTGTCGTCTGAAACGGGCCGTTGTGTGGGGACCGTAAAGCTGACGAAAAGAAGCCGTCAAGCATGTTGCGATTCTGTGATGGGCGAACAAATTCCACCGAACTAACCGGGGTCTCTACCCCCTTATTTGTTTGATCCTTGACTAATGGCGTTAACCGACAGCATCCTGAGGCGCATGAGGACGCCACCCCCGGAGTCCCGGGCCGAGCGCAGCCGGATGGCCGTGGTCCGGCTGCTGCGCGAGCGCGGGACGATGAGCCGCGCCGACATAGCCCGGGCCGTCGGGCTGTCCCGCTCCACCGTCTCCGGCATCATCGCCGCATTGGTCGAGGACGACCTGGTGGTCGAACTGGACACCCGGCTGGCGCCGGCCGGCGGCGGGGCCGGGCGCCCGGGCGCGGCGGTGATGCTGAACCCGGCCAGCGGCGAGGCGATCGGCGTCGACTTCGGCTACCGGCACGTGCACGTGATCATCGCGAACGTGGCGCACGCGGTGCGGATCGCCAAGTCGGTGCGGCTGCCGGTGAACTACGAGCCCGAGCGGGGCTTCGACGTGGCCGCGGACCTGGTGCGCTCGGCGATCGAGGAGGCCGGCACCGACCCCAGCCGGATCCTCGGCGTCGGGGTCAGCGTGCCGGGGCCCTTCGACACCCGGCGCGGTGTGCCGAACTCCGGCATGCCCTCGCCGTGGAGCGGGATCCCGGTGGCCGCCGAACTCGGCGCCCGGCTCGGGCTGCCGGTGCTGGCCGACGGCGACACCAAGCTCGGCGCGCTGGCCGAGCGCCGCTGGGGCGCGGCCCGCGGCCGGGACGAGTTCGTGTACATGAAGCTGCACGGCGGGGTCGGCGGCGCCTTCGTCTCCAACGGCCAGCTGGCCCGCGGCGTCACCGGCGGCGCCGGCGAGATCGGCCACCTGATCGTGGACGCCAACGGGCCGCTGTGCCGCTGCGGCAACCGCGGCTGCCTGGAGACCTTCGTCGGCCTGCCGGTGGTGATGCGCGCCCTGGAGCCGGCCTACGGCGACCGGCTGAGCCTGCGCAACGTGATCACCATGGCCTGGCAGGGCGACCGCGGCTGCATCAGGGCCCTGTCGGACGCCGGGACCATGGCCGGCCGCGCGGTCGGGATGCTGGGCAACATCCTCAACCCCGAGACGGTGATCATCGGCGGCGCCCTGGCCGCCGCCGGCGAGCTCCTCATGGGCCCGCTGCGCGAGGCCGCGGCCATCGCGTCCCTGCCGCTGGCCGGGGACGCGATGACGATCCAGCTCGGCGCGCTGGGACCGCAGGCCTGCGCGCTCGGCGCGGTGGCGATGGTGCTGGGCGAGACCGACGAGAAGTTGCTGGCGGCGATGGGGTCTTAGGGCGACGGCCGGCTCCAGGTCGCCCTGCCTGTCAGGCCGCTGATAGCCTTCGCCGCACGGGAAGACGGGGACACGGGGACACGGGGACGCAGCGTCGCGATCGGGGGCCGACGGATGAAGGAACTGCTGCCGGGCGATCCGGAACGGCTGGGGCCGTACGAGATCCGCAGCCGCATCGGCACCGGGGGCATGGGGGTGGTGTATCTCGGCCGCTCGCCCAGCGGACGGTTGGCGGCGGTGAAGCTGGTGCGCGCGGAGGTCGCCGGCGACGAGGAGTTCCGGGCCCGCTTCCGCCGCGAGATCGACGCCGCGCGACAGGTCTCCGGGGCGTTCACGGCGGCGGTGCTGGACGCCGACCCGGACGCCGCGCAGCCCTGGCTGGCCACCGCCTACGTCGAAGGACCCTCGCTGCGCGAGCGCGTGGCCGACGCCGGGCCGCTGCCCCTGACCGAAGCCCGCCGCCTGGGCTCGGGCCTGGCCGAGGCGCTGACCGACCTGCACCGCGTCGGCCTGGTGCACCGGGACGTCAAGCCCGGCAACGTGCTGCTGGCCGCCGACGGACCGCGGCTGATCGACTTCGGCATCATCCGCTCCGACACCCTGGCCGACCTCACCGACACCGGCTACGTCCTGGGCTCGGCCGGGTACATGGCGCCGGAGCAGGCCGCCGGCGAGCACACCGGCCCGGCGGCCGACGTGTTCGCCCTGGGCGCGGTGCTGACCTTCGCGCTGACCGGCCGGGGCCCGTTCGGCGTCGGCTCGGCCGCGACCCTGCTGCTGCGGACCGTGAACTCCGATCCCGACGTCTCGGGCGTCCCGGACGAGCTGCGCGGCGTGATCCAGCGCTGCCTGGCCCCCGACCCGGTCGACCGGCCGCGGGACCGGGACCTGATCGCGATGCTGGCCCCGGACGCCGAACCGCTGCCGGAGTGGGAGCGGCCGCCGCGGGCCGATCCGGCGCCGCGCCCGGCGATGACGCGGCAGCCGCCGCAGAACAGCCAGAACACGGGGAACACGGGGAACACGGGGAACACGATGCCGCGGCCGGCGCCGATCCCCCTGGCCCGGTACGGACCCGGCCGGGAAGCAGCACGACTCCACCCTTCGACCCCGGCCGCCCCGTACCCGCGCGCCACGAACACCTGGGCCGGCAGCAACCCGCCGCGGATAGCGGGACCGTCACGGCGAGCGCTGCTCGGGTGGACGTCGTTGGTGGGTGTGGTCGGGATCGGGATCGGCGCCAGGGACTGCGGCGGCCCCCACGCGGATACGAATGCGTGGGGCGCACCGTCGTCCAGTTATGCGAACCCTTACACCTACCTCGCCCCGTCGAGCTCCGACCCGACCGCGGGCCGCCCGGCCGCCGGCCCGCCGCAGATGCTGTGGCACACCACCGCCGTGCAGGGTGCCGCCCTGGACAGCCTCGGTTCGGCGGTGGCCCTGTCGCAGACCGACACCACCCTCTACGCCGTGACGAAGGACGGGCTCGCCGGCCTGGACCGCAAGGACGGATCAGGCCGGTGGGCCGTCACCGACGCGGCGGTCAAGCCGGGTACGGGCACCGGGCACCACGCCCCGCTCGCCGAGAAGGACGCGATCTACCTGCTGTCCGGCTCGACGGTCGTGGCTCTCACCCCCGCCGCTCCCCCGGCCGTCGTATGGCACACCGACGCCGCGGGGCTGAGCGGACCCCGGCTGCTCGGCCGCGCCGGGGCGTCGCTGGTGCTGTATCAGAGCTCTGATGACGGCACGTCGCCGCAGCGGGTCCTGGTCCTGGACACCGTGAAGCGGACCGTGCAATGGACGCTCGGCCTGGGCCCCCGCGACGGCGTCGCGCTGACCGACGACGGCCTGCTGATCCGGGCCGCCGCGGCGGACAAGAAGGTCTGCGCCTACCTGCCCGCCGACGGTCGGCTCGTCTGGTCCAGCTCCTATCCGGACCCGCCCATCGGCTTCGCGACCGTGATCGCCGCCGGCGGCCGGGTCTACGTGGACGGCAGCACCATCGCCGTGTTCGACGCCAAGACCGGCACCGACACCGCCACCACGAGCTACGGCTCCTACGTCCTCGTCGCGGCCGACAGCCAGACCGCCTACGCGCTCGACAGCAGCGTCGGCAGCGCGACGCTCTTCGTCGCGTTCGAGCCGGGCGGGACCGACCGATGGCGGAAGTCCTTCGAGAACTGGCAGCCGGGCAAGGACTGCGCCTATCTGGCGACGCCCAAGGCGCTGATCGTCGCTTCGCCGGAGACACATCGGGTCACCGCCCTGAACGCAGCCGACGGCACCGTCCTGTGGGAATGGGAGGAGCAGCTGCAGAACGCATGGCCGGCCGAGGCGGGCTACAGCCTGGCCGCCGACGCAGGCTTTCTCTACGTGGGCGCGTCTTCGGGGATCTACTGCTTCTCCATTTCCGGCTGATCCGAACGCGGACCGGCCGGGCCGCACCGGCGATTGCCGCGTTGACGCAGATCACCGCGGCGCATCGCGACCCGTTCCCGTGCCGCTCACGCCTTCCGGAACAACGTCACCACCGCGGCCCCGCCGAGCCCGATGTTGTGCGCCATCCCCACCCGCGCACCCTCGACCTGCCGCGCGCCGGCCTCGCCCCGCAGGTGCCAGGAGATCTCAGCACACTGCGCCAGGCCGGTCGCGCCCAGCGGATGGCCCTTGGAGATCAAGCCGCCGGAGGGGTTCACGACCCAGCGGCCGCCGTAGGTGGTGGCGCCGTCGGCGATCAGTTTGCCGCCCTCGCCCTCCCCGCACAGGCCGATGGCCTCGTAGGTGATCAGCTCGTTGATGGAGAAGCAGTCGTGGAGCTCGATCACGTCGAGGTCGTCGGGGCCGAGGCCGGAGGCGTCGTAGACGCGGCGGGCGGCGTCCCGGCTCATCGGGCGGCCGACGACGTCGATCATGGAGCGGGTGTCGAAGGCTTCCGCGGTGTCGGTGGCCATGGCCTGGGCCAGGATCTCCACGGCCTGGTCGGCCAGGCCGTGCCGGTCGACGAAGCGCTCGCCGACCACCACCGCGGCGGCCGCGCCGTCGGAGGTCGGGGAGCACTGGAGTCTGGTCAGCGGGCGGTGGATCTCCTTGGCTTCGAGGATCTCCGAAACCGTGTATTCGTCCTGGAACTGCGCGTTCGGGTTGTGGACCGAGTGCCGGTGGTTCTTGGCCGCGACCAGGGCCAGCTGCTCGGCCGTGGTGCCGTACTCCGCCATGTGCTCGCGCGCGGCGTCGCCGAAGATCTGCGCGGTCGGCGGCGAGGGCTCGAAGCCGTGCAGCTCGGCCATCAGCGTGTAGTGCCGGGCCAGCGGGGAGGCGTTGAAGTCGTCGTTGTTCATGCCGCCGCCGAGCGCGCCCTTCTTCATCTGCTCGAAGCCCAGCGCCAGCACGCAGTCGTTCAGGCCGCCGGCCACCCACTGGGCCGCCATCATCAGCGCGGTGGAGCCGGTGGCGCAGTTGTTGTTGACGTTGTAGACCGGGACGCCGGTCAGCCCGAGCTCGTAGGCGGCACGCTGGCCGCAGGTCGAGGGACCGAAGACGTAGCCCGCCGCGACTTGCTCGATCTGCTCGTAGCGCACGCCGGCGTCGGCCAGCGCGGCGGTGCCGGCTTCCCGGGCCATGTCGAAGTAGCGCCACTGCCTGGTCTCGGGCTTCTCGAACTTCGTCATGCCGACGCCGACGACGTAGACCTTGTTCACGGTGTCCATCCCTCGATTCGTGGAGTTCAGTCGCGCGGCAGGCCGAGGATCCGCTCACCGATCACGTTGAGCTGGACCTCGGTGGTGCCGCCGGCGATGGTCAGACAGCGGCTGGACAGGAACGCCTGCGTCCAGCCCGCGGCGGCGCCCGGGACCTCGGTGGCCCCGGCGCCCCCGAGCAGTTCGAGGCCGAGTTCGGCGACGTCCTGCGCGAGCTTCATGGAGATCAGCTTCCTGATGCTGGCTTCCGGTCCCTGCTCCATCCCGGACAGCTGGCGCAGGGTGGTGCGCAACCCCAGCAGCGCGGCGGACTGGCCCTGGCAGACGAGTTCACCGAGCCGCTGGCCCAGCACCGGATCCGTTCCCGCGCCGTCCGCGGCGGCGACCGAACTGAGCAGGCCCTCCAGCGAGCCGCCGAGCACCGGGCCCGACGCCAGCGACACCCGCTCGTTGCCCAGGGTGTTGCGGGCCAGCGGCCAGCCGCCGTTCACCTCGCCCACCACCAGGTCGTCGGGCACGAACACGCCGTCGAGGAACACCTCGTTGAACATCGACGCGCCGGTGATCTCGCGCAGCGGCCGCACGTCCACGCCCTCGGACTTCATGTCGACCAGGAAGTAGGTGATGCCTTCGTGCTTCGGCTTGTCCGGGTCGGTGCGGGCGATGCAGATGGCCCACTGCGCGAAGTTCGCCACCGACGTCCACACCTTCTGGCCGTCGAGCCGCCAGCCGCCGTCGACCCGGGTCGCGCGGGTGGTCAGCGCCGCCAGGTCCGAGCCGGCGCCGGGCTCGCTGAACAGCTGACACCAGATCACCTCGCCGCGCAGCGTAGGCAGCACGAAGCGGTCGCGCTGGGCGTCGGTCCCGTATTTGACGAGGGTCGGGACCACCCAGTTGCCGATGACGATGTCCGGCAGCTTCACCCGCGCGGCGGCCAGTTCCTGGGCGATGACGATCTGCTCGGCCGGACCGGCCGAACGGCCGTAGGGCGCCGGCAGGTACGGCGCGGCGTAGCCGGTGCCGGCGAGTTCCCGGCGCTGTTCGGCCGGAGTCAGGCCCCTGACGGCGTCGAAGGCGGCGCGGGCGGCTTCGCGATGGGCTTCGGCGGCGGCGGGCAGCTCCACCTTGAGCTCGCGGCGCCGGCCGGCGGCGGTGAGGTCGGCGACGCGGGCGCGCCAGCGGCTCGTCGGGCCGTGGACCTGGCGCAGTGTCAGGGCTCTGCGGAGGTAGACGTGGGCGTCGTGCTCCCAGGTGAAGCCGATGCCGCCGAGGACCTGGACGCAGTCCTTGGCGCACTCGACGGCGGCGTCGAGGGCGAGCGCCGCGGCGATCGCGATCGGGAGTTCGGCGTCCTCGCCGCCGGCTGAGGCTTCGGTTGAGGATTCAGCCGAGGAACCGGTTGAGGATCCCGCGACGAAGGCCGCGTCCCACACCGCGCTGCGCGCCTGCTCCATCCGCGCGACCATCTGCGCGCAGCGGTGCTTGACGCCCTGGAACTGGCCGATCGGCTTGCCGAACTGGACGCGGACCTTGGCGTACTCCGCGGCCGTCCGCGTGCACCAGTCGGCGATCCCCACCGCTTCCGCCGAGGCCAGCAGGGCGGCGGTGCGGTCCAGAACTCCGGTGCCGGCGACGACGACGCGCTCGCGCGGCACGAGCACGGCCTCAACGGTCACCTTCGCGACCCGGCGCGTCCGGTCCAGGGACAGCAGAGGGCTGATGTCCAGCTCGGCGGCCGGCACCAGCGCCTGGATCTGCGAACCGTCGGACCGCCGCGCCGTGAGCACCAGCCAGTCCGCGACCGCCGCGCCGATAACCGGTTCTACCGAACCGCGGAGGGTGTAGCCGCCGTCCACCGGCTCCGCGCCGAGCGTCCCGGCGGCCACGGCGACGGCGGCGGTGGCGCCGCCGTCGGCCAGCGCCGTGATGACGTCGGCAGCAGACTTGCCCAGCGTCTCGGCGAGGAAGACCCCGGCGATCGCGGTCGGCAGGAACGGCCCCGGCGTTCCGGCGCGGCCGGCCTCCTCCAGCGCGACGGCCAGCGTCAACAGCCCGGCACCGGCGCCGCCGAAGTCCTCCGGGAGGTGGTTGGCGAGCAGCCCCTGCTTGGCCAGGTCGCCCCAGAAGGCCGGGCGCTCCTCGGTGTCCGCGTCCAGGGCGGAGCGCACGGCCGAGGGCGGGACGGCGCGCGCCAGCCAGCCTCGGACGGACTCGGCGAGGTCGCGGTGCTCGCTGGTGATGCCTATGGAGCCGATGCCGGCGGTCACGGAAGCCACGAGGCGGATAGTAGAACACGTTTCAGTTATCCGGAAGATAGAGTGGCGCCATGGATCACTCGCTGCGCGCCGCCGCGGAGGCCGCCCCCGGCTTCATGCCCGCCGACGAGGGCCTGGCCCTCCACGACGCGGCCGAGCGCGCCGCGAAGATCGGCGACCTGCTGGAGATCGGCACGTACTGCGGCAAGTCGACCATCTACCTGGCCGCGGCGGCCGCCACCGCCGACCGCGTGGTGGTGACCGTGGACCACCACCGCGGCTCGGAGGAGCAGCAGCCGGGCTGGGAGTACCACGACCCGGCGCTCGTCGATCCGCGGGTCGGGCTGATGGACACGCTGCCGACCATGCGGCACACGCTGCACGCCGCCGGGGTCGAGGACCGCGTGATCGCGATCGTCGGGCGCTCCCCGGCCGTGGCGCGGCTCTGGAACACGCCGGTGGGGCTGGTCTTCATCGACGGCGGGCACACCGACGAGCACGCGCAGGGCGACTACGAGGGCTGGGCGCGCCACGTCGCGCCGGGCGGGCTGCTGGTGATCCACGACGTGTTCCCGGATCCGGAGGACGGCGGGCAGGCGCCGTACCGGATCTACCTGCGGGCGCTGGAGTCCGGGGACTTCGTGGAGGACTCGGCGACCGGGTCGCTCAGGGTGCTGCGACGCGTGGGGTAGAACGCCCGCCTCGGGTGCTCAGCGCTGCTGATGCCTTGCTGCGCCGGGGCGATCGCCGTCCCCTCACTGCGCGAGCTCGGCGAGCTTGCCTTCCAGCACGGTCCGCTCGCGCTCGTTGCCGCACAGCTTGACGGCGCGTTCCAGGTCCGCGCGGGCGTCGTCCTTGCGACCCAGGCGGATCAGCAGCTCGCCGCGCACGCTCGGCAGCAGGTGCGAGTTGGACAGCTCGCCGGCGTCGGCCAGCGTGTCCACGATGGTCAGCGCCGCCTGGGGGCCTTCGGCCATGGACACGGCGACGGCGCGGTTCAGGTCGACCACCGGGGACGGTGCCAGGCGGCCGAGGGCTTCGTAGAGGCGCACGATCCGGGCCCAGTCGGTGGTGGCCACCGAGTCGGCGACGGCGTGGCACTCGGCGATCATCGCCTGCAGGCCGTAGGCGCCGAGGCCGCGGCCGGTGCGGCGGGCCCGGGCCAGGGCGGCGCGACCGCGGACGATGGCGGTCCGGTCCCAGCGGCGGCGGTCCTGGTCTTCGAGCAGCACCGGTTCGCCGTCCGGGCCGGTGCGGGCCGGAAAGCGCGCGGCGGTCAGTTCGAGCAGGGCGAGCAGGCCGTGGGTCTCGGGCTCGCCGGGCACCAGGCGGGCCAGGATCCGGGCCAGGCGCTGGGCCTCGCCGGCGAGGTCGAAGCGGATCAGCTCGCGGCCGGAGCTGGCGGTGGACCCCTCGGTGAAGATCAGGTAGACCACGGTGAGCACGGTGCCGAGGCGTTCGGCCCGCTGCTCCGGCGGCGGCACCTCGAACGGCACGCCGGCCGCGGCCAGGGTCTTCTTCGCGCGGGTGATGCGGGCCTGCACGGTGGCGGTCGGGACCAGGAACGCGCGCGCGATCTCGTCACTGGTCAGGCCGCCGACCACGCGCAGCGTCAGCGCCACGCGGGCTTCCCGGGACAGCACCGGATGGCAGGCGACGAACATCAGGGCCAGCAGGTCGTCGTCGATCTGGTCGGGGTCCCAGAGCACGTCGCGGTCGTCGTCGGGGGGCGGGCGGGAGGGGTCGCGGGCCAGGTCGCCGTACTTGCGGTCTTCCACCTCACGGCGCCGGAAGACGTCGACGGCCCGGCGGCGCCCGACGGTGAGCAGCCAGCCGGCCGGGTGGCGCGGGACGCCGTCGCGCGGCCAGGTGACCAGCGCCTCGGCCAGCGCCTCCTGGGCCAGGTCCTCGGCCAGGGCGAAGTCGCCGGTGTAGCGGGCCAGGGCGCCGACGATGCGGGCGGACTCGATGCGCCAGACGGCGGCCACCGCCGCGCGCCCGGTGGGTGTGGTCGAGCCGGCGGGACCGGCAGCCTCGGTCACGGCCGCCCCCGCTCGGCACCGGCCGGCCTGACCGGAACCGATCCGGTCAGGCCGCCACCGTCACTCGCAACGCGAGAAGGCCGAGCGCGGTCAGGCCGAACGCCGCCGCACCGAGCACCGTGGGGCCGAACCCGGTCAAGCCGGGCGCAGCCGCCACCGGAGCTCAGAGCTGCCCGGTCTCCTCCCGCCACGCCCGCTCCTTCTTGACCCACTCGTTGTCCTGCGGGAACTCGTCGATGGTCGTCACCCGCCGGATCTCGGTCTTGAACCCGGCGCCGGTGATCGGCTGCCGCTTCGCCCACTCGACCGCCTCCTCCTTGGAGGCCACGTTGAGCAGGTAGAAACCGTTGAACAGCTCCTTGGTCTCACCATACGGCCCGTCGGTGACCACCGGCGGCTCGGCGGAGTAGTCGACGACGGCGCCGTCGGCGGGCTCGGCCAGCCCTTCGGCCGCCAGCAGCACCCCGGCGCGGATCAGCTCCTCGTTGTACCGGCCCACCTTCTCCAGCATCTCGTCGAAGTCGGTGTTCGCCATCGAGGCGAAGGCCTCGTCCGTGGCGCGGAAGATCAGCATGTACTTCATGAGGGTGTCCCCTTCGGTTGCTCCGGGCCTCGGTTCCGGCCCGCTCACCCATAGGTCGAACGGGCCACGGCTCGGATCGACACGTCCGCCGAACGGATCCGGAATCCGGTACCGATCCGGAATTCAGTCCTGGACGTTGTACTGGTCGTGCTCCAGGAAGAACGCCTCGCCGAGCTTGGCCGGCAGGCCCTCCACGAGGCCCCGGAAGTAGTTCTCGCGCGGCGCGCCGGGAGCGAACATCAGCAGCATCGACGCCTCCTGCCCGGACTCGTTGCGGAAGGCGTGCAGTCCGCCGGGCGGCACGAACAGGTAGTCGCCGGGCGTCGCCTCGACCCACTTCTCCCCGTTGAACAGCCGCACGGCGCCCTTCAGGATGAAGAAGGCCTCGCTCATGGTCTTGTGGAAGTGCGTGCCCGGCCCGCTCGGCGCGGCGGCGAAGTCCCAGCGGTAGAGCCCGTACAGACCGTCCGAGTCCTTGTCGGTGGACAGCAGGCTGCAGGTGCCGCCGGAGCTGAACGTGATCTCCGGCGGGGCATCGGCGGGACGGAAGGTGGCGCTCACCTCACCGGTGTCGGCGAAGTAGCGGGGGTCCGGATACGACATGAACGCTTCCCTTGCTCGGGGACTCGGGGATCCACTTGATGTGATCATTACGACGCTTCCGTAGTCTGTCCGATGTCGGATTCGCAGTCGACCCGGGGGGAACATGCCTGAGCAGTCTGAGCCGGGCCGCCTGGTCGGCGGCCGCTACCGGCTGGTCGCCCGATTGGGCGCGGGCGGGATGGGCAAGGTGTGGCGGGCCCACGACCTCACGCTGAACATCGACGTGGCGGTCAAGGAGGTCTCGCTGCCGTTCACGCTGTCCGAGGCGCAGCAGGCCGAACGGCTCAGCCGCGCCGAGCGCGAGGCCCGCAACACCGTGCGGCTGCGCGACCAGCCGGGCATCGTCACCGTCCACGACGTGGTGGTCGAGGACGGCGTGCCGTGGATCGTGATGCAGCTGGTCACCGGCCGCTCGCTGGCCGAGCACCTGCGCGCGCACGGCCCGCTGTCCGTGGACAACGCGGCCAAGGTCGCCGACACCCTGCTGCGCGCGCTGTCCGCCGCCCACGCCGCCGGGATCGTGCACCGCGACGTGAAGCCGGCCAACGTCCTGCTGGCCGACGACGGGCGGGTGCTGCTCACCGACTTCGGCATCGCCCAGCACGAGGCCGACAGCTCCCTGACGGTCACCGGCGCCATCATCGGCTCGGCGGAGTACATGGCCCCCGAGCGCGCCCGCGGCGTCGACTCCGGCCCGCCCTGCGACCTGTTCTCCCTGGGCGTCACGCTGTACCACGCGGTGGAGGGCGTGTCCCCGTTCCGCCGCGACTCCCCCACCGCGACGATGAGCGCCGTCCTGTTCGACCAGCCGCCGGCGCCGACGCGGGCCGGACGGCTGGCGCCGCTGCTGGCCGGACTGCTGGCGAAGGAGCCGGCGCAGCGCCCGACGATCCCGGCGGCGCTGGCGCTGCTGGCCGGCGGGGAGCACTCGGCGGCGGGCACGGGCGCGGCCGCCTCGGCCGGCATACCGGGCCCGCCCGGCCGTCCCCCGGTGGTCGGCACCCACGACTTGAGCAGTGCCGTCGGCAGCACGTCGTGGCAGATCCCGATGCCGCCGAACCAGCCCCCGTACGCGGGGCAGCGACCGCCGCGCCGCAACGGCCTGAAGATCGGCGTGGCCGCCGCGGCGGTGGTGGCGATCGGCGTGGGCGTCACGGTCGCCGTGGCGGCGACGGGCGACTCCGGGACGCCGCAGTCCCATCAGAGCACTTCGACGCTGACGTCCACGCCGACGCGGTCCACCGAACCGACGACGCCGACCGCCCCGGACAACAGCACGCCGACGACCCAAGACAGCCCCACGCCCGACGACAGCACGTCGAGCAGCCCGGACTCCCTGTCGACCGATCCGCCGGCCCCGGACTCCTCCACCGCGACCGGTCCCAGCGCCGTCAAGGCCGGCTGCGCCGAAGCCTCCCGCGACCTGGACGCCTTCAACGCCTCCAACCCGGCGGCCAACGGCGGCAAGGACTTCCAGATCAAGGCCGACCGCGCCCTGGCCGCGAACCTCGCCGCCGACGCCCGGCTCGCCACCGATCCGGCGGTGAAGGCCGCGATCCAGAGCGAATCCGACAGTTGGAAGAAGTTCGCCGACTACTACGCGGCCAGCGACACTCAGGGGATGTCGAAGACGATCCCTGAGACCAGCAAGGCCATCAACGATGTGCACAAGGCTTGCGACAGCTGAGATGGAGCAGCGGGCGGGGAACGTCAGCTCGTGAGGCGACCGCGGCCGGCTCGAGGGCGGCCGAACGGTCACCTCACGCCGCGGCGCACTCCTGATCCGCGCACAGCACCGGCAGCCCCTCGGGCAGTCCCTCGCCGCCGAACACCGCGACCGTGGCCTTCTCCTCGGCCAGCACCGCCAGCGCGAGCAGCACCGACCCCGCGGTCCACGCCGTCTTCTCCCGCGGCCACACCGCCGGCTGGTTGCCGTCGGCGTCGGCCTCGTAGACCCGGCCGGTCCAGTACATCCCGTCGTCCTCGTCGCGCAGGTGCTGGATGTCCCGCAGCAGCGCGCGGGCCCGGTCCACGTCGCCGATCGCCCACAGCGACAACACCAGCTCGCAGGTCTCGCCGCCGGTCACCCAGGCGTTCGGCGACACGCAGCGGGCGCCGAGGCCGGGCACGACGAAGCGGTCCCAGCCTTCTGCGATGCGCTCCTGAGCCGCCGTGCCGCGCAGCGCCGTGCCCAGGACCGGGTAGTACCAGTCCATCGAATACGTGCTCTTGTCCGCGAACTGCTCGGGATGGTCGGTGAGCGCGTGGCCCAGGCGGCCGCAGGCGAGTTCCCAGTCCGGCCGCACCTGGCCGATCTGCTCGGCGATCGCCAGCGCGCAGCGCAACGCCTGGTACATGGATGAGCAGCCGGTCAGCAGCGCTTCGGCGGCGTCGCGGTCCTGCTCGTCGCGACACCAGCGGATCTCGCCGCCGGGAGCCTGGAGCCGCAGCACGAAGTCGGTGGCGCGGCAGACCGGCTCCCACATCTCGGCGAGGAAGCCCTCGTCGCCGGTGGCCAGCCAGTGGTGCCAGACGCCGACCGCGACATAGGCGGTGAAGTTGGTCTCGCGCAGGCGGTTCGTCGGTTCGGTCACGCCTTCGGGGGCGTCGGCGTAGGCGGCGTACCAGGAGCCGTCAGGGTTCTGCGACGCCGCCAGCCAGCGGTAGGCGGCCAGCGCCTGCCGCGGCATCCCGGCCGCGTCCAGCGCCATCGCCGCCTCGGTGTGGTCCCACGGGTCCAGGTGGCCGCCGTGGAACCAGGGGATGGCGCCGTCCGGCCGTTGCACCGCGGCGATGGCGCGCGCGGTGGCGCGCACCTGATCGGCGGTGAGGATCCCCTCGGAGGCCAAGAGCTCGGCGGGCCCGCCGACCGTCATGCCGCGGGCTTCGTGGCGTAGACGACCAGGCTCTTGCCGAGCACCGGATTGAGCAGGGCCTCGCCGGCCCGGGTCAGTGCCGGCGCCTTGATGATGTCCCACTCCAGCAGCTTCTTGTAGGCCTTCACCGGGCCGTTCTCGTTGTCGACCCCGACCGCGCACTTCAGCCACCAGTACGGTGCGTGCAGCGCGTGCGCGTGGTGCAGCTCGTGCGGCACCGCCCCGGCGGCGCGCAGCTTCTCGATCATCTCGCGCCGCTTGTAGATGCGGATGTGGCCGCCCTCGACCTCGTGGTAGGCGTCGGACAGCGCCCAGCACACCTTCTCCGGGAACCAGCGCGGCACCGTCACCGCCAGCCGGCCGCCGGGTTTGAGCACCCGCACCAGCTCGGACATGGCCCGCCGGTCGTCGGGCAGGTGCTCCAGCACCTCCGCGGCGACCACGGCGTCGAAGGTGCCGTCGGCGAACGGCAGGCCGTAGGCGGTGCCCCGGACCGCGATGCCGCCGGCCCCGGCCGGCACCTCCCCGGCCAGCTGCATCGCCGCGAACCACTTGGTCACCTCGGCGACCTCGTCCTGGCTGTAGTCCAGGGCGACGACGTCCGCGCCCTGGCGCAGCAGGGCGAAGGCGTGCCGGCCGAAGCCGCAGCCCATGTCCAGGACCCTGTCGCCCTTGGCGACCGGGAACTTGCCGAAGTCGACCGTGAGCACGTCAGACCCCCGCCCTTCGTGGTTGACGTGGTGGTACCGGCCCCCGGCGGTCCGCGGCCTGCCGGTCCCAGTCGATCGGGTCGTGCGCGGCGGCGATCACCGCCCGGTAGCGCTCGGCGGTGGCGACGGCGGCGGCCCGCCAGGTGAACTTCTCCAGCACGCGCTGCCGCGCCGCGGCGCCGAGCCGGGCCCGCAGGTCGGCGTCGCCCAGGACCCGCACCAGCGCCGCGGCCAGGGCCGAGGGATCGCCGGGCGGCACGGCGAGCGTGGTCTCGCCGTCCCGGCCGGCCACCTCGGGGATCGCGCCGCCGGTGGTGGACACCAGCGCCGCGCCGCAGGCCATGGCCTCGACCGCGGGCAGCGAGAAGCCTTCGTACAGCGACGGGACGCACGCCGCCTCGGCCGAGCGGATCAGGTCGACGAGCTCGGCGTCGGAGATGCCGTGCACGAACCGGACGGCGCCGCCCAGCCCCAGCCGCTCCACGGCCTTGGCGACGACGCCGTCCTCCCGGGCCTTGCCGACGACGACGAGGTGCGCCTGCCCGACCTCGACCCGCACCTTCGCCAGCGCCTCGACGAGCGGCAGCAGGCCTTTGAGCGGGACGTCGGCGCTGGCGGTGGTGACGATCCGGCCCGGCACCTTGGCCACGGCCGGATCCGGCGCGAAGGCGTCGGTGTCGGCGCCGATCGGGATGGTGGTGACGCGCCGCCGCGGGACGCCGAGGTACTGGCCGATCTCCGCGGCGGACGACGAGGAGACCGTGATGATCTCCGGCAGGCGCCGGGCCACGCGGGTCTGCATCGTGGTGAAGGCGTACCAGCGGCGCACCGAGGCGCGCTTGCCGCGGGTGGCCGCCGCCGCGAGCTCGAGGTCGCGGTCCACCTGGATCGGGTGGTGCACGGTCGCCAGCGTCGGAAAACCCAGCCGCCGCATACCGAGCAGCCCGTAGCCGAGGCACTGGTTGTCGTGGACGACGTCGAAGTCGCCGCGGCGCGCGCTCAGATGCCGCAGCGCCCGCAGCGAGAAGGTCAGCGGCTCGGGGAACCCGGCCGTCCACATGGTCCCGACCTCCAGCAGGTCGACCCAGTCGCGGTACTCGTCGCGCTTGGGCGTGCGGAACGGGTCGGGCTGCCGGTACAGGTCCAGGCTGGGCAGCTCGGTCAGGGTGACTCCCGGCTCCGGGTCCAGCACCGGATAGGGCTGCCCGGCCAGCACCTCGACGGTGTGCCCCAGCCGCGCCAGTTCCCGCGACAGATGCCGGACGTAGACCCCCTGGCCGCCGCAGAACGGGTTTCCCTTATACGCGAGCAGGGCTATGCGCAGGGGTTTCCCGTGCGACACCTCGTCGGCCATGGCCTTTCGTCACCTCGCTCCGCAAGTCCGTGTCCCGCCTTCACGGCTTCGACGGCGTCACGAGCGGGTCAACGGAGCATAAGCCGTGGCGCTAATCTAGAACAAGTTCCTACTTCGACCCCACCGCAGGTGGCAGAGTTGGGGCGTGACACAGTTCACACAGGTCAGACACGGTCCGCGGGTCGGACGCCGAACTTGAGGAAGGCCCATGACGGTTGACGCGTCCCCCACCGCCGGCGCACCCCTGCCCTCCGGTCCGCCCGGCGCCTCCGGCACCTCCGGCCCCGCCGGCGCGAGCCCCTCTCCGGCCCTGACCGAACGCCAGGAGGCCCGCCGCCAGCGCATCCTGCGCGCCACCCAGCAGCTGGCCGCCCGCGGCGGCTTCGACGCGGTGCAGATGCGCGAGGTCGCCGAACTGTCCGAAGTGGCCCTGGGCACCCTGTACCGCTACTTCCCCTCCAAGATCCACCTCCTGGTCGCCACCATGCAGGACCAGCTGGAGCAGCTCCACGACCAGCTCCGCCGCAAGCCCCCGGTCAGCCCCGACCCCGGCGAGCGCGTCGCCGAGACCCTCATGCGCACCTTCAAAGCGCTGCAACGCGAACCCCACCTCGCCGAAGCCATGATGCGCGCCCTGACCTTCGCCGACCGCTCCGTCTCCGCCGAGGTCGACTCCGTCAACCGCCTCATCACCGACGTCATCGCCGACGCCATCCACACCGGGCGGCCGCTGACCCGCGGCGAACTGGCGGCCGTGCGCGTGGTGACGCACACGTGGCACTCGACCCTCATCACCTGGCTCTCCGGCCGCGCGTCGATCTCTCAGGTGAAGGCCGACATCGACACCGCCTGCACCCTGATCTCCCAGGCCGCGACGGAGTGAACGCCGGCCCACTGGCCCAGACATCGCAGAGGTCTCATACTGGAGACCGGAGGTGGGGGCCATGAGCGATGAGCAGAACACTGATTCCGCGCAGGCTGACCAGGCCGAGCAGGCCGGGCGATCCGCGGAGCAGGACGGGGAACAGCGCGAACAGTCAGCGAAGCAGGAACAGCAGCCCTCCGGACAGAAGTCGGGGAGCGGCCGCGACGACGTGGTCGACACGGTGATCGGCCTGGCCGTCCTGGGCCTGGGCGCCGCGCTGATGTCGGGCAGCATGAGCGTGGGTGGAGTCCTTCGCGGTCTGACCCGCGGGACGCCGCCCCGGACGCCGCCGATCGGACCGAACGGTCCGGGCGGGCCGATCGGCCGGATCTAGTCTCCTGACTCAGGAGAGCAGGCGGCTCAGCGAAAAACCAGTCGCTCGCCATCGCAAACCCCTGTCACCATCGCCACAGGGGGTTTCACGATGGGGACCAAGATTTCCCGGCTGACCGACCACACCGATGAGCTGGCGGCGATCCGCCGGGAGTGGCAGGACGTCCACTCCAGCACGCTCCCGGCCGATCGGGACGAAGCCGAGTTCGGTGTCGCCCTGGCCTACGACAGCGCCGGGCTGACGCCGCCGCACACCGTCGTCTGGGTGCCCGATCCGGCGCTCGGCGCGGTGGTCGCGGCGGTTCTGGCCAACCGCGGCACCCGCATCTCCGGCAAGGTCTGGTCCGAGGCGCGCCAGCGGGGCCGCCGCACGGCGTCCCTGGGCTACACCGACCGCGCCTTCGAGCAGGCCCAGGCCGCGACCCGGTTCGCGCCGGTCGGCGGCACCGCCGCCGACCGCGTCGAAGCGGCCACCCGCTCCGCCGCGCTGGGCCTCACCTTCACCAGCCGCAGCACCAAGCCCCCGGCGACGCTTCGCGAACCGTTCATGATCCAGTCCCAATGGCGCATGACGCAGGCGCGCATCGAGGCGTCGATGTCCAGCTGGGGCCGGCACGCCTTCTGGAGCCACGGCCGCGTCGACTACCGCAAGCGCGGCGTGCGTCTGGCCATGGAGGCCTTCGGCGCGCCCGCGAAGGACCTCCCGCAGTGGCTGCGTTACCGGACCCCGCAGTATCTCCAGGTCAAGGAGTGCCTGGACTGGGCGATCGGGCGGCGGGAGCACCTCGAGGAGCTCGCGCTGCTCGACGCTCTCGCCCGTTTGCACGACGGCAGCGCGTTCCGCGCGGTCGACGGCGTGGCGCGGGTCGCGCGGTCCGCCGGGTGGTGGTGGCCGTTCGAAGACATGGCGGTGGTCTGCGAACGCCCTGCCGTCCGGCGCCTGGACCGGGAGGGACGTCTGCACGCCGAGGACGGCCCCGCCCTGGCGTTCCCGGACGGGTTCGCCGCGTACTTCTGGCACGGACGTCTGGTGCCGCGGTGGGCGGTGCTCGAACCGACGGTGGCGCGGATCGCCACGGAGACCAACGTCGAAGTCCGGCGGTGCGCGATCGAGGCGATGGGGTGGGCGCGGTTCACCGACGAGGCGGAGCTGACCCTGCTCGACGAGTGCCCCGACCCGGGCAACCCCGGGCAGTGGCTGAGCCTGCACGCGGTGCCGGGCCGAGTCTGGGGGACGCCCGCGCACGTGCTGGTCTGCACGAACGGCTCGGTGGACCTGGACGGCGGGCGCCACACGTTCGGCCTGCTGGTCCCGGCCACCGTCGACAGCGCGCTCGGCGCCGCCGCCTGGGGCTACGGCCTCACCGCCGCCGAGTACGCGCAGCTCGAACGGCGAGCCTGAGCACTCGATTCATACACCAATACATTGATTTCAGAGCACGGAGGAGAGAATGCGGACTCTGGGAGAGGCGATCGAAGTCCACGGCATCGACGTGGACGAGCACCTTGACCGCGAGACGACGATCCCGGTACTGACCGGTCTGCAGGCCCAGGGCGACGTGATGGTCGTCCCGCGGCCGGCGCAGAGCCCGGCCGGCACCGCGGTGCCGCGCGACGGCGTCGCCGTGGTGCGCGGGGAGTTCGGCGGCCACACCCACACGCTGCTGGCGGAGGGCGCGGCGGGCGACGTCACGTTCGACGCGGCGCCGGGCGAGGAGGGGCTGGACATCGGGGTGCTGACGGTGGCGCCGGGGGCGACCGCCTACCTGGCGCACCCCGAGCACGCCTACTCCGGCATCGGGCCGGGGACGTATGTGCTGCGCCGGCAGCGGGAGCTGGACACGTCGCGTCCGGACGCCGAGGAACTGCTGGCGCGGGCCGCCGCGGCCGCGCAGAAGCGGGCGGCCGCCGAGGCCGCCAACCGGGTGCGGTACGTGCGCGACTGATCGCCGAGACCGGGCGGGTCGGCTCTCAGCCGGCCCGCTCCGTCGGCGGCCAGACGTCGCCCCACTCCACGTCCCGGGCCGCGCGGTAGACGTCACCCTGGCGCTTGGAGACCAACACCTGCGCTGTCGTGCCCTCGGGCTCGCACAGCTGCATCATCACCAGCCCCTTGCGGATCTGCGGATGGCGCAGAATCCGGGCGGGGGACTCCTGCGGGACCGCGTCGCGCGTCGCCACGACGTAAGCGAACTTCTCGTCCTCGTGCCCCAGATCGCCGCCCTTGAGCCGGCGGTGCAGCGGCGAGCGATGGACCCGCGCCGCGAAATGGCACCAGTCCCGCGTGCCGACGAGCGGGCAGCCGTCGGAGTGCGGGCAGGGCGCGACGACCCGCATCCCCATGCCGATCAACACATCCCGCGCGCCGATGACGCGCCGGTAGCCGTCGGGCGTGCCGGGCTCGACCACCGCGATGGTCCCGGCCCCGGCGGCCGCGGCCCGCACCAGCGCCTCCTGATCCGCCGTCGCCAGCTCGGACAGGACATACGACACGGTCACCAGATCCGCGCCGGGAATCTCCCCGGGAAACCGCGCCTGCCGCCACTGCGCGTGCCGCAGCGCCCCGGAGAAGGCATCCCGCGCCAGGCGCCGCCCCAGCTCCAGCGCCTCGCCGACCTGATCCAGCACGACGATCTCGGTCAGCGACCCGAACACCCCGTCGGCCGCCCAGGCCGCCGCGCCGGTCCCACCGCCGACATCGACCAGGCTTTGCGGCGCGAACCCCGGCACCCGCTCCCCCGCCGCACTCAGCGCCGCCCGCACAGCACCCCACGTAGCGGGCATGCGATAAGCCGCATACGCCACAGCGTCAACGCGCCCGCCGACGATGGGGCGGTCGGGCCGCCCCGGCGCCCGGTAGCGGGCCATCAGCCGCTCGACCGACGCCTCCAACTCCCGGAGCGGAAGGTCGGCGGCGGCGGCGTCCAGCGCGGCGGCGAGATCAGCAGGCAGGTCCATGGCGGACCCATCCTGCCATCCGTGACGCGCCGCGCCGCGCACCGGGCCGGATGAGGGCGGCGGGGCGCGCCGCCCTCATGCGGTCGTCGTCAACTCCAGCTGCCACTCCTGCTCCACCAGGTAGTGCCCCCACATCTCGACCGCCTGCTGGTGCACGATCTCGAACCCGACGTCGCGGTAGATCCGGTGGGCCACGGTCAGCCCGTCCACCGTGTACAACATCATCCGCCGGTACCCGGCCGCGCGTGCGAAGTCCATGCACTCCCGCACCAGCCGGCGGCCGACGCCCAGACCGCGCGCCGAGGGCTCGACCAGCAGGAGCCTGAGTTGGGCGGTCTCGACGCCGCTTCCGGTCTCCCGGCGCACGCACGCGATGCAGCCGAGCCGCCGGCCGCCCGCCTCGGCGATCCAGAAGCGCTCGCGCTGGTCGTCGTGGGCCCCGGCGTAGTCGGCGACGATGCGGGCGACGTCGGCCTCGAAGGTCTCGTCGAAGCCGCGTTCGGTCGCGTAGAGCACCCCGTGGCGTTCCACCACCCAGCCGTAGTCGCCGGCGCGGGGACCCCGCAGGATCACGTCGCGGCTGGTCGCCACGTCCAGTTTGAGCAGGGATCCGATCTGGGCCATCGCCTCGACCAGCCGTCCTCGTTCCGATTCGCCGAGCCGGGACAGCAGGGACGCGATCTGTTCGCTGGAGCGCTCCTCCAGGCCGGAGAACACCGCCCAGCCGCGCTCGGTCAGCATCACCGTGCCGCGGCGGGCGTCGTCGGCCGACCGGCCCTTGACGACCATGCCCTCGTCGTCGAGGCGGGCCAGGATGCGGCTCAGGTAGCCGGCGTCCAGGCTCAGGTCCTCGCGGATGCGGCTGACGCTGGCGCCGTCGCCGTCGGCGTGCGCCACTTCGAACAGGACGCGGACCTCGGTCAGCGTGTAAGGGCTCTTGACCAGGCCTTCGTCGAGCAGGCCGATGACCTTCGTGTACGCGCGGTTGAACGACCGGACGGCCGACACCGCGGGAGCGAGATCGAGCATGGATCCACGGTAGGCCGCATTCGTTGACTGGGTCAAGGATTTCACTGACTGAGTCAACGAATTGGAAGAGCCCAGGCGTTATGCGGTGACCCGCCGCGCGTACACCTCGATCTCGATCTTCATGCGCGGGTCGGCCAGGCCGCACACGAGCATCGTGGCGGCCGGCCGTACCTCTCCGAAGGCGCGGCGCAGCACCGGCCAGCAGGGCTCGAAGTCCTCACGGTCGGGCAGCAGATAGCGCACCCGCACCACGTCGGCGAAGGTGCACTTCGCCTCGGACAGCGCCGCCTCGATGTTGTGCAGACACTGCGTGGCCTGCTCCACCACGTCGTCGGAGATGGTCATCGAGGCGTAGTCGAAGCCGGTCGTCCCGGACACATGCACCCACTCGCCATCGACCACGGCACGGGCATAGCCGATCTGTTCTTCGAAGGTCGAACCGCTGAGGATCGCGCGTCGCTGTGTCATGCGCCGAACGCTAAGCGAGCAGCGCAGATACGTCTAATACTCGCCCAGCGCTGATCTGATATCTCTAAGCGTATGGAGCGCCCCGAACTCCCCCTTGCCCAGCTGCACGCCTTCGTCGTGCTCGCCGAGGAACTCCACTTCGGCCACGCGGCCGCCCGGCTCGGCATCGCGCAGCCGCCGTTGAGCCAGCAGATCCGCCGGCTCGAAGACAAGGTCGGCCACGCGCTGTTCCGGCGAGACCCGGGAAGCGTGTCCCTCACCGCGGCAGGCCACGAACTGCTCCCCGCGGCGCGACGGGCGTTGGCGGACCTCGCCGACGGGCTGGCCGCGGCCCGGGCCGTCGGCAGCGGGCAGGCCGGTCGCCTGCGGATCGGCTTCGCCGCCTCGCTCGCGCTGACCGTCCTGCCCGGACTGCTGCGCACCTTCCGCGAGCAGTTCCCCGGCGTGCACCTCGACATCCGCGAAATGACCACCGCGCCCCAACTCGCGGCCCTCCACAACGAGAGCATCGACATCGGCCTGCTGCGCGAACCGCCCGCCGACGAGACTGAGCTCGGCTTCGAGGTCGTGCTCAACGAGCCCTTCGTCGCCGTCCTGCCGGCAGCGCATTCCCTTGCCGCACAGCCCACGGTGCAACTCGCCCAATTGGCGACGTCGCCCTTCGTGCTTCTGCCCCGGGAGGCCGGCCCCGGGCTCTACGACCAGATCACCGGCCTTTGCGTCAGGTCCGGCTTCACGCCTCAGATCGCCCTGCACGCGGTGGAATGGCAGACGGTGTGCGCGCTGGTGGAAACCGGGTTGGGCGTCTCCGTGGCCCCGGCGAGCATCCAGCGCATCCGGCTGGAAGGCGTCGCGTTCCGTGCGCTGGGCCCGGACACCGCTCGCACTCGAGTTGCTGTCGCCTGGCGGAGGAACGATGCGAACCCTCTGGTCGCAAGTCTTCTGACGACGGTCATCCAAGATTCGGCGGCCCGGCCGTCAAACGACTGATGCAGTGGAGGGCGCTGTGGGTACTACTCAGGGCCCCGATATCGATCACCGTTAATAGACTCTCGCGAAACACTTCGACCGCCGGAGGAATACAACGTGGCCACCATCGACAGGGTCCGGCAGCGCATGGCCGCCGAGCTCCAGCCCGGCGAGAAGGTGCTCTACGGCACTTTCGGCATGCGCACCGGCGGTGTCCGCAAGGCGATGATCGGCGGCGCGCTGGGCATAGCCGGCGCGGTCGGCGCCGCGGCGATGGCCGCCGCCAGCAGATCGGGATCGCAGGTCCCCGCCACGAGCCTGACGCTCCCCGGCCGCTTCTTCGTGGTCTTGACCGACCAGCGCCTCCTGGTGTTCTCCACGGGCGGGGCGATCGTCGCCAAGCCGAAGAACGTGCTGTACGCCTATTCCCGCGACCAGCTCGCCTGGGTCAGCGACGAGCTGATCCCGGGCGTGGCGCAGGCCTTCCGGGTCTCCATCGGCGTGGCCGACGCGGGAGTCCTGAACTTCGAGTTCCCCCGATTGGAAGTCAGCGCGGGGCGGACCATGGTGAGCCGGATCCGCGCGGACATGCCCGAGGCTCGGCAGGTGCACGACGAGGAACACGGAGAACATTGAACGGCGCTCATGACGTATATGTGGGCCGGGTTGCGAGGTCGGCTTGTGCACTCCCGTGGTGGCGCGGGGTCTCTTCGGCTGCCGGTTGGTGAGTGGGGCGG
>JABFXP010000608.1 GCA_013361685.1 Catenulispora sp.
GCTCACTATTCGCGACCCGCTACTAACTCCTCGCTACTCGGTGACGGTGACCTCCAGGCTGTATCGAGACGCGCGGTAGATGTGGCTGCCGAACTCCACCGCCCGCCCGCCGTCGTCGAACGCCGTGCGCTCCATGGTCAGCAGCGCCGCGCCGCGCCGTTCCTCCAGCAGGGCGGACTGTTCCTGGTCCGCCGTGCACGCGCCGATCCGTTGCCGGGCCACGCAAATGCGTGTTCCCGCTTTGCGCAGCACTTCATACAAGCCCTTGGTCTCCAGCAGTTCCACGCTCAGCGGCGGCACCGGATCGGGCAGCCAGTTGCGCATCAGCGCCAGCGGCTCGCCCTGCGAGCGGCGCAGCCGCACCACCTTGGTCACCGTCGTCCCGCCGGCGATGCCCAGCGCCGCGGCGGCCTCCGGTTCGGCCGGCACCCGGGCCAACAGCAGGACGTCGGTGCCCGGCGCGCGGCCGGAGCGGGCGAGGTCGTCGTGCAGGCTGGTGAGCTCCATCTCCCGGCGCACCGGCATCGGCAGGATCTGCGTGCCGACGCCGCGGCGCCGCACGATCATGCCCCGGTCGACCAGATGCCCGATGGCCTGCCGCACTGTGGGCCGTGACAGGCCCAGCGCCTCGGCGATCTGCACCTCGGAGTCGAGCTGGTCGCCGGGCGCGAGTTCGCCGGTGCGGATCGCCTCGGCGATCTGCTCGGCGACCTGGAAGTAGAGCGGGATCGGGGAGGAGCGGTCCACCTCGATCCGCGGTCGGATCCCCATGGGGGTCAGTATGCTGCGGTCACTTTGTCAGGACAACAGGTTGACCGGCGGACTGTGGCCTGCTAAGCAGCTAACGGGAGGGAGTATGGCAGAGGTCGACATCACTCCGGAATCAGCCGGCTGGCGCTACGCGGGACTGCGGACCGCGGCGTTCGCCGGCGAGTACACGTTCTTCACCGCCGCCGACGAGGCGATCGTGCTGCCGCTGTCGGGGTCGTGCACGGTGCGGGTCGGGACTCGCGAGGTGCTGTTGCAGGGGCGCCCGGACGTGTTCGAGGGGGCCACGGACTTCGCTTATGTTCCCCGGAACAGCACGGTCACGCTGATCGCGGCCGGCGGATCGTGCCGGGTCGCGGTGCCGACCGCGAGAGCCGAGGCCGACCTGCCGTTCCGGTACGGACCGCGGGAGGCGGTGCCGATCGAGCGGCGCGGCGCCGGCTCGGCCGAGCGGACGGTGCGCAACTTCTGCGTCCCGGAGGCGTTCGACACCGACCGGCTGCTGGCGGTGGAGGTGATCACGCCGGGCGGGAACTGGTCGTCGTGGCCGCCGCACAAGCACGACGAGGATGTCGGGGGCGGCGCGCACGGCGCGAACGGCCCGGCCGCCGAGACCGCGAAAGAGGAGATCTACTACTACGAGGGCGGGCCGGGCTACCAGCGCGTGTACTCCTCGCCGGCGGGCGAGATCGACATCCTGCGCGAGGTGACGGCCGGGGACGTGGTGCTGATCCCGTACGGGTACCACGGGCCGTCGATGGCCATGCCCGGCTACGACCTGTACTACCTGAACGTGCTGGCCGGGGCGGCTCGCGGCGCGCAGCGGTCGATGGCGTTCAGCGACGACCCGCAGCACGCATGGGTACGGGCGACCTGGCCAGCATGACGCGGTCCACCCCATAGGGCCATCCGGGTGAACGCCACGACAACCCCAGACCCCACTTTTTACGTGCTCGGTATAGCAGCGTCCGCCGAGGGCAGCCGGGAGCCTCGACGGAAGCCGCCGAAAAACTTCAGATGATGCGGATCTCGTCGTTCGAGTGGTCGTGCCCGCAGTTGTCGCCCTCGTAGTGGTACTCCCGGCGGCCCAACTGCACCACCCGGAACGACTTGTGCTCAACGATCCGCTGCAGGTGCCGGATCCCACTGGCCCCGGCGACCACCACGGAGACGATGGCGGCCAGCAACGTCACCCCGATCACCGCGAAACCGCCGGTGACATGCCCGAACACGATCATGAACAGCGCGACCAGAATGGAGATCGGCACCGCGACCAGCAAAAGCACGGCGAGCACGGTGAGGACGATCAACGGCTTGGCAGACGGGCCACGGTCCCCGTCGTAGCGAATCGACTGTCTGGCCATGGCTCATCCCTCTCGGCTGCGGCACGCGAGACGCGTTGTATCGCGTCTCAGTGTATCAACGCGGAGGGAGCCTCCGCTGTTCCGGGGTACCCTCCCGAATCCGTCACACTGAGGTGGTGATCTCGGACGTCTTGACCTGGCTGTCCTGCCCCCACTGCGCCACCGCCCTCACCCCCGCCGGCGCCACCCTCCACTGCGAGCAGGGCCACACCTTCGACCTGGCCCGCCCCGGCTACCTCTCCCTCCTGACCGGCCCCGGCACCCCCACCACCGCCGACACCCCCACCATGCTCGCCTCCCGAGCCGCCTTCCTCACCGCCGGCCACTACGCCCCCCTCGCCGACCTCCTAGCCGAACTAGCCACCGCCGCCCACCACCACGCCACCGACCACATCCCCGCCACCCCCACCCCACCCCGCCCCCGCAAGAAAACCCGCCCCCGCAGCCCCTACAGCCCCACGCCCGCGTGGCCCACCCTCGAAGCCGACCACCCCGGATCACCGCTCGGCGAGGACAACG
>JABFXP010000978.1 GCA_013361685.1 Catenulispora sp.
GTCGGCCGGGCAGAGCGCGGCGGCCTCGGACCACGGGAACGTCGCCGGATCGGCGGGGCCGGCGACGACCAGCCGGCGCTGCGCGCGCACCGCGCAGGTCGCGCCGAGCTCGCGGGCGGTCTGCGGACCGTCGGCGGCGCGGACGTCGACGACGACGTCGATCTCCGAGGTCCGCAGCGGACAGTGACTGGCGCCGCGGAACACGACGCAGTCGTTGCCCGGGCCGTGCTCGGGGTGGCAGAACGCGATGTCGTACCCGGCGGCGCGGAACATCTCCTCAGCGCG
This sequence comes from Catenulispora sp., assembly GCA_013361685.1. GTDB lineage: Bacteria > Actinomycetota > Actinomycetes > Streptomycetales > Catenulisporaceae > Catenulispora. Next base: position 286 of record JABFXP010000978.1, read on the forward strand.
CTTCGCCGCTCCCGGCGTGGATTCCGTCAACAGGATCCTCATGATGGCATCGCCTGCTCGGGTTGCTGGAAGCGACGTTGGGGGAAGGGTCCGTTCCGCTTGGCGGGTGTGGCGATTACGTGGTGCGCGGCACGGGGGAACCGCTTCTCCGCGTCTCTCGACTGCCGGACCCTTCCCTCGCTTCCCATTCCATCCCCGCCCGGCCCGCCGGTCCTAGGGTCCAAAGACCCCCTGACGGCCCTGCCGTCCGGCCGTACCGGCTCCGGACCGGCGGTCCCCGCGCGGCCCATAGGACCAAAGGCCCTGATCACACAGTGCCTTCGGCTCTGAGGCCCGAACGTCTTGATCGGAAATGGTGAGTCGACCGTGCAACAGCGCGGACCGGACTCATCGTCAAGGTGGACGCCATGAGCAATGACACCCACATCGAACAGGGACGTACCTCGTCCCCGACCCCGCCGGACCCCGGCCCCGCCCAGCCGCGCCGATTCGGCCTGCCGACCGCGACGGCGCTGGTGGTCGGCACCGTCATCGGCACCGGGGTGTTCGCGCTCCCCTCGGCGCTGGCGCCGTACGGCCCGATCAGCCTGGTCGCCTTCGTCCTGGTGACGGCCGGCGCGCTGGCCCTGGCCCTCACCCTGGGCGCACTGTCCAAGCGCGTCCCCGGCTCCGGCGGTCCGTACGTCTACGCCCGCGACGCCTTCGGCGACTTCGGCGGCTTCCTGAACGCCTGGTCGTACTGGATAACGGCCTGGGCCGGCAACGCCGCGATCGTGGTGGCCTGGGTCGGCTACGTGGAGGTGTTCTGGAACAGCCACCACGCCAAGGGCTGGTCGATCGTGATCGCCATGATCGGCCTGTGGATCCCGGCGCTGGTCAACCTGTCCGGGGTGCGGAACTTCGCCATCGCCCAGACGGTCACCACCGTCGTGAAGTTCATCCCGCTGCTGTTCATGGCCACCGTGGGCCTGCTGTTCATCAAGGCCCACAACTTCGGCGCGTTCAACGCCGGCGGCACCTCCGCCGGCAGCGCCGTCTCGGCCGCCGCGGCCATCGCCCTGTTCAGCTACCTGGGCATCGAGACCGCCTCGGTCGCCGCCGGCCGTGTGCGCGACCCCAAGCGCAACGTCGCCCGGGCCACGGTCCTGGGCACCATCGGCTGCGCGATCGTCTACATCCTGGGCACCGTGACCGTGTTCGGCACGGTCTCCAACGCGGCGCTGCAGAAGTCCACCGCGCCGTTCACCGACTCGGCGAACGCCATCTTCGGCGGGCACTGGGCCGGTAACGCCGTCGCGATCGCCGCGATCGTCTCCGGGATCGGCGCCCTGGTCGGCTGGACCCTGATCGTCGCCGAGATGCCGCAGGCCGCCGCCCGCGACCGGCTGTTCCCGGCCCGGTTCGGCACCGACAGCCGCCGCGGCACGCCGGCCTTCGGCATCGTGGTGTCCACGGTCCTGGCCTCGATCCTCACCGTCGTCAGCTACACCCGCTTCGACAAGGTCTTCGTCACGATCGTGCTGCTGACGGTCGTCACCGCCGTCATCCCGTACATCTTCAGCGCCGCCGCCCAGCTGTACTGGCTGCTGACGCGCGGCAAGGCGACGAACTGGCCGCACCTGATCCGGGACGCCGCCGTCTCGGCGATCGCCCTGGTCTTCTCCTTCTGGTCGCTGGCCGGCAGCGGATACCAGGCGGTGTACTTCGGGGTGTTCTGCCTGTTCCTCGGCATCCCGGTCTACATCTGGATGAAGATCGGCCGCCGCGAGTACGGCGAGAGCGTCGTCATCCCGGCCGAACTGACGCAGACGGGTGAGTGAGGACATGACATCCACCGCCTTCGGCGTCGCGTCAGAGGTCGGGCAGCTGCGGCAGGCGATCATCCACCGCCCCGGTCTGGAACTCACCCGGCTGACCCCGGACAACTGCGATGAGCTGCTGTTCGACGACGTCCTGTGGGCCGACAAGGCCCGCGAGGAGCACGACGTGTTCGCGCAGGTCCTGCGCGACCAGGGCGTCACCGTCCACCACTTCGCCGAGCTGTTCGCCCAGACCCTCCGCTCGCCGCAGGCCCGGGCCTTCGTCCTGGACCGCGTCGTCACCGAGCACCGCGTCGGCCCGACCCTGGTGTCCTCGCTGCGCGCCCTGGCCGAGGACGTCGACGCCGACACCCTGGCCGAACTCCTCATCGGCGGGGTCACCCGGTCCGACCTGTCGCCGCTGCGGGCCCGGAGCCTGCGCTGGCAGAGCCTGGAGCTGGACGACTTCGTCCTGACCCCGCTGCCGAACACGCTGTTCCAGCGTGACAACTCGGCCTGGATCCAGCACGGCGTCAGCATCAACCCGATGGCGATGCCGGCCCGGCAGCGCGAGTCGATCCACAGCCGCGCCGTCTACCGCTTCCACCCGCTGTTCGCCGACGCCGGGTTCCCCAGGTTCTACGGCGATGACGACCTCGACCACCAGCCCGCCACCCTGGAAGGCGGCGACATCCACGTGCTGGGCCGCGGCGTGGTCCTGATCGGGATGGGCGAGCGGTCCACGCCGATGGGCGTGGAGCTCCTGGCCCGCGAGCTGTTCCGGCACCGGGCCGCGCAGCAGGTCATCGCCGTCCAGCTGCCCAGGTCGCACGCCCTGATGCACCTGGACACCGTGCTGACGATGATCGACACCGACACCTTCGTCCGCTACCCCTACCTCGACCCGGCCGCCCTGCGGCCCTGGGTCATCACGCCGGCCGACCGGGACGAGGTCCTGGAGCACGACGCCGCCGGGCTGCACATCGAGCGCCGCGACGACCTGTTCCTGACCATCGCCCAGGCCATGGACCTGGACAAGATCCGGATCCTGTCCGCCGAGGAGGACCTGCGCGCCGCCCAGCGCGAGCAGTGGGACGACGCGAACAACTTCCTCACCGTCGCACCGGGCGTCGTCGTCGGCTACGAGCGCAACACCGTCACCAACTCGATGCTGCGCGACAACGGCATCACCGTCCTGCCGATCCCCGGCAGCGAACTCGGCCGCGGCCGCGGCGGGGCCCGGTGCATGACCTGCCCGATCCAGCGCGACGGCATCTGACCGGCCGGCTCACCGGCCCCCTGCGACACCTGAAGGATTTGAAGGATCATGACTGTGAACCGCCACCCCGGATCCCTGCTCAAGGAGATCGACCTCACCAAGCAGGAGTTCCTGGACCTGCTGGACCTGGCCCGGGACCTGAAGAAGGACAAGGCCGCCGGCACCGAGACCCAGCCGCTGGCCGGGAAGAACATCGCCCTGGTCTTCGAGAAGGCCTCGACCCGCACCCGCTGCGCCTTCGAAGTCGCCGCCCACGACGAGGGCGCGCACGTCGCCTACCTCGGCCCCGAGGGCTCGCACATCGGCCGCGACGAGTCCATCAAGGACACCGCGCGGGTCCTGGGCCGGATGTTCGACGGCATCGAGTTCCGGGGCTTCGCCCAGGACACCGTCGAGACGCTCGCCGACCACGCCGGGGTCCCGGTGTGGAACGGGCTGACCGACCAGTGGCACCCCACCCAGATGCTCGCCGACGTCCTGACCATGACCGAGCACCACGACGGACCCCTGGAGGAGATCGCCTACTGCTTCCTGGGCGACGGCCGCAACAACGTCGCCCGCTCCCTGCTGGTCACCGGTGCGCTGCTGGGCATGGACGTCCGCATCGCCGCGCCCCGCGAACTGTGGCCGCCGGCCGAGGTCGTCGACCTCGCGCGCGACCTCGCCGAGCGCAGCGGCGCCCGGATCCTGGTCACCGACGACGCGGGGCAGGCCGTGCTCGGCGCGGACTTCCTCTACACCGACGTCTGGGTCAGCATGGGCGAATCGGAGGACCAGTGGGCCGCCCGCGTCCCGCTGCTGCTGCCCTACCGCGTCACCGAGCAGCTCATGGCCGCCACCGGCAAGCCGGCCGCGAAGTTCCTGCACTGCCTGCCCGCGGTCCACGACACCGCCAGCGACCTCGGCCGGCGGCTGCACGAGCAGTTCGGGCTGACCGGCGCCGAAGTCGCCGACGACGTCTTCGAATCCGACCGCTCCGTCGTCTTCGACCAGGCCGAGAACCGCATGCACACGATCAAGGCGGTCCTGCGGTCCGCGTTCGGGGGCTGAGATGCGCATCATGGTGGCGCTGGGCGGCAACGCCCTGCTCGAGCGCGGGGAGAAGCCCGACGCCGAGGTCCAGCGCGAGCACGTGCGCCGCGCGGCCCGGGCGCTCGCCCCGCTGGCGCTCGACCACGAACTGGTCCTGTGCCACGGCAACGGCCCGCAGGTCGGGGTCCTGGCCGTGGAGAGCGAAGCCGACCGGAACCTGAGCCGGGCCTATCCGCTGGACGTCCTGGGCGCCCAGACCCAGGGCATGATCGGCTACTGGCTGGTCCAGGAACTGCGCGACGCCGGCGTCGGCCGGCCGGTCATAGCGGTCGTCACCCAGACCGTCGTCGACCGGGACGACCCGGCGTTCGGCGCGCCGACCAAGTTCATCGGCTCCGGCTACGTCGAGGCGCAGGCCAAGCGGCTCGCGGCCGACCGGGGCTGGACGGTCGCGGCCGACGGACCGTGCTGGCGCCGGGTCGTCCCCTCGCCGCGGCCGCTGCGCGTTCCGGAGCTGGACTCGATCGCCGGCCTGCTGGCCGCGGGCACGATCGTGGTGTGCGCGGGCGGCGGCGGGATCCCGGTCGTGGAGGACGGACCGGGCCGGCTGGTCGGCGTGGAGGCGGTGGTCGACAAGGACCTGACCGCCGCCCGCCTCGCCGTCGAGCTGAACGCCGACCGGCTGCTGATCCTCACCGACGTGAACGCGGTCATGCGCGACTTCGGCACCCCGCGGGCGACCCCGATCCGCAGTCTGGAACTGGACGAGCTCGCCGAGCTGCACCTCCCGGCCGGCTCGATGGGCCCCAAGCTCCGGGCCTGCGAGGCGTTCACCGCCGCCACCGGCCGGCCCTCGGCGATCGGCTCGCTGACCGACCCGGCCGCGATCCTCGCCGGGACGGCGGGCACCACCGTCCGGAAGGGCCGGCCGGCCGAATCCGGGCAGTTCGGCCCTGTCGGCGCCGGAACCTGCGTGGTGGCCTAGAACCATGTCCACCGTGCTGCGGGATTCCCAGCCTCCGGGCGATCGGTCTGCGGCACCGGCCGCCGTGCCCGCGCCGAGCCGGCCGGGCGGGCTCGACGTCATGGACGTCGCCGCGGCGGCCGCGCTGCCCGTCGAGAGTGTGCTGAACGCTTTCGCCGTGACCGAGGACGGGCTGTCGTCCGCCGAGGCGGCCCGGCGGCTGGCGCGGTTCGGCCCCAACGCGGTGGCGTCCCACCGGGCGCGGTTCGCCCTGGTGCTGTGGCACCAGCTCCGCTCACCGCTGCTCGGGCTGCTGCTGGCCGCCGCGACCGCGTCGTACTTCGTCGGCGAGCGCACCGACGCCCTGATCATCGGTGCGATCGTGGTGCTGTCGGTCGGCCTGGGCTTCGTCAACGAGTACCGGGCCGAGAAGGCCGCCGAGGCGCTGCACTCGCAGATCCACCACCGGGCGCTCGTCCTGCGCGACGGGCACCCGGTGGCCGTGGACGTCACCGCGGTCGTGCCCGGCGACCTGGTCGATCTGCGGCTCGGCGACATCGTCCCGGTCGATCTGCGCCTGACGGCCGGCTCGGGCCTGGAATGCGACGAGTCGGCGCTGACCGGCGAATCGCTGCCGGTGGACAAGGACACCGCGCCGGTCCCGGCCGGGACCCCGCTGGCCGACCTGACGGGCTGCGCGTTGATGGGGACCGTCGTGCACGCCGGCGGCGGCCGGGGCGTGGCCGTGGCCACGGGCGCCGACACCCGGTTCGGACGGATCGCGGCGGGTCTGGGGACCCGGCAGACCGAGACCGAGTTCCAGATCGGGCTGCGCAAGTTCTCCATGCTGCTGGTGTACGTCGCCGGGGCGCTGACCACCGGGATCTTCGCGGTCAACGTGGTGCTGCACAAGCCGATCATCGACGCGCTGCTGTTCTCCCTGGCCATCGCCGTGGGGATCACGCCGCAGCTGCTGCCCGCGGTCGTCTCCACCAGCCTGGCGGCCGGCTCGCGCCGGCTGGCCAAGCGCAAGGTCCTGGTCAAGCGCCTGGTGTGCATCGAAGACCTCGGCGACGTCGACACGCTGTTCACCGACAAGACCGGCACGCTGACCGAAGGCCGGATCGGGTTCCTGCGCGCGGTGCCGGCCGAGGGCGCCAGCCCGGACGAGGCGCTGCGCTGGGGGCTGCTGTGCACCGAGGTCACCGCGGAGGCCGGCCGCGCCGAAGGCGGCAACCCGCTGGACGACGCGCTGTGGCGGTCGGCGCAGGCCGCCGCCTCGGAGGCCGCCCTCGCCGCCTACACCAAGCTCTCGGTCCTGCCGTTCGACCACGAACGGCGGATGGTCTCCGTCCTGGTCCGCGCCGCCGACGGAACCAAGACCCTGATCACCAAGGGCGCGCCGGAGACGGTCCTGACGCGCTGCGCGGACGTGCCGGCCTCGGCCCGCGCCGACCTGGACGCCGAGTTCGGCGCCGGGAACCGGGTCGTCGCCGTCGCGGTGAAGCCGGCGCCGGACCTGGAAGCCGTCGGCGCCGACGACGAGCGGGGACTGCGGCTGGCCGGGCTGCTGGTGTTCCTGGACGCGCCCAAGCAGGACGCCGCGGCGGCCCTGAAACGCCTGGCCGGCCTCGGCATCGCCGTCAAGATCGTCACCGGCGACAACCCGGTGGTCGCCGCCCGGGTCTGCGCCGACCTCGGCCTGCCCGCCGGGGGCGTGCTCACCGGCCCGGACCTGGACGCGCTGGACGACACCCGGCTCGCCGCGGCGATCGCCGGCACGACCGTGTTCGCCCGCGTCAGCCCCGAGCACAAGGCCCGCATCGTGCGCGTCCAGCGCCGCGGCGGCGGCGACGTGGCGTTCCTGGGCGACGGCGTCAACGACGCCCTGGCCCTGCACGCCGCCGACGTCGGCATCTCGGTCGACTCGGCCACCGACGTCGCCAAGGACGCCGCCGACGTCATCCTGCTGGAGAAGGACCTCGACGTGCTCGCCGACGGGGTCGCCGAAGGCCGGCGCATCTTCGCCAACACCATCAAGTACGTGCTCATGGGGACGTCGAGCAACTTCGGGAACATGTTCAGCGCCGCCGGCGCCTCGCTGTTCCTGAAGTTCCTGCCGATGCTCCCGTCGCAGATCCTGCTCAACAACCTGCTCTACGACACCAGCCAGCTGGCCATCCCCACGGACAACACCGACGAGGAACAGCTGCGCCGCCCCTCGCACTGGGACATCGCCTTCATCCGCCGCTTCATGGTCTGCTTCGGCCCGATCAGCTCGGCCTTCGACTTCCTCACCTTCGGCGTCATGCTGTGGGTCTTCCACTCCGGCCCGGCGCAGTTCCGCTCCGGCTGGTTCGTGGAGTCGCTGGCCACCCAGACCCTGGTCATCTTCGCCATCCGCACCCGCCGCATCCCGTTCTTCCGCAGCCACCCGAGCCTGCCGCTGACCCTGTCCGCACTGGGCGTGGTCACCGTCGGCGCACTGCTGCCGGCCGCCCCCTTCGCGCACACCCTGGGGTTCCAGCCGCTGCCGGCCGGGTTCTTCGCCGCCCTGGCCGGGATGGTCGTGGGCTACCTCGGCCTGATCGAGATCGGCAAGTCGCTGTTCTACCGCGCCGCCGGTCCGGCGGGGACCCCGGTCGTCGAAGCCGGACACCGGCGGCGGCGCCGGGTGCGGCGCCGCGCCGCGCGGTTCAGCACCGGGCACCGCTACCGCGCCGGCCGCGTCCCGGCCGAACGGTCACACGGCGGTGCGTGACCTCGCGTCCCGCGCCGCGGAACCCAACCCATGAAGGCCCGCTCTGCGAAGACCCGCCCTGCGAAGGCCCACCCGCCTCTATCCATCGGAGAACCCCATGCCCGAGCGCCCAGCCCGATCCGCGGCGGCGGACATCCCCGGTCTCGAAGCCGTCCTCGCCCGGACGACCGTGGGCACCTATCCGTCCCACGCCGCGGCCGAACACGCCGTCGACCACCTCGCCACCCACGACTTCCCGGTCGAGCGCACGGCCATCATCGGCACCGATCTGCGCATGGTCGAGACGGTGCTCGGCCGCATCACCCGGGGCCGGGCGACCCTCGCCGGCGCCGGCAGCGGCGCCTGGTTCGGCGTGCTCGTCGGCGTCCTGCTCTCGCTGTTCAGCGCCAACCACTCCGCGCCGATCGCCTTGATCGCCGGCGGCGTGCTCTACGGCGCCGGTTTCGGCGCGGTGTGGGGGTACATCGCCCACGCCGCCGCCCGCAGCGGCCACGAGTTCGTCTCCCGGAGCACCGTCGTCGCCGCGCGCTACGACGTCGTGGCCGACGCCGAGGTCGCCGAGGACGCCGAGAACCTGCTGATCAAACTCGCCTGGCGCGAGCAGCCGTGAGCCGGTCCCGGCGCCGGTGGGACCGAGGCCGCGAACAGGACCTTCGGCCCGGTCGGCGCGGGCCCCTCGGCACTCATGCCGGATCGCGCCGGGCGCGAGGCTGAGGGTGTGGCGGACCGCCCGGGCAGCCCCGGCCCGGGCGCCGCCGACCGGCCCGCACCCCTCACCGTTCGGAGGAACCGGTATGAAAGCCCTCGTCTACGGCGGCCCCGGCGAGAAGTCCTGGACCCAGGCGCCCGACCCGGCGATCCGCGACCCGCGCGATGCGATCATCCAGGTCGACGCCGTCACCATCTGCGGCACCGACCTGCACATCCTCGGCGGCGACGTCCCCGAGACCGCGGCCGGCAGCATCCTCGGCCACGAGGCCGTCGGCACCGTCGTCGAGGTCGGCGGCGGCGTCAGCACCCTGACCCCCGGCGACCGGGTCCTGGCCTCCTGCATCTCCGCGTGCGGCTCCTGCCGCTACTGCCGCGGCGGCCAGTACGGCCAGTGCCTGGGCGGCGGCGGCTGGATCCTCGGCCACACGGTCCACGGCGTCCAGGCCCAGTACGCCCGCCTGCCCTTCGCCGACCTGTCCACCTACAAGCTCCCGCACTCGGTCACCGACGAGCAGGCGGTCCTGCTGGCCGACATCCTTCCCACCTCGTACGAGGTCGGCGTCCGCAACGGGCGGGTCCGTCCCGGCGACACCGTCGTCGTCGTGGGCACCGGACCGATCGGACTCGCGGCGATCCTCACCGCCCGGCTCTACTCCCCGTCGCACATCATCGCCGTCGACAAGGCCGAGTCCCGGTTGCAGGCCGCCAAGGCCTTCGGCGCGAGCGCCACGGTCCGGCCGGACGGCGACCCGCTGGAGATCGTCCAGGCCCTCACCGGCGGCCTCGGCGCGGACGTCGTCATCGAAGCCGTCGGCACGCCGTCCGCCTTCGAGCTGTGCACGACCCTGGTCCGCCCCGGCGGGCACCTCGCGAACGTCGGCGTCCACGGCAAGCCGGCGACGCTGCACCTGGAAGACCTGTGGATCAAGGACGTCACCATCACCACCGGCCTGGTCGACACCTCCTCCACGCCGACGCTGCTGCGCATGCTCGAGGCCGGTCAGCTCGACGTCTCCCAGATGATCACCCACCGGTTCCCGATGGACGAGTTCATGGCCGCCTACGACGTGTTCGGCGACGCCGCCCACAGCGGAGCCCTGAAAGTCGTGCTCACCCGCACCTGACGCGCCGCGTCCGCGAGCCCCCGCGCCGGCCTCGAGCCGCCGGCGCGGGGGCTGCGACGTGCGG
>JABFXP010000927.1 GCA_013361685.1 Catenulispora sp.
GAACTGCGGACCGGCGGCCAGGGCCGCGGCGCGCAGGCTCGCGACGCCGGACGGCGTCGTGGGCCAGGGCCGGTCCCCGCACCACAGCGCGGTGCCGCCGATCGCGGTGCCGTCGTAGGTCCCGTCGCCGTTGCGGCCGTTCCAGTAGTCGGCCATCGCCAGCAGGCCGGTGCCGTCGCCGGAGGCGGCCAGGGTGAGGCTTTCGTTCGCCAGGGCCCAGGTGACCTCCGGGGCCACGCCGAGGAAGCTGAGGGCCGCGGAGAGCTCGGCCGGGCCGACGGTGCGCGTCGTTCCGGGGACGGCCAGCGGCGTGGTGCGGGCCTTCGCGGTCAGGCCGTCTATCAGAGCCCTCATCGCCGTGGGACTGTTCGCCGGACACGGCACGCCGCCGGAGGTCGTGCAGGCGTTCTCGTAGTACTTCAGCTCGTTCTCGAAGGCGGCTGCTTCGCCGACGAGGAGCTGACCGGCTGACAGGGCGGGGTCGAACATTCCGTCCAGGACCATGGAGCGGACGCGCGTCGGAAAGAGCTGCGCGTACCAGGCGCCCTGGAAGGTGCCGTAGGAGTAGCCGAGGTAGCTGATCTGCTGCTCGCCGAGAGCGGAGCGCAGGACCTCGGTGTCGAGGGTGGACGGCAGGGTGCCGTCGTTCGACGTCATGCCCGGCGCCGACTGGGCCCGGCACGCCGCCGAGTAGGAGGCGCCGGCCTTCAGCAGGGAATCGACGGACGCCGACGCCGTGTCCAGGTGGTTGAAGGCGTCGAGCGAGGCATCGCTCAAGCAGTGCAGGGCCGGGTCCGAGCCGGCGGTGCCGCGCCGGTCCCACGCCACGATGTCGAAGCGTGCTTGCACATTCGCCGAGAACGGCGAGGGCTGCTGGCGCAGGAAGGCGACGCCGGACTGCGCGGGTCCGCCGGGATTGGCGAGCAGGGTGCCGACGCGGTGTGCCGGGTCGGTCGCCGGCGATTTGATGACCGGCAGGTGGAAGACCGGGCCGGTCGGGTCGAGATAGTTCTGCGGGACCGTCAGCGTGGCGCATTGGAAGACACCGCCGCAGGACTGCCAGGCAAGCGTCTGTCGGCCGAAGCTCTGGAGCGGGCCGGCGACAGCGGACAGGCCGGCCGGGACGGCTTGGCCGGTGACATCGGCGCGGCCGGTGACCTCGGCCTGGTCGGCAAAGTCGGCCCAGCCGGAGCGGCTCGCGGACGCCGGAGCCGCCGGGGCGAGGGCAGTCGTCAGCACAGCGGCCGCAACGAGCGCGACCGATCGGATCGTCTTCTTGGGCACGGGCTCCTCCGAGCGATGCGGGTCATCGGTGGACGGCGCCAGTGTGAGCCCGCTCGACCGGCGCGCTCGAACGCTTAGGTTCTGCCTCTAAAGAAGGAGACACCATGCGGGTGACCGTCCGGCTCCAGCCCGGCGACCTGGCCAACATCCGCTTCGCGGTCTCCCCGGCCACGCACCTGCTCACCGCAGTCGGCCCGTTCCGCTCTCCGGCCGCCGGCCGCTGGTGGCACAACGTACGCCGGCACGCCCCGGCCGCCGCGGCCCCGGTGCTGGAGCTGATCGGCGCGAAGCCCGGCTTCTCCCCGGACTTCCTGACGCCGTCGATCGCGCTGGATCCGAGGCGGCCCGCGCCGTCCATCGCCGACGAGTTGGACGTGATGCGCTCGGCCGACAGCTCGCGCGTGGCGGCCGAGCTCGCGGTGTACGACGACGTCGCCGAACCGCCGCGCGTGGTGCGCGCGCTGCGCGAGGACGGCCGGGGCGTGGAGCGGCTGGCCGACAGCATGTACGCGCTCTACCGCTCGTGCCTCGCCGACGACTGGCCCGCCATCGAGCGCCGCCTGCGCGCCGACCTCGCCTACCGCGCCGGGGTGCTCGCCGAGCGCGGCGTCGGGGCGATGCTCGACTCGCTCGCGCCCGGGCAGGCCGATCACAGCAGCCTGACGGTCCCGGGCGGCTGCCGGGGCGCGGGCGGCATCGAGTTCGCGTTGGACGGCCGTGGATTCCTGTTGTCCGCCAACACCTTCCTCGACGCGAACTGGTTGTTCTCCATCGGGCCCTGGCAGCAGCCGTTCCTGGCCTATCCGGCTCTGCACGCCGCCGAGCCGCCCGCCGCCGCTCGGGACCGGGACACGTTGGCGACCCTGATCGGCCGCGGCCGGGCGGCGGCTCTGCGCGCGATCGGCGCCGGGTGCACGACCGGCGAGCTCGCGGCCCGGCTGGCGGTCAGCGCGCCCACGGCTTCGGTGCACGCGAGCGCGCTTCGGGAGGCCGGTCTGCTGGCGAGCGCACGCGAGGGCCGGGAGGTGGTCCACAGTGTGACGGCGCTCGGGGCGGGACTGCTGGTGGCGAATCGCGCGCCGGGGCGTCGGCGTCCGTAGGCGTCGCGGGGTACCTTGGCGCGCGTGGGTTCGGGGTGGGCGCCCTTCCTCGCTGTGTCCGACGTAGAGTGCTCTTGCCATCCAGGAGGAGCTTGCGTGTACAGCATTCGTGACCACGTGTACGGCATTCGTGACCATCAGTGCGCAGTGCTTGAGGCCCAGCGGCTCACCGACGCGAAGCTGGTGTCTTAGAGTGCGGCGAGTCGCGGCGGCCCTGCTCGCGCTGACCGTGGGGTGCGTGCTGGCCGACTCGGCGGTGGTCACCCTCGCCCTGCCGGAGATCCTGGTGCGCCTGCACACCACGGTGGGCCAGGTCGCCTGGGTGCTGATCGCGTTCAACCTGGTCCTGGCCGTCATCGTCCGGCCGGCCGCGTGGTTCTACAAGAAACACGATGCGGCCGTTCTGTGTGCGGTCGGCATCGCGGTGTTCGCCGGGGCCTCGGCGCTGTGCGCGGTGGCCGGTTCCCTGGACGTCCTGATCATCGCCCGGTCGGTCCAGGCGGTGGGTGGGGCGTTCGCGGTGATCGGCAGTCTTCAGTTGCTCGTCGAGGAGCTGACGGAGCGGCGCGGGACGGCGTGGTGGATCGCGGCCGGCGTGTTCGGCACCGCGATCGGCCCGATGGCCGGTGGGCTGCTCACCGATGCGTTCTCCTGGCGCTCGATCTTCGTCGTCCAGGTGCCGATCGCCGTGCTGGCCGTTCCCGCCGCGCTGGCCACGCGCCGCAGAAGCGGGCACAGCCGCGCCGAAGCCGCCGTGGACACAGAGAAACACCGAGTGCGGATCCGGCCGAACATCGCCCTGGCGCTGCTCTCGGCGGCCCTGAGTGCGGCGCTGTTCCTGTTCGTGCTGCTCTTGGTCGACGGCTGGCGTCGATCTCCGGCGGTCGCAGCCGTCACGGTCTCGGTGATACCGCTCGCGGCGCTGCTCGCGCGGCCGCTGGACCGGACGTTGCGGTCGGGGCCACTGGCCCAGACGATGTCCGGGTGTCTGCTCATCGCCGGCGGACTGACCGGGCTGGCGCTGCTGCCGTCGGCCGCTCTGGCGTGGACGATCGCGCCGCAGGCGCTCGTCGGGCTCGGGCTCGGGCTGACCTTGGATCCGCTGACCCTGCAAGCGATGGACGGCCGGCTGCCGCACTTCCTGCACGGCGGCTGGACCATCGCGGCCCGGCACGCCGGCGTGGTCCTGGGACTCGCGATCCTCACGCCGGTCTTCACCGCGGACCTTCGCAGTGCCCAGCCGCCCGCGGAGAACGCCATCACCGCGCTGGTGCTGAACGCTCCGCTGGAGCCCCAGGACAAGATCGCGATCGCTCGCGGGCTGGCCGATCGGCTCAAGCAGGACAGCGGCCGGGTGCCCGACCTGCACCCCGCGTTCGCACAGCTGCACGTGTCCGCGGTGGAGCAGCCGGCCGCGGCGCAGCTTGAGCGCGACCTCGACCGTCAGCTCGAACGGGCGGCCACCCACGCCTTCCGCAACGCCTTCCTCATCGGTGCGGCGCTCGCCCTGGCGGCGCTGCTGGCACTGATCCCGTTGCGTCGTCGGGGAGGCGTGTGATGAGCACCGTGACGCGGCTGCGAGCGGCGGCGCTGCCCGCCCTGTCCGTCGTGCTGGTGAGCGGGGTGCTGGCCGTCCAGCTCGCGAACGGCGGCGGCCACTTCGTTCCGCTCCGCCCCGCCAATTCCTGCGTCATCCGCTCCGCCGACTCGGTGGCGACCGGGATCGACGGCCTGACCGAGGAACTCGTCGTGACCGGCCTGAACGCCGCCGCCTGCCAGCTCGGCGTGTCCCGGGAGGCCTTCGCCCTCCAGCTGACCCAGCCCGGCCCGCGCACCGACGCGCAGATCAACGCCTTGCGCGCCGGGCTGCTCATCGCCGTCGACACGTTGAAGGCCGACGGCAAGCTCCCCAAGGCGTCGAAACTCGCCCGCGAGGTGATCGACCTGTCGAACCTCAGCGGCTTCCGCAAGGCCGCGCTCCGCGCGGTCCCCGACGCCCTCATCGACAAGACTCTGACGACCGACGACGTCCTGCGGCACACCATCAACGATCTCGACCTGCGGGCCCTGCTGGGGAACCTGGGCAACCGCCACGACCTGAACGCCCAAGTGAACGCGGCCGTCATGAAGGCGGTCCTGGAAAGCCTCGGCAACGATCTGCACTGTTGCTGACTAGCAGACCTCTGCGATAGCGCGGCGGGGCCGTTCGACGGGCGCCGGCCGGACCACGGCCGGCCGGGTTTTCGTGGAACTTTCACGGCGAGCAGCCCGGATCAGGCCTCTTCATCTGCATTCCGACTCGCGGCGACCCGGCCGGGATGGCCACATCCGGCAGCCGTGCGCTAGACCCAGTGGCGCACGGGGGTAACCCACTGCCGGGAGGGCCGATCCTTGATCCACCGTACTCCGCGTGCCGCCGCTTGGGGCGCCGCCGTTCTGGCCTTCGGGCTGGCGCTGGGCGCGCAGGCGCCGACCGCGACGGCGAGCAGCAGTGCCGCGATCAGCAGTGCCGCGACGTCCGGGCACCGGGTGCCGCCCTCCAACGGCTTCGCGAGCTGGGGGCCCTGGAACACCAAGCTGCCGGCGAACGTGCCGCTGGCCGCGAACTCGGCGGCGATCGTCGCCAACATCCTTCAGGACAAGCAGGACAACTACGGAAGCTGGGCGGTCAACACCGACACGTACTCGTCGCCGATCTTCACCGTCGACCGCCAGACGCCGCGGACCGCCTGGTCGTTCTCGGACTGCCTGAACAAGCCCGAGCTCGCGCCGGTCATCGCCGACTCGTTGCGGGCCGTGCCCACCCCGGCGAACCTGATCGCGTCGCAGGGGACGGATGAGGCCGTCGCCATCTACGAGCCGGACACCGACACCTACTGGGACTTCTGGCGCGCGGAGAAGGACGCCTCAGGGCACTGGTCCGCCTGCTGGGGCGGCGAGATCAAGAACTACCGGCAGAACCCCGGGATATTCCCGAACCCGCTCGGCGCCACCGCCACCGGCCTGCCGTTCGGCGCGTTCCTGATCCGGCCCGAGGAACTGGCCGCCGGCCACATCGACCACGCGGTCAACATCTCCGTGGTGCGGACCCGCGCCGGGTGCTTCTCGTGGCCGGCCACCCGGGACGACGGCAACACCGACGGCGCCGACATCCCGTGCGAGGGCCAGCGGTTCCGCCTGGACCCGTCCTTCGACGTCAGCACCCTGCGGAGCCCGGCCGCCCAGACCATCGCCCGCGCCATGCAGGAGTACGGCCTGATCCTCACCGACAAGGCCGGCGCGGTGGTCACCCAGGCCGAGGACCCGCGGCCGATCGCGGCGGCGAACGGCGGCGTCGATCCGTACGACCTGCTGTTCGACCCCACGGGAACGTATCCCGAGACCATGTCGCGCTACGTGCTCCTGAACGACATCCCCATCGACCGCCTCCAGGCTCTGCCCTTGGACTACGGCAAGCCAGGCTGCTGACTCCGCTCCCACACATAGCGGGTCTGGGACGACTCGTGACCATCCGCGAAGGCGAACGCCTTGTCCGGCTGGACCCGGTAGAGCTGAACGCTGCCGGCGCGGATGTTGTCTCCCATTTGATACCAGGTCCCGTCTTCGCGGGTGAGCTGCCAGCCATAGGCGTCTTCGAACGCCGTCGCCACGGCTTCCCTGGTGTCCTGGTCGGTGACCAGGCTCGCTGTGCCCTCGATGACATAGGTCACGCCGGTCAGCGTGTCGGGTCCGGTGGTCAGCGCACAGTGCTGGTTGGCGGCGAGATTCTTGGCCTTCTGCTCATAGTCACCGGTGGCGAACCACATCGCGCCGAGCGCCCAGATCGCCAGCAGCGGGGTCACGTGGGGGCGCCCGTCCCGCCGCACCGTGCACAGCTGGAATTTCTGAGTTCGACGCAGCGCCTCCTGCGTCGCCTCCCACGGCGTCGGGCTGGCGCCCGGCGAGGAGAACGGACCGAGGCTGGTCTGCGGCGCGGTCAAGTCAGACGTATCTGTGCGCATCGTCTTCTCCTTGCAACCTTCGCGAATGCCTGCGCGGAATCAACCAGTTTGCCTGGTCGCGTCGCGTTAAACGTGGCGGCGCGCCTGTCCGCGGCGGTGGTGTCCCCCGCGGGACGGTCAGGCGCCGACCGTACTCACTTCGCGCAGCCGGGCCGCCTCGGCCAGCCTCGCCTCGACGATCCGGTTGTTCGTCATGGTCCCGACGACGAGCGACGTACCCGTCAGCAGCGTCCCGCAGATGATGAACGGCGCCCGGAGCCCGGCGGCCTCGGCGAACCAGCCGCCGAGGACCGCGCCGAGCGGGAAGGTGCCCCAGGAGATGAGGCGGCCCGCGGCCCCGACCCGGCCCATCAGCTCGTCGGGCACGATCGCCCCGCGGACCGAGGGGACGAGGACCATCGTCGCGCCGAAACCCGCGCCGAAGAGGATCAACGAGGCCGCGACTTCGACGACGTTCCTCGACAAGCCCTGACACAAGGTGCCGGCCGCCTCGACGAACGCTGTGAGGGTGAGGGCCGTTCCCATGCCGGCCTTCCGGCCGATCCGGGGCCCGAGGGCTGAGCCGGCGATCCCGCCGACGGCCTCCAGGGTCAGCACGGCGCCATACGCGGTGGGGCTCAGGTGCAGCGTTTCGCGGGCGAAGACGACGAAGACCGCGCCGACCATGCCGAAGCCGAGGTTGCCGATGGCACCGCGCAGGTGGAGCCCGATCAGGAGACGGTCGTGCACCACATAGGACAGTCCGGCCTTCGCCTCCGCCAGCAGCGAGCCGCGCGAGGCGGGGGCCGGCTTCCGGGGCGTCCTCGGCAGCGAGCGGATCATCAGGGAGCTGAAGAGGAAGGACACGGCGTCGACGACCATCGGGACGGCCCGCCCGGCGGCGAACAGCACGCCGCCGAGCGGCGGTCCGATGATGGATCCCGTCACCTGCTGGGTGCCCTGGAGGCGCGAGTTGGCCGACAACTGCGCGTCCGGATCACGGTCGAGGAGTTCGGGAAGGTAGGCCATCGCCGCCATGTCGAACCCGATCTGGCCGACGCCGAGCAGGAACGCCAGCCCGACCAGCAGCGGGAGGTCGAGGAACCCCGCCGCCGCGCCGGCGATCGCGACGGCCAGGACCGCCGCCCGGCACAGGTCCGCGATCCACATCGTCGTGCGCCGGTCCCAGCGGTCCACGAGTGCGCCGCCGAGGAGGCCGAACAACACCCACGGGACGACTTCGGCCGCCGTCACGAGGCTGAGGACGAGCGGGCTGCGGGTGAGGCTGAAGGCCAGAAGCGGGAGGGCGGTGCCGTAGATGCCGTCGCCGAGGGACGAGACCGCCGAGGCGGCCCATATTCGGTGGAAGGATCTGGGGAGTTTCGTCTGGCTCTTCGGGTTCTTCAGGCTCTTCGACTTCTTCAACGGCCCCCGCCCTCGCCATGTGTATCGGCCACGCGCGGCACTGGGCTCCCGACACCCCGAGCCTCGATCGCCAGTGCCAATACCGCGAAACCCTGTCACACCAGGACGCTGACCAGCAACGCCAAAAGGGACGACCGCACCACCGCCTCGATGCGTCCGAGTCCCGAACAGTCGTCAAAGCTCAGGTGACTGTTGATGAACAGCGCGTGCAGATCGGCTTTCGGGCGTCGGCGTGGGTTTTCTTCGGGCAGGGGCGGTTACCTGCGCCGGGTGACTGGCAACAGCGTCCTGCTCGCGCTCGTGGTGGCCACAGCGCTGGGCTTCGACTTCACCAACGGATTCCACGACACCGGCAACGCGATGGCCACCTCCATCGCCACCGGGGCCCTGCCGCCCCGGATCGCCGTCGCCGTCTCCAGCTTCCTGAACCTGGTCGGCGCCTTCTTGTCGTTCAGCGTCGCGGCGACCATCGCCGGCGGACTGGTCCAGACGCACCTGGTGACGCTCACGGTGGTGTTCGCCGGGCTGGCCGGCGGCATCCTGTGGAACCTCGCCACCTGGTACCTGGGACTGCCCTCAAGTTCCTCGCACGCCCTGATCGGCGGAGTCGTCGGGGCCACCCTGGCCGCGGCCGGCGGCCACGCGGTCCAGTGGCACGGACTGACCGCCAAGGTCATCCTGCCCGCGGTGCTGTCGCCGGTGATCGCCGGGCTGGTGGCGACCGTCGGCACCGCCGCGGTCTACCGGATCACCCGCGGCGTGCCGAAGGAGCTGCGGGGACGGGGTTTCCGCATCGGACAGGTCGGGTCGGCGTCCATGGTCTCCTTGGCGCACGGCACCAACGACGCGCAGAAGACCATGGGCGTCATCACGCTGGCGCTCATCGCCGACGGCTCGCTCGGCGCCCACGCCAAGGCGCCGGCATGGGTGATCGTCTCCTGCGCGCTGGCGATCAGCCTCGGCACGTACGCGGGCGGCTGGCGGGTGATCAGGACCCTGGGCAAGGGGCTGGTGGAGATCGAGGCGCCGCAGGGCATGGCCGCGGAGTCGGCGTCCGCCTCGGTGATCCTGCTCTCCAGCAGTTTCGGCTACTCGCTGTCCACGACGCATGTCGCCACCGGCTCGATCCTGGGCTCGGGCACAGGGAAGAAGGGCGCCGGGGTCCGCTGGTCCGTCGCGGGCCGGATGGCCGTCGCCTGGGTCCTGACGCTGCCGGCCGCCGGCCTGGTCGGCGCCATGGCCTACGCGACGGCGCACGGCATCGGCGGAACGGCCGGCACCTCCACGATCTTCGTGGTCCTCGCCGCCTGCGCGACCGGCATCTACCTCGCCTCGCGCCGCACCCCGGTGACAGCGTCCAACGTCAACAGCCAGTGGTCGGGCTCGGTGGCGCCGGGACGCACCGTGCCGGCCGGGGCGAATCTGTGAACGGCTGAAGGGAGAGGGCGGACATGAACTCGTGGATCAACCTGGACGCGCTGTGGAAGATCGTCGTGATCGGGCTGCTCGCCGGTGCCGGGCTGCCCGCTCTGTTCGCGATCGGCCTGCGGGCGCTGGCGCCGCGAGCCCGGGCGGCGGGTGCCTCGGGTACGTCGGGCACGGAGGCGGAGCCCCAGCCGGGACCGGCTCTGCGCGGCCCGCTTATCGCAGGGCTCTGCTTCGCTACGGTGCTCGCCGCCATGGGCTGGGGCATCTACAGCATCGTCCACAACAGTTGAGCTACCGGATGGAGGATCTCGTCAGAGCTGGAACTCAAGCGCCTTCTGCAAGTGGTGGTCGGCGAGGTCGAGGAACCACTGGCGTTCCGGGTGGTCGCCGTCCGCGATGCGCAGCGGGCCGGCCACCAGGTCGATGTGCATGGCCAACTGGTACAGCCGCAGCCGGTGCTCGTCGAGGTCGTCGCGGCGCAGGCGGTCGTAGTGCGGGCCGAAGCGCATGCGGACGAAGACGTGCTCCCATTCGATGTCGAAGTACATCAGCCCTTCGATGTCGATGAGCACCGGTGCCCCGTCGGGGGCGACCAGGACGTGGTCCGGGCCGAGTTCGCCGTGGATCAGGCCGATCCGCGACCGGGGGGCGATCCGCGCGGCGAGAGTGTGCAGCAGGTCGGTCAGGGCGGCGCGGCCCGCCTCGGCGCGCGGGTCGCGGGCGGCGACGTCGTCGACCTCGGACAGGGCGCGGTCCAGGACGGTCTGTTCGCAGGTGGTGCCTGTCGAGTCGGCATGGCC
>JABFXP010000680.1 GCA_013361685.1 Catenulispora sp.
GCTGCGCCGCTACGCGCTGGCCACTGCGGCCGGCCACACCCGGTCGCTTCCCAACCGGGGACCGTGCCTGCTGCTGCCGCTGGGCGCCGGCCCGGACTCCCCGCGCCCGCCCGCGCTCCGGCTCGCCCGGCAGCGGCTGCGCGACCGCTGGGAGGACGTGTGGCGCAGCCTCGTCCAACTGGTCCTGGGCACCTACATGGTCTGGGACGCCAGGCGCCTGCGCCTGTGCACCACCCACTTCGCCGCCCAGGAAGGCAGCCGATGAGCATCAGTGCACTGTCTCCCCGCTTCTTCGCCGCCGTCGTCGTGATCCTGCTGGTGTGCCGCGTGGTGTCCTGGGCGGTCGGCCGGGTCGGCCAGCCGCCGGTCGTCGGCGAGATGATCGCCGGCGTGCTGCTCGGCCCCTCGTTGCTGGGCGCCGTCGCCTCGGGCGCGGAGAACGAACTGTTCCCCACCGCCCTGCGGCCGCTGCTGTACGTCGCCGGGCAGATCGGCCTGGTGGTCTTCATGTTCCAGGTCGGCCACGAGTTCCGGGCGCACGTGGCCCACGGCCTGGCGCGCACGGCGGCGGCGGTCTCCGCCGCCGGCACCGTCGTGCCGCTGGCCCTGGGAGTGCTGCTGGCCCTGGGCGCCCGCGGCCGGGTGGACATCTTCCTGCCCTCGGTCGCGCCGGGGGTGACCTACGCGTTCGTCGGCGTGACGCTGGCCATCACCGCGTTCCCGATGCTCGCCCGCATCATCAGCGAACGCGGCCTGGCCGGCACCCGGTACGGCTCCCTGGCCCTGGCCAGCGGCGCCATCGACGACGTGGTCGCCTGGTGCCTGCTGGCCGGCGTGCTGGCCGCGGCGTCGGGGCGGCCCAGGACCGTCCTGGTCGCCGTGGGCGGCGCGGCGCTGTTCGCCGTCGCGGTCCTGTACCTGGCCAGACCGCTGCTGGCCCGGGTGCTCGGCCCGCAAGGCCCCCAGGACGACGTACGCATCCTGGTCGTCTCAGCGGTGATGTTCGCAGCAGCCTGGTTCACCGACGAGATCGGCCTGTACGCGGTCTTCGGCGCGTTCTGCGTGGGCATGGCGATGCCCGGCGGCCCGGCGGCCGAACACGTCGTCGCCACGATCAGCACCCCCGTCCGGATCGTCTTCCTCCCGCTCTTCTTCGTCTACTCCGGCCTCAACACCCGGTTCGGCTTGCTGGCGAACGGGTCGCTGCTGGTCTTCTCAGCCTTCGCGGTGCTGATGGCGGTGCTGGGCAAGTTCACCGCCTGCTGGGCGGCGGCCCGGCTCAGCGGCCAGGACCGCGCGGTCGCGCTGCGGCTGGGCACGCTGATGAACGCCCGCGGCCTGATGCAGCTGATCGCTTTGAACGTCGGGCTGGCCGCCGGGATCGTCAACAGTGAACTTTTCACGGCGCTGGTTCTGGTCGCCCTCGTCACCACGCTCATGGCCGCGCCGCTGCTGTCCTGGCTCGACCAGCGGGTTCCGGTGCCCGAACCCGAGCCGGTCCGGTCCGAGGCCGCCCCCGTCCCCGGGTAGCACGGCGGTCCGAACCGGTGAGTAAAGAAGTACTCTGAGAGGCTATGTCATAATGCGGAGCGATGATCGAGCCGAGCGCCGACGCCCCTCGGCGGCTGCTGCTGGTCGAGGACGACGTGGAGCTCGCCGCGCTGCTCGAACCGCTGATCGCGGCCGAGGGCTACGCCGTGGACCTCGCCCACGACGGCCAACGCGGGCTGCACCTCGCCCTGGGCCGGCCCTACCGCGTGCTGGTGATCGACCGGCGGCTGCCCGACATGGACGGCCTGGACCTGCTCGCCCGCCTGCGGCGGCGCTCGGTGGCCGCGCGCGTGCTGATCCTGACCGCGCTCGGCGCCCATCCCGAGCGGGTGCGCGGACTCGACGGCGGCGCGGACGACTACCTGGGCAAACCGTTCGACCTGGACGAGCTGCTGGCCCGGATCCGGGCGCTGGACCGGCGGCTGGCCGACGGCGCCGACCTGCTCCCGCTCGGCGCCGGCTACCTGGACCGGCAGGCCCACGACGTCGCGCTCGGAGACGGCAGCCGCGTTCCGCTCTCCCCGCGCGAGTTCGAGCTGCTGTTCACCCTGGCCGTCCGGCCGCGCGCGGTGTACACCCGGGCCCAGTTGCGGGCCCGGGTGTTCCCCGACACGGCGGCGGAGTCGGTCGTGGACACCTATGTCTATTACCTCAGACGCAAGCTCGGCCGGCAGATCGTGCGGACCGTCTACGGCCTGGGCTACCGGATCGGACCACTGTGAGCAGGCCTCGTGCGCTTCGTGCGGCGGAAAGAACGGCGACGGCGACGGCGCCGCGCCGCCGGCGTGCCCCGGCCCCGCCGGAACGGCGGATGCTCACCCGGGCCGCCGCCGTCCTCGCCTGCCGGATCGCCGCCAGCTTCCTGGCCGCGCTCGGGCTGCTCGGCTTCAGCATCTACCGCGTCGTGCTCACCGAACAGCACAACCAGGTCCGCCACCAACTCGAGTTCCAGCTCGGTTACGGAAACCCTGAGCAGATCATGCCCTGCCAGTGGCTGTTCGTGATCACGGACGGACGGACGTCCGGCGCCGCGACGGCGCCCGAGGGCCTGCCGCTCGCCTCCGCCGTGGCCGCCGCGCGGGACGGCACGCCGCCCAGGCAGACCAGCTGGGCGGCCGACGGCACGGTCTATGAAGTGCTCACCGTGCGCCACGGCGACACCGTGCGCCAAGCCGTCGTGGACACCTGGTACCAGCGGGCCGACCTCGACCATCTGGTACGGGCGCTGGTCCTGGTGGGACTGTTCGGCGTCGGGGCCGCCACGGTCGTGGGCGCCGAGGTCGGCCGGCGGTCCATCGCCCCGCTCGGCGACGCGCTGGCCAGACAGCGCCGGTTCGTCGCCGACGCCAGCCACGAGCTGCGCACGCCGCTCACCCGCCTGCACACCCGCGCCCAACTGCTGCTGCGCAGGCCCGCCGAACAGGTGCCGGAGCCGCTGGCCGAGGAGCTCGGCGCGCTGGTCCGCGCGGCGGGGGAACTGAACGAACTGGCCGAGGATCTGCTGGTCTCGGCGGCGCTGCACGACGATCCGGAACGCTCGCGCGTCGTCGACCTCGCCGCGCTGGCCCGGCAGGCGGCCGACGCCGAACGCCCGCGGCTCGACGACCGCACCCTCGAAGTGGACATCGCAGAGGACTGGGTCACCGCGGACTCCGCCTGCGCCTTCCCCGTCCACGGGGCGGCCTCGCCGCTGCGCCGGATGATCACGATCCTCCTGGACAACGCCATCGGCCACACCGAACAGGGCGGCCGGATCAGCCTGCGGATCCGCTCCGCCGACCGGAACATGGTCGAGCTGGAAGTCGCCGACGACGGAAGCGGCTTCGACCAGGCCGACAGCGAGCGGATCTTCGAGCGGTTCGCGCAGAGCGGCCACCAGGGGCCGCACCGTTTCGGGCTCGGTCTGGCGCTGGCCCGCGAGATCGCCGCCGACCACGGGGGCGTCATCCGTGCTGAGAGCCGGCCCGGGATGGGCGCGACCTTCACGGTATGTCTTCCCGCTGCCAAAGCCGCGGTGAAGGTCACCGCGGACGCTCAGACCTCTTACTAGCGCACAGGCGTTCTCATCCCCAGGAGGCAAGCGCGCATGGTATTCCCGGATTCGGTTCTCCACGCGCTGGCGACGCAGCCGGAACACGTCGCCGTGGAGCATGGCGATCACGCCGTGACCGGCGCCGAACTACTTCGCATGATCGGCACCATCGCCCACGGCCTGCGCTCGAACGGTGTCGGTCCGGGCAGCGGAGTGGCCGTGGACCTGGAGGTCGGCGTCGAAGCGGTGGCGGCGTACCTCGCGGGGTACACGCTGGGGTGCCGGGTGATCGGCGTGCATCCCGGCTATTCGGCACCCCAGCGCCAATATGTGCTTTCGCGCGGCGTCGACACTGTGCTCACCGGCGACCGGGTGGCCGAACTGTTGCGCGGCGCGGCGGCCGACCCCGTGGTGCGGGCCCGGCCGGACGACGTGGCGCGCGTGGCGTACACCAGCGGCAGCACCGGCCGGCCGAAGGGCTGCATGCAGACCTACAAGGCGCTGTCGGCGCACTGGTCCTGGGATGCCGAGAACTGGTGCCCCGACACCGTCGAACTCGCCCAGCGCACCAGCCGCTATCTGCTGTTCGGCACGCTGTCCAGCGCGGTGGTGCAGGACTATCTGGCGCTGTGCTTGCTCTCCGGCGGCACGGCCGTGATCCCGCGCCTTCCCGCACCCGGAGAAGGCCCGCTGTTCCCCGGGGTGTTCGAGCGGCTGCGCGCCACCGCGACGATCATGAACGTGCCCCGCCTGTATCAGACGCTTGACGCGCTGCGGACCACGGACTCTGACATGTCCACGGTCGCGGCGATCATGGTCGCCGGATCGCCGCTGCCCGCGCACCGGATGGCTGAAGCAGCAGACTTGCTCGGCCCGGTGGTGTACTCCTCCTACGGACTGACCGAGACCGGCGGTCTCACCGCGCTGACCCCGACGGACATCGCCAAAGGCGTCCTCGCCTCCGTGGGACGTCCGCTGCCGTCCGTGGAAGTGGACATCCGGGACGGCGAGATCTTCGTGCGCACGCCGTACCAGATGTGCGGCTACTTCGACGACCCCGAGCAGACCGCCGAGACCCTGACGGCCGACGGCTGGGCGCGCACCCGCGACCTCGGGAGGCTGGAGGACGGCTATCTCTACCTGACCGGCCGCGCCCGCGAAGTGATCATCGTGGACGCCCTGCCGGTGTACGCGGGCCCGATCGAGCGCATATTGGCGGCGCAGGAGGACGTGGACCAGGCCTACGTGGTCGGCGCCCCGAGCGACCGGCGCGGCGAGGCGGTGCACGCTTTCGTGGTCCCACGCCCGGGACGGAGCCTGGACCACGTCGGCTTGCGAGAGGCAGTGCGCGCCGAACTCGGTGAGCTCAGTGTGCCGGAGACCATCACCCGGCTGTCCGAGGTTCCGGTGGCCGTCAGCGGGAAGCCGGACAAGGCGGCGTTGCTCGGTCTGATTCGAGGCTAGTTCTTGAAATCGCGGGCCGATTTTCGGCCCGGCGCCGTGCGGTCAAAGACTATCGGG
Source organism: Catenulispora sp. (assembly GCA_013361685.1). Classification (GTDB taxonomy): domain Bacteria; phylum Actinomycetota; class Actinomycetes; order Streptomycetales; family Catenulisporaceae; genus Catenulispora. Next base: position 5,105 of record JABFXP010000680.1, read on the forward strand.
GAAAGCATTGAGCCGCGGTCCCACCCTGAAACAGGTTGCCTCTCCTGCTCGGCAGTACCCTGATATATAGGAGACCTTGAGAGGCGGCCGTCGAGATGGATCGACAGGAAGATCTCACTCGTGAGCTTGGCGATCTGGATCGAGCGATAGCAGCGCATCGCGAGATTGCCGATTCCATCAGTGATGAAGACCCGGAAAAGGCCAGGCATTTGGGCATCCTCCACTTCGCGTTGCGCGCCCGCATCATCCATACGCAGACATTGGACGACGCTGACGAGGCCCTATACGTCGGCTTGATGGCCTTGAGCGGCATACCAGAAGACGAACCCGCTCACGCGTTTCTGCGGAAGAGCCTCAACGAATTGGCGCTCATCCGGTTCGGTCGCGGCGACGAGACGGCCGCCGACGACCGACCCGCCGAGGGCCGGCGGCCCGGCGGCGAGGGTGGAACCCACGAAACGTGCACGACCCGGATCGTGATGGATCTCGGTGCTGACAACCGGCTCGCGGCGTCGGTCGAGTCGGAGGGCACGCCCGAGCCCGAGGCGATCGGCGACCCGGTCGACTTCTCATGGCCGTTGGACGCCGACGCTCAGGAGGACATCCGTTGGTACATCGAGGATTACCTCCGGACTCCGTTCGGCGTCTATGACGACCGCGGAACCCGGATCGCGGCGCGGTTCGAGGAATGGGGCTCCCGGCTTTTCCGTTCGCTGTTCGCGTCGCCGCCGGTCCATGAGGCGTATCAGCGCGCACGGGACAGCGGATGCGGCATGGAACTCGTGGTGCGCTGCGCCGCCGCCGAACCGCTGGCGCTGCCGTGGGAGCTGTCGGCCGATCCGGCGGCCTCGGCGCCGCTCGCCCTGCGGGGGATCGCGGTCACCCGAATGTTGACGACCGCGCAGGAAGCGGAGCCCTTGGTGGTCTCGGGGGCCCGGCTGCGGGTGCTGATGGTGATCTCCCGGCCGCGCGGGCCTGCCGACGTCGAGTACCACATGATCGCCCGCCATCTGTTGCCGTTGCTGGACGCCTCCGGCGATGCGGTCGACATGGTGGTCCTGCGCCCTCCGACGTTGGCCGGGCTGGAGGAGGTTCTGGCCGAGGCGGTGCGGGCCGGTGAACCTTTCCAGGTCGTGCATTTCGACGGGCACGGCGCACACGGCGACGGTCCGGACGCCGTGGGAGCGCTGACCTTCGAAGGTCCGCGCGGCGGGGCCCACCGGGTACCGGCCGACAGGGTCGCCGACGTCCTGGCCGGGGGCGGCGTCCCGGTGGTCGTGCTCAACGCCTGCGAGTCCGGCCGGATCGGCGGGTCGGGGGTGGAGGCGACGGTCGCGACCCGGCTGCTGCAAGGCGGCGTCTCGTCAGTGGTGGCCATGGCGTACAAGGCGTACACGGCCGCCGCGGCGGAGTTCATGGCGGTGTTCTATCGGTGCCTGTTCGCCGGGGACCGCGTCGCCGACGCGGTCACCGCCGGTCGCAGGCGTCTGGCGGTCGCGGATCTGCGCCCGAGCCCGCGGGGACGCCTTCCGCTGAAGGACTGGATCGTGCCGGTGCACTACGCCAGCCGAGACGTGCGCTTCGCCGATCTGGAGCGCGCCACCGCCGGCCCGCGGTCGGCCGTGGACGCCGCCGACCGGGCTCCCGGCTTGCAGGAGCCCGCCGATGATTCCGGGGACAGCGGAGATCTGGCGGCTGCCGGTCAGTTCGTCGGCCGTGACGCCCTGCTCTACACACTGGAAGGCGCGGCGCGTTCAGCGAAGGTCGTGCTCTTGCACGGCCCCGGCGGCACCGGCAAGTCCGAAGTGGCCAAAGCCTTCGGCCGGTGGTGGCGTGACACCGGCGGCGTCGACAGACCCGAGTGGGTGATCTGGCACTCCTTCGAGCCCGGTGTCGCCTCCTTCGGCCTCGACGGGGTGATCGATGGCATCGGGCAGCGGGTGCTGGGCACAGAGTTCGCCCAGCTGGATCCGTCCGCGCGCCGGGCCGCGGTCCAAGAACTGCTGGACCGGCGGCGCATCTTGCTGATCTGGGACAACTTCGAGTCCGTCCATTCCATGCCCGACCCCACCATGGCCACGAGGCTCGCCGCGGCGCAGCGCGAAGAGCTGCGCGAGTTCCTGGCCCGCCTCCGCGATCACGGCACAGCCTCGGTGGTCATCACCAGCCGGACCGACGAGGACTGGCTCGGGCCCGTTCAGCGCGTAGAGGTCGGCGGCCTGAGCCCACAGGAAGCCGGCGACTACGCCGACCTGCTGCTCGCGAATTCGCCGCGGGGGAGTTCGCGCCGTGGCGGGCGAGAATTCGCCGAGCTGATCCAGTGGCTGGACGGGCATCCTCTGTCGATGCGCGTGATCCTGCCGTTGCTGGCGGAGTACGAGCCCCGACAGCTGCTCGCCGATCTGCGGGGCGGCCGTTCGGGCGGTGCGGTCGCGGCGACCGGCGGACGCGCCGACCCCCTTCGCGCCTGCGTCGCCTACTCCTACGGCCACCTGTCCGGTCGCGATCAGGAGGCGTTGTGGATCCTGTCCTTGTTCCACGGCTCCATCGATGCCAACTTCCTGAAGATCGCGTTCGAGGACGATTCCGAGGCTCCTGCACAGTTCCGCAGCTACGACGTAGCGGGCTGGCAGCGGTTGTTGGACCGCGCGCTGGCGGTGGGGCTGCTCAGCAGCCTGCGAAGCGGCGGGTATCGCATCCACCCGGCGCTGCCCGCCTTCGTCGCCGATCAGTGGGCCGCCGGCCGGCCAGAGAGTTTCGCGCAGGAGCGTCGCGCCGCGCGCGGCGTGGCCGCTCGAACCTTCTCAGCCCTCGGGCAGTTCATCAGAGAGCAGATCGCCGAGGGGAACGCGCGACGCGGCCTGGAGATCCTCGAGGACCACCGCCGCAATTTCGGGGCGTTCCTGGAATATACGCTGGAACAGCAGATGTGGTTGCCGGCTGGAGGCATCTGCCAGGGGTTGAACGCGTACTGGGAGCTGCTGGGGCTCTCCCATGAGGCGAGTGAATGGTTCAGGCGGATTCGAGACGCGGTCGAACTTCCCGGCGGATCGCCCCCCGATCTGACCACCGACGCGGGCCTGCTGTGGCAGCAGACGGCTAGTCTCCAGGCCAACTGGCAGATCCAGACGTTCCACCTCGACGAAGCCGAACGCACCCACATGAGCTTGCTGATGGCGAATCAGCAGCTCGACCCCACGCCGGACGTGCTGACCGCCATCGCCAACTGCTACCACAACCTCGGGATAGTCGCCGAACAGCGGGTGCGGTGGGACGAAGCCGAGGCGTGGTACAGAAAATCCTTGGCGGTCAAGGAACACCTGCCGGGAGTGCCGCACGTGTCGAACACGTACCACCACCTCGGGCTGCTCGCTCAGCGACGGCGGCGCTGGAAGGAAGCGGAAGCCTGGTACCGCAAAGCTCTGGCCGGCGGCGACGGGACCGGGGAAGGCACAGAGATAGCCAACACGTATCACCAGCTCGGCCGGGTTGCGCAGGAGCAAGGACTCTGGGACCGGGCCGAGTACTGGTACCAGCAAGCCGTCGCCATCCGTCAGCCGCTCGACGACCGGGCCAACCTGGCCAAGAGCTATTACCATCTCGGGATCGTCGCCCAGGAACAGCAGAACTGGGAGCGGGCCGAGGCCCTGTACCGCAGGGCCCTGATCATCCACGAGAGCCTCGGCAACCGTATCAGCATCGCAAGCTGCTATCACCAACTCGCCGTCCTCGCGGCCCTCCGGCAGCGCTGGGAGGATGCCGAGGCCTGGGGGCGGAAGGCCTTCGCCGTCCAGGAGAAGTCGGGCGACCGTGTCGGTGCCGCCCGCAGCCTTCTTCAATTCGGCGCTCTCGCCATCGTGCGCGGGAGGATTCCGGAAGGGCTCGCTTGGACGGTCAAGGGCCTCGTCCGGTTCGACTCCTTTCCCCACCCGGCCTCCGCCCCGGCGCCGGAGAGGCTTCGATCACTGGTCGAGGCGTTCGGCATCGAGATCCTGGAGCGCACCTGGCGGGAGGTGACCGGCGAGCCGTTGCCGGAGCGGGTCCGAGAATATGTCACCGCCGAAGTGCTCCCCGAGTACAGCGAGGAAGGCGAACCAACCCCATGAGCAACCCCGTCGAAGCCGGGGCGCGGGCCACGGCCGAGCGTCTGAAAGACCGCTACGGATCCCGCCTGGTCGCCGAGGTCGAGGAGATCCTCGCCGCCCGGGACTCGCAGGCTCCGCCCGATCAGTATCTGGACCCCACCGCGGTCGCGGCCGTCATCGTCTCCGCCGCGACCTTGGCCTGGACGGTCTTCACCGGCCTCAGGTCGAAGAAGGAAGCCGCCACTCCCGAGATCGTCACCCGGACCGTATTCGTTCAGATCCAGGAGATCCACGTCGCGGAGACCGTTCAGGACGAGCAGATCATCGCCACGGCGGTTCAGGAGACTCTCAAAGCCATCGGTGAAGCAGCGCGCGACGCGAGTGGTGAAACCTTGTAGGGGAGTGGCATTGTGGTGGCAGCCACCGATCCACCGGCGGCGACTACACTGAGTCGCCACCAGTCAGGGTTCTGTTCCGCGAGCCGCCGACGCCGGGAGGGGGCGCTCATGGTGTCCACAGGCGAACCGCTCAGTCCGCACGAGGCCGCCCACGGGCAGGCCAATCGGGTGTTCGAGATCGACGAGGTGTCCAGACGGACCGTCGTCAAATGCATGGGACGTACGTTCTCGGCCGTGGCGGTCGATGGTGAGGTCGTCATCGCCGACGTCACCGACATCACCCGGCCGGTGCGGCTGGGGGCCGCGCGGGAACGGTTCGCCGACGGGCGATGGCGCATCATCGGTCGGCACGACCAGGATCTGCTGACCACCGGCAGTCTGTTGAGCGCGGTCGTCGCCTTATGGCAGGACCGCTGACGCGGTCTGCGCC
>JABFXP010000338.1 GCA_013361685.1 Catenulispora sp.
GGGCGCGCGACCGGGGCCGCCGAGCGCCACCGCGGGGGTCCCGGGCCAGGCGACCGGCCCCGAGGAGGACTTCGACTTCCTCGACGCCGACACCCGCGCCCCGGCCCCGATCGCCGCGGCGGCCGGGCAGTCGGCCGGTTCGGCGTTCGACGACGCGATCTTCGGGCCGCGCACCACCTCCCCGCACCGGGAGCGGATGGTCGGCACCACCGACCGGCAGGCCGAGGCCGACGGTGTGCGGCCGGGCCGGCGGGCGACGGTGCCGTCGTGGGACGAGATCGTGTTCGGTTCGCGGCGTGGCAAGCAGAAGGGCCGGGACTGACCGCGGGGGTCGGTTCCGGGTCGATCCCGGCTTGAAGGCGGGTAAAGGGCCTGGTCTCAGCAGCTGAGACCAGGCCACTTCGGCGTTCTTGGCTTTTGTCCGCGCCGGTTTCGGTGTGATGGGATTCCCATCATGGAAACGACGCGCGAGGACGGCTTGTTCATCAGCGACGACCCGGCCCTGGTCGACCGCGACAAGGTGTACCGGTGGATCTCCGAGGAGTCCTGGTGGGGCGCCGGCCGCCCGCGCGACCGCGTGGAACGCTCGGTGGACGGCTCGCACGTCTACGGCGTCTACGCCGACCGGGAGACGATGGTCGGCGTGACCCGGATCATCACCGACCACGCGACCTTCGCGTACTTCTGCGACGTCTACGTCGACGACGCCTACCGGGGCAAGGGCGTCGGGCCGTGGCTGACCCGGGAGATCGTGGCGGACCTGAAGGCGCTGGGGATCAACCGGTTCCTGCTGGCCACCAAGGACAAGCACTCGACCTATGAGAAGGCCGGGTTCGTGCCGGTGGCGCGGCCGCAGTCGTGGATGGAGATCGACGAGCGGCCGACCAAGCCCGGACCGGCGGACTGAGGACCGCACCGCCGGGCCGCCGGCGGCCGTCAGAACCAGGTGGCGCAGAACGGCGGGATCGCGGTCTTGAACATCCGGTCGGCGACGGCGAGCGCACCGGGCTTGTCCTCGGTGAGCTCGCCCACCGCGGCCAGCGCGGTGGCGGCGTGGTGCCCGAAGTAGAGTGCGCCGAGGGTCCGCACCGGCATCGTCAGGTCGGCGGCCTCGGTGGTGCGCTTCACGGTGGCGCCGCCGGGACCGCCTTCGAGCGCGTACACGCCCTCGGCATAGCCGGCCGGGTCGGTGACGGCCACGACGAGCCGGCCCTCGCCCTCGTAGGTGCGCGCGGTCAGCGCCGCCGGGACGTCGAGCACGCGGGCCCACAGCACGTCGACGCGCTGCTTCGCCCGGGCGTAGCGGGGGTTGGCCATCAGGTGGCGCCAGGAGTCGTCCATCGGGAACGTCTCCACCTCGAACGAGCTGACCCAGTCCTGCTCCCACAGGAACTGCAGCAGCCGGACCCGGGCCACGGCGTCCTCGGCGAGCAGGTCCACCTCGGTGGCGGTGCCGTCCGGCACGAAGCCGTCCCAGAGGCCGTCTTTGAACTTGTACTTCAGCCCGCCGCGCGCGATGCCTGACTCGTCCCGGTAGACCGCGAGGAACAGCTCGCTGTCGGTGGGCTTGCCGTCCCAGGTGAGCAGGCCGGTATTGCGCTCGTGCCACTGGTGGCGGCGCTCGATCGCGCCGGGCGTGCGGGCCCGGAGCCGGTCGTAGACGGCCGGGATCTCCTCGACCCACTGCGGGGCCGTCACGAACTCCACCGTGCCCGGCAGCGGGCGCGCCAGGGCGCACCGGGCGGTCTCGACGACGTAGCGGGTCTCGTCGGTGGCGTGGCCGAAGCCGAAGCGGCCGTAGATCGGCCACTCCGCCGGGATCAGGATCGACAGCGGCTCGCCGGCGTCGGCGGACTGCCGCAGCCCGGCGGCCATCATCGAGGACAGGATGCCGCGGCGGCGGTGGGTCTGGGTGACGGTGACCGCGGTGACCGCGGCGGTCGGCACCGAGGCCCCGCCGGGGACGGTCACCCGGTTCGCGGCGTTGCCGAAGGTGCCGACCACCCGCCCGCCGTCGTAGGCCGCGATGAACCGGCCGGCGGCCAGGTCCTCGGCGAACCACTCCCGGCGCCGGGCGCCCCGCTTGCCGCGGTTCTGGGGGTGGTAGAACCCCATGTCGATGGCGTCGGAATAGTCCTCGATGCCCGACTCGGCGACGACCTTGATCTCGATGGCCATCCGCCCAGGCTATGCACTGCGCGAACGGGCGGCCACTCATTAATCAGCCATCAGTCCGGACCGGTTCACCATCAGAATTCTGATCCCAGTGGTCTAAACCCTTGACGCGGAGCCGTGGCGTAACTAGACATTCAACCACGGTTAATAGCCAAGAAACTGAGCGCACTCCCCGGTTCCCCCACCGTCCTCATGCCCCTGGAGGAGTAACACCGTGAGACGCATCCCCCTGATCCTGGGGTTGTCCGCCGCCCTGTTCGGCGCCGGCCTCGCCGTGGCGGCGACCGGCGGCGCCGCCACCCGGCCCGCTGCCTCGGCCGAGGCCGCCGTCCGTGCTTCGTCCGTCGAGGGCACCGACGATCTGCGCTACTTCGGGTTCGCGCGGACCTACGAGGACTTGCCGGTCGTCGTCACCGACGCCGCCGGCAATCTGCGCGGCACCACCTCCGCGCACAGCGGCGCGCTGAGCACGGCCCCCAGCACTGCTGCGGTGGGGACCGCCGAGTCGCCGTTCTCGCCCGCGCCCGGCTCACGCGCGTGAGCGGTGCCGGCACTCCGCACGCGGCGGTGCCGGCGAAGGGCGCCGAGCCGGTGCCGGCGCGGGATGTCCGCGCCGACACCGGCCGCGGGTCCGCCGACGGCTCGGCGACCCCCTGAACGTGGCGGTGGCCTCAACCGCCGCGGCCGGAACGTACGACCCCGACCATCACCGGCACCGGCTCGGCGACGCACACCACGGCGTCCGCCCTGATGGTGCCCGGTGCGGGAGCGGTGGCTGCGCGGGCGGATCCGCCTGGAGCGGCATCACCGCGTGCGTCCCGGGCGACGAGGCGACCCACTCCGGTCGCCTTCACAAGTCCACGTGGTACTCGACGGGTGCTGTGCCGGGCGCTCAGTCGTGGCCCGCGTGGAGCGATACCGGAGCCTGCTGACGCGAGGCTCCTTCAATGAGGCGGACCTCTCTGGGGCAGGGGTCCGCCTCGCCGATTTCCGTTTCATGTCTGGCTGTTGAGTTCATGTCTGGCTGTTGAGCCGCTGCACGTCGGCCAGCCCGGCCCGCAGCACCCGCAGCGCTTCCTCGCCCCGGCCCTCCGCCTCCAGCAGGTCGGCGAGCTCGTTCACCGCGCGCGCCAGCTCCGGTCGCGGACCCCGCTCCCGGAACCCCGCGATGGCGGCGACGAGATACCGCTCCTTCGCCTCGGCCGCACCGGCCATGAGCGCGCGCAGGCGGTCGGCTCGCGCCTGCTGGACCGGGTTGTGCGCGTCCGGGAGCTCGGGTTCGGCGATCCCCATGGCGAGCCGCAGCTCGGCCAGCTCCAGTGCGGTGTCGACCCGCCGCTCGTCCTGCCCCGACTCCGCGAACAGCTGCTCGGCCACCGCCAGATCCGCCAACGCGCCTTCGCGGTCCCGGACCCGGCCCCGCCGCAGCCCTCGCGCCCGATGGCACCAAGCCAGTTGCGAATGCAGCGCCGCCTCCCGGAACGCCTGCCGCGCCTGCGCCAAGGCGACCGCCGCCGCGGGCAGCGCCCCCGCGGCCAGCAGCGTGCGCGCCGTCTCCAGATGTCCCCGGGCCACCGCCGTCGGCCGCGGCCCCGCCGCGAGCAGCAACGCCGACTCCGCAGCGTCGGCAGCCTGCACGTCATCGCCGAGGTCGCTGTGCGCCACGGCCAGCGACACGTGCAAAGCCAGCAGGGCGGACGGATCGGGGTATCCGGTCCGCGTCAGCTCGTCGCGGGCCTCGGTCAGCAGATACACGGCGTAGCGGGCGTCGCCCTGCTGCCGCAGCACGGCGGCGCGGCCCACGGTCACGTGAGCCCGGTGATGCGGCGGTGCCCCTATGAGGTACTGGTCGGCCGCCTCGAACCGCGCCGCGGCCTCGAAAAGGTCCGCGCTCGCCGCCCCTGCACTCCCCGGACCCACCGGGCCCGCCGACTCGGCCGCCGCGAGCGCCGCGTGTCCGAGCCCGACATGGCACCAGGCCCGCTGCTCGTCGGTCAGCCCTTCCACGGCCAGCAGGTCCGCGAACGCCGCGGCCGACCCCTGCGCCTCGGCCTGCGCCAACGCCAGCTCCAGCCGCAGCCCCTGGTCGGCGGCCCGCCCGGTCCGCAGCTCGTCGACGCCGACGCCGAGCCGTTGCGCGAAGTACTCCAGCGCCTCCACCGACGCGGTCCGCTTCCCGGCCTCCACCGAGGACACGAACGCCGCGGTGTATCCGGGCTCGGCCAGCTCCCGCTGGCTCATGCCCCGCGCGGTCCGCAACCGGTGGATCCGCTCCCCCACCGGCGTCACGGCGCCGCCACCGGCGCTCACCACAGCGTCTCCGCCCCGCGCAGTCCCCGCCGCAGCATCGCCCGCGCCTCGGCCTCCCGTCCGGTCGCCAGCAGCAGGTCGGCGAGCAGCCCGCATGTGGTCACCAGTTCGGCCATCAACCCCGCGCCCTCGTACCGGTCCGCGGCCACCGCCAAGTGGTGCTCGGCCTCGGCGTTGCGCCCGGTCTGCCCGCACACCAGTCCCAGCAGCCGGGAAGCCTCGGCCATCCCCTCACGGTGCCCGGTGTGCTCCGAGGTCCGCGCCGCCTCCGCCGCCAGGGTCCCGGCCTCGTCGAGCGCCCCCTGCCGCCGCAGCACTTCCGCCAGCTCCAGCGTGGCGCCGGCCTCGTCCTGGACCGCGCCGACGGCGTGCAGGATCGCCCGCGCCCGCCGGAACTCCGACTCCGCCTCGGGCAGCCGCGCCGCGCGCCGCAGCACGTACCCGCGGGCCCAGTGGCACATCCCGATCTCCCGCTGCATCCCCAGCGCGGTGTACCGCCGCACCGCCTCGGAGAGCAGCCGGTCCACGTCGTCGAGCTCGGATTCGATGCGCCGGAGCTGAGCGGCGGTCGAGCAGAACTGCGCCACCCACTCCTGGTCCGCGACCCGCGGGATCAGCGGCGCCGTCTCCTGCTCGACGCGCCGCGCCCGGTCGTTCCAGTCGAGCTCGTTGTAGACGTACATCAGCGAGGACGCCACCCGCAGTTCCGCGTCCGCGTCCGCCTCGGGCCGGTCCCGCAGCGCCCGCAGCTCGGTCTCGAGCACCGCCATCGCCCGCTGCGGATCGCCGACGGTGAACCGCGTGTACGCCACCCGCGCCACCGCCGCCGCGTGCAGCCGCACCAGCTCCGGCGGGGTCTGGGCGAGCACGCCCTCGAACACCTCCAGCGCCCGGTCGACCTCGCCGAGGTGGGTGTGGATCTCGCCGAGCCGCAGCCGGGCCCAGCCCACGATCTCCGTCAGCTGATACGCCTGCGCCTGTTCCAGCACCGCTTTCAGCTCCGCGGCGCTCTCCTCGGCTTTGCCATGGGACAGCGCCAGCCGGGCGTCCGCCAGCCGGGACCGCAGCTGTTCCCCGGTCCCCGGCGGCCGACCGTTGCGCAGGTCGTCGATGCCGGTGCCCAGGCGCCCGGCCAAGTGTGCCAGCGCCTCGTCGCTCGGCACCCGGGCGCCGGACTCGATCGCCGCGACGAACGCCCGCGTGTACGCCGGCTCCGCCAGCTCGCGCTGGGTCAGGCCCCGGGCCAGGCGCAGGCGACGCACCTCCGAGGCCAGTCCCATGGCCCCACTGTAAGGCAGCATCCGCCGATACGGATCAGGCGGGGATCACCGAAAGGGACGGGCAAGGGATGTCAGGCCAGCAGACCGCTGCCGAAGTAGTCCGAGGCGTCCTTCACGCCGGGCAGCACGAAGAAGTAGCCGCCCCCGACCGGGGAGATGTAGTCCACCAAGGGCTCGTCGATGAGCTTGGTCTGGACGAACTCGAACTGCCGCTGGATGTCCTGCTGGTAGCAGACGAACGCCAGCCCCATGTCCAGGTCCCCGACCGCGTCGAAGCCCCGGTCGTAGTTGTAGCCGCGGCGCAGGATCCGGTTGCGGTCGGTCTCCGGCGTGCGCGGGTTGGCCAGCCGGATGTGCGCGTCCAGCGGGATCGACCCGCCCTTGGGGTCCTTGGCGTACTGCGGGATGTCGGTCTGGGCGGCACCGTCCAGCGGCGCGCCGGTGTCCCGCCGCCGGCCGATCATCTTCTCCTGCTCCAGCAGGCTGACCCGGTCCCAGAACTCGACCAGCATCCGGATCCGGCGCACCACCTGGTAGGTGCCCCCGGCGGTCCACGCCGGCTCCGGCGCGCCGGGCTGCACCCACACCAGGTAGTCGTACTCGTGCTCGGTGCCCGGGTTGGCGATGCCGTCGTGGAAGCCGAGCAGGTTGCGCTGGGCGCCGCTGGGCCGCGGGTCGTTGGCCCAGCCGTCGATGCGGTACTTCAGCTGCATCCCGGCGCGGGTGTGCTTGGCGATGTCGCGGATCGCGTGCAGCACCGTGTCCCGGCTGTCGGCGCAGATCTGCAACGACAGGTCGCCGTGGCACTCGGCGGCGTTCAGGTTGTCGTTCGGGAAGGTCTTCATCGGCGTCAGCCGGGCCGGCTTCTTGTCGCCCAGCCCGAACCGGCCGTCGAACAGCGAGGCGCCGACGCCGAGGGTGACGGTCAGGCCGTCGGCGGGCACGGTCGGGCCGAGGATGCCGCTGTCCGAGGGCGGCGCGCCGACCCCCAGGTCCGGCGGCGTGCCGCCGGAGGTGAGGAACCGGGCCCGCTCGGTGAGGGTCTGGAACAGCTCTTTCAGCTCGCCCTTGTCGGCGGCGGTGACGTCGAACACCGCGACTGTCAGGTGCTTCTGCGCCGGGGTGGTGACGCCCTGCTGGCGCGGGCCGTGGAAGGCCAGCGTCCGGCCGGTCGCCGCGCCCGACGACGCCGACGGCGCCGCGTCCGCCGCCGCCTTGTTCATCGCGAAGCCGGTGGCCCCGATGACCGCCGCCCCGGTGACGCCGGCCGCAGCGCCCTTGAGCATCGCGCGGCGGGCGAAGCCGGTGTGGTCGAAGGGGCAGGTCGCGGGCTGCGCGGCGGCGGCTGTTGGGGCGGCGGCGCTGGCTGCCGGGTCGGCTTCCGGCGTCGGGTTCGGGTTCTGCTCAGTCATCTCAAGGCACAGCTTTCATCTACGAAGTCAGCGGGCGACGGGCGGCGGGGCGGGTGGGCCGGCCGCTCAGGTCGCCTTGCGGATCTCCAGCAGGTCCGGCACCACGGCCAGCTGCTCCAGCAGCTCCCCGAGCGTCCCGTTGAGCTTCTGCCGGTCGGCCGGGGCCAGCTGGTCCACGGGCGTCCAGCTCCCGTCCGGCTGCTTGGCGGCGGCGACCACGGTTCCGAACCGGTCCAGCCAGCCGTCGATCCGCGCCAGCGCCTGCGGGTCCCGCGCCTGCACCAGCGGCCGGATCACGTTCAGCACCACGCGGGTGCCGGCCAGGTTGGCGTCCGCCGTGGCGACGGAGGTGCCCGAGCCGTAGTCGGCGTCGCCGGTCAGCTGGAACTGGAGCGTGTTCTCCAGGATCTCGTGGGCGCGCAGCGGCAGGTCGGCCGGGTCGAAGTCCTGCTTGGGCCAGGCGTCGATCAGGCCGTGCACGTCGGCGTCCAGCTGGTCGGCGACCGGCGCCAGCGCGGCCGCCGGCTCGCCGTGCCACAGGCCGTATTCCAGCCGGTGGAAGCCGGTGAAGTCCTTGTCCTTCTCCTTGTCCGGCAACCCGTCGGCCCGGCCGTCGATCTTGCCGTCCCAGTCGGCGAAGGTGCCGTAGGCGGCGCCGAGCCGGTTGTAGGACAGGTGCGCGGTCAGCCAGTCGGACTTGGCGGCGGCCAGGTCGCCGGAGTCCACGTCCTGCTTCAGCTTGGCGGTGTAGCCGGCCAGTTCGTTCAGGTGGTCGCCGACGTAGGTCCTGTACTGGTCCAGCGGCGCGTCGAGGTCCTTCTCGGCGATCGGCACGACCGCGGTCTTGGACGTCCCGGTGCCGGAGACGTGCTTGACCGCCGACGTCACCGCGCCCTTGCCGTTGGGCACGCAGCGCCACGCGTAGGTCCCGGCGCCGAGCGTCGCGGTCAGCGGCCGGGTGGTGCCGGGCGCCAGGCCCTCGATCTCGCCGTAGACGGCGTTCGTCGACGGGTCCAGCAGGTAGACCTCGGCGGGCACGTCGCCGGTGTTCTTCATCTGGAACACGTGCTCGCCGGTGGCCAGGTCGCCGAAGCCCTTGCCGCAGGCGGCGGCGGAGACCTCGATGGTCTGGTCGGCCTTCGCCGAGGAGGTCGGACCGACGGCGACGATCACCGCCACCGCGGCGACGGCCGGCACCGCGACGACGGCGGTGCCCATCGCCCAGCGGGGCGCGGGCTTGCGGGCCGGAGCGGGAGCCGGAGCCGGAGGCGAGGCAGGAGCCGAGGGGGCCGAGGCGGCCGGGGTGTCCGCCGACGCGGCGGTGGGGCGCGGCGCCGACGGGACCGCCTCGGCGGTCTGAGGGGACTGCGCCGCCGTGGAGGGCTGCGCTGTCGTGGAAGGCCGGGCCGCCTTGGAAAGCCGTGGCGGCCGCAGGTAGAAGTACAGTACCGGCGCCAAGTACAGCACATACCCGGCCACCGACAGCCACGTCATCTTCGGCGTGATGTTCAGCGTCCCGGCGACCAGCGTGGAGTACCAGGCGTTCGGGTCGATGTGCGCGCTCAGGTCCCAGGCGTAGGACGTGAATCCGCCGACCGCGCCGCTCTCCTGCAGGTCCTGCAGCCCGTACGCGACCACCCCGGCCGCGATGACGACCAGCACCAGTCCGGTGATTTTGAAGAACTTGGTCAGGTTGAGCTTCAGGGCCCGGTGGTACAGCCCCCAGCACAGCAGCGTCGCCACCGCGATCCCGAACACCGCGCCGATGGCGGGACCGCTTTTCTCGTGCGCGGTCTGCGCCGTGGTCCACAGGAACAGCGAGGTCTCCAGCCCCTCGCGCGCCACCGCCGCGAACGCCGTGAAGATCAGCACGCCGGTGCTGGAGCCGAGCGCGGCGGCCAGCTTGGCCTTGATGTCCCCGGACATCGAGGCGCTGGCCCGGCGCATCCAGAACACCATCGTGGTGACGAAGCCGACGGCCAGCAGCGACAGCACGCCGCCGAACACGTCCTGCGCCTTGGGCGGCAGATGCGCGGAGGTGAAGGTGAGCACGGCGGCGAACGACAGGCTCAGCGCCACCGCGGCGGCGATCCCGAGCCAGACCGGGCCGACCCGGTCCCGGCGGCCGGCCTTGATCAGGGCGGCGAGCAGGATCGAGACGACCAGTCCCGCTTCCAGCCCTTCGCGCAGTCCGATCAGGAAACTCGGGAAGGCGTCCGACAGCACCGTGTCCCGCCCCTTCTGACTCGTCCGCACATGCTTAGGCACGCCTTACTTCAGTAAGGCATGCCTAAGCTAGCATCGCCGAGCCGGGGGACGGAACCGCCCAGAGTCGATGATGTGGTGATGTGCGTCTCAGGATGCGGCCCGCCGTCGAGGAGGCGCTCAGCGTCGCAGCCCTCTAATCGCCGGTGGCCACGGGACGTGAGGGATCGGACGACCACCCGCTCCACGACCCCTCGTAGAGCGCGACGCCAGCCGGGTCGATGCCCGCCACCGCCATCGCCAGGATCTCGTGCGTGGCCGTGACCCCCGAGCCGCAGTACACCGCGACCTCCGATGCGTGCTCCGGCCGCACCCCGAATCCCTCGAACCGCTCGGCCAACGCCGCCGCGGGCCGGAACCGGCCGTCCTCGGCCAGGTTGTCCGTGGTCGGCGCGGACGCCGCCCCCGGCACGTGCCCGGCGGCCGGGTCGATCGGCTCCACCTCGCCGCGGTAGCGGGCCCCGGCCCGGGCGTCGAGCAGCACCCCGGTCTCGGCGACGGCGGCGGCGCCGTCATGGTCGAGCACGCGGAAGACCCCCG
>JABFXP010000690.1 GCA_013361685.1 Catenulispora sp.
TTGTCGCCGAGCTGGTCGACGAGGTGCTGGACCTCGGGCCGATCCTGGGCTCGTACAGTCTGCGGCGAACACCGGCATCCACCCCAAACTGGCCCTGGTCAGCGCAGGGCAATGCTCCATGCGAACCGCGGCGAAAGGCGCCTGCTCGCAGCCTGCCACAACCTCCGCAAGATCTTCCGGCACGCCGGAACCGCCGGGCTGGCCGCCGCCCGGGTCTGACCACCCGGCCGGACGGCCGCCAGCAAGCCTCACCGAGCCCAACCGGCGCCGGCGCGAACCCACGCCGACGCCGCACAGTCGGATACCTAGAGTCCGAGGTACCTAGAGTCCGAGGTACCTAGAGTTCGCGGTACCTAGAGTTCGCGGTACCTATAGATCGAGGTATCTAGAGCCCGAGGTATGCCGTGGCGCGGCGCGGCGAGCGGGCGGTGCCGTCCGCACGTCCGTCCTCAGACCTCGTCGACGATCTCAGCCACCTCCGGCTGCGGGTCGGCGATGAGGGCGAAGGCCTCGCCGGCGCCGGGGATCGACGCGGCGTTGTCGAGGGCGCTTTGCATGTGGGCGGCTGACTCCCAGCGCCAGTGGTCGATCCAGGTGCCGTCTTCGAGGCGGGTGAGGCGGGTCGCGGTGAGGCCGTCGAAGCGTTCGCGGGTCGCGGCGATGAGCGCGGTGCGTGCCGTCTGCATGGCGGCGGCCTGCTCGGGGGCGGTGGTGAAGCGGACGGTGCGCAGGATGGCCATGATTCCTCCTGGAGTTTGGCTTTAGAGTTTGCCTCTAGAGTTCAACTCTAAAGCTAGACTTCAGTCATGAGTCCGGTCAACGCCAAGCAGGCGGAGAAGGCGCGCCAGACCCGGCGGCGGGTGATCGCCGCTGCTCAGGAGCTTTTCGTCGAGCGCGGGTACGGCGTCACGACCTTGCAGGAAGTAGCTGACCGGGCCGGTGTGTCGGTGCAGACGATCTACTTCACGTTCCGCAACAAGCGGACGCTGCTGAAGGAACTGGGTGACGTCGCGGTCGCCGGTGACGACGAGCCCGTCCCGACTATGGAGCGGGAATGGTTCACCGCCGCCATGGCCGCCCCCACCGCGGACGCGCAGTTGCGGGCGCACGTCGACGGCGCGGTCGCGGTGTGCGCCCGCAGCAGCGCGGTGTTCGAGGTGCTGCGTACGGCGGCGGCGCAAGAACCAGAACTCGACGAGCTGTGGCGGCAGGGCAACGTCAAGCGCCACACCGTGCAGCTCGCGGCTGCGAAAGCGATGCTCGCCAAGCCCGGCGCACGACCAAGGCCCGAAGCCGACAGCGATGCCGATGCCGAGGCCAACCGCATCGCTGACCTGCTCTACGCGATCCTCAGTCCCGAGCTGTACCTAGTCTTGGTACGCGACCGCGGCTGGACCCCGGACCAATTCGCCGACTGGGCCTACGACACACTGCACGCCCAGCTTGCCTTCACCACCGCCGATTGAGCCGGCACGTCCCCGGCCCGTCGGCTAATCCGCCTGCCGCCACGCGTTACGCAGAGCCCTGATCTCCTCGGGGCTGCTCGCGCGCGCGATATAAGGAATCTCCAGCACGTAGCGCATACGCTCGCGCGGCATGCGCTTGTGCACCTCAGCGACATCCCCCAGGATCATGCCGTACAGCGCGGCCCCATCCATGCAGAAGACGTCGATGAACACCAAGCGACCGTCCAACGCGCGGCGGACGTGCGCCCCGTTCAGATCGAAGCCGTCCCACCACGGCATCGTCTCCCGGTAGTCCGCATCGATCTTCCGCGCCGCGTCGCGGACCTGATCGAGATCCGCGTCCCCGCTCCCGTCCCGAAAACGGCTCGCGAGCTGTTCGGCGACCTCCGGTTCCACTGACGCGGCGTACTCCAGGAAAACCACCGAGCCCCCGCCCTCCAACTCGGCGGCCAGTTCGACGTTCGGCAGCCAGCGGTTCCCCGGGCACGCCCGGCACAGCTCGACGAACGCCGCATACGCCGGGTCGAACGGGCACACCCGCGCGACGAGGCTCCCGTCCGGAGACCGCAACCCGATCGCCCAGTCGCCGACCCCGGCCGGGACCCAGCCCGCCTCGACCAGCTCCGCGAGGACTCGGCGATGGGACAACGCGGCCCACGGCAGCGCCGGGATATCAGCGGACAGCGATTTCGACGACCCCGGCACCGCGAGTGGTGCGGAAGACGCAGAGAAAGCAGAGGGAGCAGACCCAGACGACGCAGACACCCGCGCCACCATACTTCTCGATCACTGCCCCGGCACGGGCTTTTCCGCCGCGCCCTTTTCTTCCTTGCCCCGCTGCCCAGCCAACCGCCCCTCTGTCACCTGCCGCTCCGCCAACCGCCCTCCAACAACCGCCGCTCCGCCAAAGGCCCGTCCGTCAACGGCCGCGCGGACAGCCGCCCCACCGCCACCTGCCGCTCCGCAACCTACTGCCGCTCCACCTACGGCCGCGCCGCCTGCCGCTCCGCAACCTACCGCCCCGCCACCTACCCCTCCGCCAACCGCCCCTCCAACAACCGCCGCTCAGCCTCCGTCGGCACCGACTCCAACGCGGCCCGCAAACTCGCCTCCGCCTCCTCCCCGCGTCCAAGCCGCCGCAAGAGATCAGCCCGCGTCGCGTGCAGCA
>JABFXP010000239.1 GCA_013361685.1 Catenulispora sp.
GGACCGCGTCGCCGGCCGCGACCACGGCCGGGCCGGGCAGCCCGGCCCGGGTCAGGGCGGCGACGGTGTGCGGCGCCAGCAACGCCAGCGAGCAGCCCTCGCACAGCGCGAACGTCAGGGCGGCCCGCCGGATGGGCCGCCGTGCGCCACGCCGTTCGAGCGCGGACATGCTCGCTGCCAACGCCACCAGGACCGCCGCGCCCAGATAGGCGGCGAGGTCGGACATCGGCGCGCGTCAGAGCTCGCGCGGTCCGGCCGGCGCCGCGGCCCGCGGACGGGCCGCCCGGGCGCGCGCGCCGGCGGACCGGTGCCGTGCGACCCGGTGATGGATGAGGGAGGCGATCAGTTCCGCTTCGCGCTCCTGGGGCTCGTTGTAGACGGTGCGGCCCAGGACGCTGCGGATCAGCGCCGGCGACAGGTGCGGCAGCAGCACGCCGGAGCCGGTCGCCGAGCCCGGGCCGCCGTCGTGTCCGCGGACCAGGTGCGCGGCCTCGTGCAGCAGGATGTGCTGGCGGTGCATCGCGGTGGTGTCGCTGGAGTAGATGATGACGTCCGCGCGGTGCGTGCTGACCAGCAGGCCGCACGGCCGGTCCGGACGGAACGGCAACGGGATCAGCTCGATCGGCCGTCCGCGCTCGCGGGCCAGCATGCCGATGAAGCTCTCGGCGTCGAACGGATCGGGCAGCACCAGCCGATCCACCACCGCACGACATCGGCGCCACAGTTCGGTCCGGCCGTTGCCCATCCCCACAGGCCACCTCTTCCGCGCCGGCGGAGTCGCCGGACGTGTCAGCGTCAGTCTTCCTCGGTGCCGGCGCCCCTGCCGTGCGTGCGCGTCTTCCCCTCGTGCCGCACCAGGACGTCGATCATGTCGTTCAGGGTGTCGATGCCCTCCGGGGACAGCGTGAGCGCCCGCAGCGCGACGCTGCGCACCCCGGCGTCCCGCAGCACGCCGAGCAGCTCCAGCTCCCGGGTTATGGCAGCTCCCTGATCATCGTCGAAAAAGTAGGCTACCGGCACTTGGAAGAATTGTGCCAGCGCCTCCAGGTGCCGCTTGGTCGGGTTGTCTCTGCGCCCGGTGCGCAGCTGCCAGACATACGTTGCCGAAAAGGACTCCCCGGTGGCCTCCCGGCAGGCCTTGGCGACTTCCTCGTTGGTGAACACCTCACGGTCCGGCCGCCGCACGACCTGGAACAGCGTGTCGATCTTCCCCGCGAGCGTCGTCGGCCCGGCGGGCGCGTCGCCGTGTGCCACTGAGCGAACCCCCTCGATCGATACAAACCCCGCTTGCCCCGATACCGGGACCATGCTAGACGATCGGACGTCAGCGGTTGTGAATAAGCGAGCAGGTCTTGTCAGCCAGGATGAATTGTTTTACGTTCCCAACGGGTCAGAACACTGACCCTGACCAGATCTCTCCCACCCTGCGGAGGTCGTCCATGCCCACTGCCACCAAGAACGTTCGCGACGCGCTGACGATGGAGGTCGTCAGCGGCGGCGCGAAGATGAACGTGCGCGACGCGTTGAGTATGAACGTGCGGGAACTCAAGATGAACGTCCGTGAAGCGAAGCTCAACGTCCGCGACGCACTGCGGGCCGAGGTCGTCAGCGGCGGCGCGAAGATGAACGTGCGGGACGCGCTGAGCATGAATGTGCGCGACGCGCTGAGCATGAACGTCCGTGACGCGTTGAGCATGAACGTGCGGGAAGCGAAGCTGAACGTGCGCGACGCCTTGAGCATGAACGTCCGCGAAGCCAAGCTGAACGTGCGCGACGCGCTGAGCATGAACGTCCGCGAAGCCAAGCTGAACGTGCGGGAAGCGAAGCTGAACGTCCGCGACGCGCTGAGCATGAACGTGCGGGAACTCAAGCTGAACGTCCGCGACGCCCTCGCCATGAGCGTCGTCAGCGGCGGCGGGGTCACCGAGGACGCCGACCTCACCGTGCTCGACGAAGTGATCAGCTTCGAGGACGACGACCTGGAGACCGGCGAGCACCAGGCCTGCCTGCCCGAGCCGTGGCCGACCGCCACCACCCGCCTGGGCTGCGACAAGTAGGCCCGTCCGGCAGATGACCGACGCCGCCGCGGGCCGCCCTCATCGGTCCGACGACACCTGGGTGTACCTGGACGACCCGCGGATGCCCGCGGTGGCGCACGGCTGGAAACTGCACATCTCGGCCCGGCCCGCGGCGCTGGAGGACCTCCTCGCCCGGGCCGTGCCGGTGCTGGACCGGCACGTCTGCCACGCCAAACACGCCGCGGACCCGGACGTCCTCAGGGCTCTGAACTCCGGCCACCGCAGCCCCGGCGCGGTCGGCAAGGCCCTCACCGTCTACCCGGCGCCCGGCACGGTCGTGGCCGTGGCCGCCGACCTGGTGGCCGCGCTGCGGGGCCTGGAGGGCCCGCGCGTGCTCAGCGACCTGCGCGTGGCGCCGGACGCCCCGGTCTACTACCGCTACGGCCCGTTCGAGGCCGCCTATCGCACCGGGTCCGGCGGCCGGCTCGAGTCGGTCATGACCGGGCCGGACGGCCGGGTCTTCGACGGCCTGGCGACGGGCCGGTATCGATGCCCGCCGTGGGCTGAGGACCCGTTCCGCCCCGCGCAGCAGGAGCCCGCGACGGTTCCGCCGGCCGCCGGCGGAACCGTCCCCGTGCTCGGCGGCCGGTACCGGATCACGTCCGGGATAGCCCGCGCCGCGCACGGCAACGTCTATCGCGCCGTCGACAGCACGACCGGCCAGGCCGTGGTGCTGAAGCAGGCGCGGCCGTTCGTCGGCGAGGACGCCTCGGGCCGGGACGCGCGGGACCGGCTTCGGCACGAGGGCGCTGTGCTGCTCGCCCTGGAAGGCGTCGAGGGCGTCCCGACCTTCCTGGACTACTTCCGGCACGGCGCTGACGAGTTCCTGGTGACGACCGACTGCGGCGGCACGAACCTGCGGCGGGACGTGACGTTGAACGGCCCGTTCCGGGTCGGGGCTCCGCGTCGCGATCCGCTGGTATTCGCCGACCGGCTCGAGCGGATCTTGTCCCACGTGCACGACCGCGGCGTGGTGGTCCGGGACGTGAAGCCGGACAACATCGTCATGGACGCCGCAGGGGACTGCCATCTCGTCGACTTCGGGATCAGCGCCGTGGACGGCGACGGGCCGGCCGGCGCGACACTCGGCTATTCCGCCCCGGATTCCGCACAGGACAGCGCGGATCCGGACGACGACCGCTACGCGCTCGGCGTGACGCTCGGGTTCGCCGCCACCGGCCTGGACCCGGTGCTCATCGACCCGTCAGCTGTCGTGAATCGGGACCGGACGCTGGCCGGTCTGGAGGGAGCCGGCATCGATCCCGTCCTGTTCCAACGCGTTCGAACCCTGATGAAGGTTCCGGCGGTGAGCCGGCGGCCGCCGGAAGTCGATGACGACCTGCTGGAAGAAGTCATCGCGCACACCGTCTCCTTCTGCGTGAGCCAGGCGCGGGACACGGTGTGCGATCCTTCGGCGCGGATCGACGTGTACGCCGGCAGTTCGGGCCTCGGCCTGGAGCTGCTGAACCACGTCGAGCGGCCCGGCGTCGCGCAGACCGTCGAGCTGCTGGCGAACTGGACGGCGAAGCAGTCCAGGGAACTGTCGGCCAGCCTCTATTCGGGCCGGACCGGCGTCGCACTCTTCCTGCACCAGGCCGGGATCGCCTACCACGACGACGATCCGTGGCCGGCCGGCCGTCCCGGTGGCGGCCCTCCGGAGGCCGACCTCGTCGAGGGCGCGGCCGGCGTGGGACTCGGTCATCTGCTGCTCGCGGCGGGCGCGGGCGCCGCGGGCGACGCTGCCGCGGCCGGACGGCACCTGGAGGTCGCCGGAGCGTGTCATCGCCTCCTGACCGGCGGCGGTGCCACATTCACCTCCGTTGACGCCGCGAAGCCGGGCAACGCCGCCCTCGCGGAGGGCATCGCCCACGGCGACGCCGGAGCCGCGTACTTCCTGACCGCCTACGCCCACGCCACCGGCGACTCCGACGCGATCGCGAGCGCCCGCGCCGCCTGCGACCGGCTCGCCGCCGCGACGCCGGCGCTGCTGGCCCGATCGCGCGACCCCGGTGCGTCGCGCCGGTTCGGCTCCTGGTGCCGGGGGCTGGCCGGGATCGGCTCGGTCCTGCTGTACGCGGGCGACCGGCTCGGCGATCTGGACTATTCGGAGCTGGCACAGCAGTGTGCTGACTCCTGCGTCCGGATCGCCCCGCGGATGCCTCAGGTGGTCCAGTGCTGCGGTCTCGCGGGGGTGGGAGACTTCCTGGTCGACTGCGCGCTGGCCCCCGACGCGCCGGCGGGCACCGCCGGCCTGCGCTGGAAGCAGGCCTTCGACGTCGTCCGGCTGATCCTGGCCCGCAGCGGCGGCACCTGGTCCAGGCCGGACTTCCCTGACGTCGAGCTGACGGGATCCGGTGCGGGCTGGGCGGGAGGATCGGCCGGCGTGCTGGCCTTCGTACGCCGTCTGCGTGATCGCGGCGGCCCGCGTCCCGCCTCGGCACCATGACAACTGATGTGAATAAGAGTCTTCACTCTATTCACTTCAGTTTACAGCCGGTGCTCTGACCAGTAAGGTCGAGGCCTGATGTAGTGCGAACACACGTGTCAGGAAAGCGGATCGAGATCCATGACTGAACGCGCGACCCTGCGCCACCGCAGGATCGGAGCGGCGTTGCGCGCACACCGCGTCGCCGCCGGGCTGACCTTGGAACGGGTCGCCCGCAAGCTCACCCCCGCGGACGCCATGTCCGCGGCGAAGATCTCCCGGATCGAGAACGGGCAGTACGCCGTCAGCCCGCACGACGTCCGGGCCCTGTGCCGGCTCTACGATCTGGACCCGGCCACCACCGACGAGCTGGTCGACCAGGCCTCCCAGGCGCTGCGGCGCGGCTGGTGGCAGGAGGGGGAGGCCGGGGCGCTGCCGGCGCCGCTGCGCCGCTATCTGGAGTATGAGGACACCTGCGTCGAGATCGAGGTGTTCGCCCCGGTGTTCGTCCCGGACTTCCTGCAGACGGCCGCCTACACCAGGATGCTGATCGCCGGGCTGTGGCCGGACAAGCAGCCCGGGGAGCGGGCCGCGCTGGCCTCGGTGCTGACCCGGCGGCAGTCGCGGTTCGCCGTGGACGAGGGACCGCGGGTGCAGGTGGTGCTGGACGCGCACGCGGTGCTGCGGTCCTGGGGCGATCGGTCGGTCGCGGTACGGCAGGCCGCGTATCTGCTGGAGGCCTCACGTCATCCCCGGACCGATGTCCGGGTGATACCGGACGGGAGGGTCTACCCGGGTGCCCACACCGGGTTCACCTTAATGACCCTCGGAGCCGGCGCCAGGAAGTCCGAACACGTCGGCTTCGTCGGCGGTGTGGTGGGCTGGTGCCTCGTGGATGGAGTCGACGAGATAGACCGCTACGCGCAGACCTTCGAGCAGCAACGCACCGCGGCCCTCGGGCCGGACGAGACCCGCAGATGGCTGCAACTGGCCGTCAAGAGCATGGGCGGCGTCGGATGACCCCCACGTATCCGAACCCTTCCGCACACGCCCTTGAGAACGCCGCACGCCATGTCGTCGAGGTCTCCTTCGCCGGGGACGGCGCGGGTGTCGGGGCCTTGAACTGGGGACAGCAGCACATCCTCGGTGCCATCAAGAACCTCGGCTCCCCGATGAACATGTGCGCGATCCGCGAGTTGCCGCCGACCGCCTCCGTTCAGGACTTCGCCGACGAGCTGCGCTTCTACCTGAACCGTTTCCAGGCCATGCGCACCCTGCTGCGCTTCAGCCCGGACGCCGCACCGGTCCAGGAGGTCTTCGCAGCGGGCCGGGCCCCGCTGGGCATCGTCGACATCCCGGCCGGCGCCGACGCCGCCGCGGCGGCCGCCGCGCTGGCCGCCGAGCACGAGCAGGCGGCGTTCGACGACGAGCACGAGCTGCCGATCCGGATGCTGCTGGTGCGGCGCGACGGCGTGCTGACCCACCTGGTGACGGTGCTGAACCACTTCGCCACCGACGGCGCCGGCGCCTTCGCCATGTACTCGGACTACACCAACCGCGATCCCGAGACCGGCGAGGTGCCCTACCCGGTCCAGACCCACCCCCTGGACCTCACCGCCCACCAGGCCACCCCGTCCGGCCGCCGCCAGAGCGAGGCCTCCCTGCGCTACTGGGAGCGGGAGCTGATGGCGCTGCCGCCGAGCGGCCGGCCCGCGTCCGTGCGGCGCGACGGCGCGCGCTACCGCCGCGTGGTGCTGCGCTCGAAGCCGATGCTGCTCGGCGCGGAGCGGATCGCGCACCGGCTGGAGTGCGACGTCAGCGCGGTGCTGCTGGCGCTGTTCTCCACCGCGCTGGCCCGTGTCACCGGCGAGCAGCCGGCCGCCGCGCAGATGCTGGTCAGCAACCGGTTCCGGCCGGGCATGGCGGACGTCGTCGGCAACGTCAGCCAGACCGGCCTGTTCGTGGTCGACGTCGCGGGCGCCACGATCGACGAGGTCGTGGAGCGGGCGCAGCGAGCGGTGACCCGCACGTACAAGTACGCGTACTTCGACCTGGAGCAGTGGCACGAGCTGCTGGCCGACGTCGAGCGCAAACGCGGCGAGCCGCTGTCGCTGTGCTACTACAACGACCGGCCGTCGCAGCGCAGCGGCACGGCGCCGGGACGCAAGCCCAGCGCCGAGCAGGTCCGGGCGGCGGCGCGCGTCCCCACCCCGGCGACGTGGACCGAGCTCCCGTTCTTCAACGAGCGGCTGATGGTCACCATCGACGTCATGGACGAGGCGGCGGACGCCGTTCCGCTGATGGTGTACGCGGACACCTGGTACCTGCCTGCGGAGGACATGGAGGCGTTCGCCCGGCTGATGGAGTCGCTGGCGGTCGACGCGGCGTGCGATCCGGCGACGCCGACCGGGCTGTGAAAGGGGCGGTGGCCGCCGGACTCCACTGAGCCCGGCGGCCACCGCCACATCGCCGTACCGACGCCGGTCGCGGGCACTACGCCGTCATCGGCTCCAGCCCCGCGACGCTCAGCAGCGTCCGCTGGATGCCGTCCATGATCGCGGCCAGCGTCCCGGGATCCACATCCGGCCGGTTGCACCGCACGATGCAGTCGATCGTCTCGATGCCGCGCGCGATCAGATAGAACCCCGGCCCGAAGTTCCGCGCGGGCGGGGCGAACTCCACGCTGGACGGCCGCTGCTCGACGCGGGGTGCGAACCCGGGCGGGGCCAGGATGGTGTTGATGTTGAACCCCTGATCCACCGGCGGCCGGGCCCTGTCGAAGAACTCCTCGCGGATCCGCACCACCGCGTCGGGGTCGCAGATGCCGTTCTTCAGGCCGCTGAGGGATTTGCCGTGGACCTTCGCGGCCAGCTCGGGGAAGGTCTCGGTGCCGTCGAAGTCCAGCAGGATCGGCGCCCACTGGACCAGGGAGGTGACGATGCCCGCGGTGCCGGAGTCGAAGCGGTTGGCGGAGATGGCCAGGACCAGCACCGCCGAGCGGCCCGTCGCCTCGCGCACCGCCTGGTAGTAGGCGGCCAGCACGACGGTGGCCAAGCTGACGTCCAGCTTCGCGGCGCCGGCGTGCAAGTCCTCCATCGGGATGCCGGTGGTGAGGGTGACGCCCAGCATCTGCTCGTTGGGCCGCACCACCTCCGGGCAGCGGGGTGCCGCGTCCAACGTGCGGCGCCAGTAGCGTTCGGCGGCGCGCAGGCGGTGGGCGCCCGCGCCCTGCTGGTCCAGGGCCATGGCGATGGGCTGGCCGGCGGCGGGGGGCAGTTCCTCGCCGGCGAGCAGGGCGTGGAAGTCGTCCTGCATGATCAGGGAGGCCGCGCCGTCGGCCGCGATGTGATGGACGACGTACAGGACTTTGACGGGGACGTCGTTCTCGGTGATCACCCAGGCCCGCCACGGGATGCCGTCGTAGATGTCCAGCGGCTCCTGGTACTTCGTCGCCAGCAGCTGCGGGAGCTCGGCGATGTCCGCCACGCCGCGGTCGACGCGCGCCAGGACTTCCTTGGCGTCGTGCGCGCCGATGAACTGCAGGGCGGCGCCGTCCTTCACCGCGTAGTTCGTGCGCAGCGACTCGTGGCGCATGGCCAGGGCGGCCAGGGCGGCCCAGACGCCGTCGATCGTGCACTCGGTGCGCAGATCCCAGACCAGCGGCTGAAGGTTCGCCTCCCACAGGCGGTCCTGCGGCATCTGCTCGATGTCGCGGTAGACCGACAGCTGTCCGATCGTCATGGGGTACGTCGTTGTATCCACCGGACTCCTTAAGAAAGGGTGCTGATTTATGGTGCTGCGACGCCGGTCCGGTAGCCGGGGTCGAAGGCGGCGTGGAGCAGCAGCTCCTCCATCGTCCGCAGGATGGCGACCTGCTCGCCGGGGGACACCGACTGGGTGTCGGCGCGCAGCGTCAGGTTGACCGTGTCCGGGCTGGCGTTGACGTCGAGGTAGGCCTTGACGTCCGGGGAGTTGGACCGGATCCCCCAGCTCAGGCGGGACAGGGGGAGGGCGTCCCACATCTGCTCGGCGGTCGGGGCCGCTTCGTCGGCGGCCCGTGCTTCTGTGTCTGTGTCTGTGTCTGTGTCTGTGCCTGTTCCTGTGTCTGTGCCCGCGTCGGCACCGGTCGCCGCGCCCGAGGGGGCTCTGCGACGGTCGTTGAAGTAGCAGGTCAGATCCAGGGCGGCGCCGCGGTCCTTCTCCACCCGCTCGCGGAGGTCGGCCAGGCGGCGCGGGTCGTAGTAGGAGTTCTTGCCGGTGGCGATCTGGGCCTGCCAGGCGCGCTGCACCGCCTCGTCGAACAAGCAGTCGCCGACGTCGATGACGCACAACCCGGGCTGCGCCACCACGCTGACCGAGCTGCCGAAGCCGGGCCGGAAGCGGTTGCTCACCACCATCCGGATCACGCTCGGGGTCACGCCGGTGACCCGCGCCAGCGCCACGGCGTAGGCGGCCAGCAGGACCGGGCCGCTGCCCAGACCGGTGCGGGTGCTGACGGCCGTCACCGCCAGCTGCGCCGCGCGGGAGTCGTAGGTGGCGTCCCACCAGCGGGGGTCCTGCTCCGGGTGCGGGCCGTTGAACCGGCGGATCGGGATCTGGCGCAGCCAGTGCTCCCAGAAGCGCAGGGAGGCGTCGCCCGCGCGGGTCGCGGCCGGGGTGCGCTGCTTGCGGGCCAGCTCCATCGGCTGCACGCCCACGCGCGGGCCCAGCGTCCGCCCGGTCTCGCGGTCCAGGTTGACCAGGTCGCCGACCAGGGCCTCGAAACCGAAGGCGTCGATCACCATGTGCGGGTACATGGCCACGAAGTGGTCCGGGACGCCGTCCTTGCGGAGCACCGCCATCCGTACCGGCCAGTCCCGCGCGATGTCGAAGGGCTCGAACTCGTACCGGGCCCGGACCGCCTCGGCCTGTTCGGCGGCGTCCTCGCCGTCGTCGAGGTCGTAGACCTCCAGGCCCACCTCCCCGGACTCGCTGAGCACCTGCGTCGGGCGGCCCTCGGAGTCGGTGCGGATCCGGGTCCGCAGCGACTCGTGGCGCCCCATGATGAAGGCCAGCACATGGCGCAGGTGGTCCAGCGTGGTGCCGTCCTCCAGCTTCATGGTGCCGCCGACCATGAAGGGCGAGCTGAAGCCCTGCATCGCCCGCCAGACGCCCCACTGGCCCCAGGTGAGATCTTCGGTGCCGGCGCCCTCCCCGCAGAAGGGCACCGTGATCGTGTGCTGCCGCATCCGAGCTCCGATCGGGTCAGGCGGCCGGCGCCGCGGCGCGCGCGGCGAACCAGTCGATGGTGGCGGCCAGCCCCTTGTCCAGGTCCACCACCGGCGCCCAGCCCAGCACCGCCGCGGCCCGCCCGATGTCCGGGCGGCGCAGGTCCGGGTCGTCGCCGGGGCGCGGTACGAACCGGGCCGGCGCCGCCGAGCGGCACAGCTCCCGCACCCGCTCGGCCAGCTCCAGGATGGTCAGCTCGGCCGGGTTGC
>JABFXP010000351.1 GCA_013361685.1 Catenulispora sp.
TCGTTGATCGAGTGGCGGTGTAGCTCAGCCTGGTAGAGCAAGCGGCTCATAATCGCTGTGTCGCCGGTTCAAGTCCGGCCACCGCTACCGCGTAATGCGAAACCCCTCAACCCTGCAAGGTAAACTTGCAGGGTTGTCCATCGTGAGGGCCGACCTGGGAAGGTCCGGAGCCCTCGAGCAGAAGAAAGAGGCACGCCAGTGGCTGCTGTCGACGTCCGGCCGAAGATCACCCTCGCCTGCACCGAGTGCAAGCGGCGGAACTACATCACCAAGAAGAACCGCCGCAACGACCCGGACCGCATCGAGCTGAAGAAGCACTGCCGCTGGTGCAACAAGCACACCCCGCACCGCGAGACCCGCTAGTCGCCCAGCGCGTCCGAGCGCCGGGTCCCGGCCCTGTAGTTTTAGACCGCCCCGCCGATCCCTCACCGGATGGGCGCGGGCGGTTCTTCGTATTCAAGGAGGCACAGGGACCATGGCGCTCGACCCCGGCTTCAAGGGCCGGACCTACCCGCCCACCGCGGTGTACGAGGTCGGCCGCGAGAAGATCCGCGAGTTCGCCGACGCCGTCGGCGACCCCAACCCGGTCTACCGCGACCCGGCGGTCGCGCAGGACCTGGGCCACCGCGACGTCCTCGCGCCCCCGACCTTCCCCATCGTCATCACCTGGCCCGCCGCCCTGATGGTCATCGACGACCCGGGCCTGGGCCTGGACTTCAGCCGGGTCCTGCACGCCGAGCAGCGCTTCGTCTACACCCGCCCGATCTACGCCGACGACCAGCTGACCGCCACCGTGGTCATCGAGGACGTCACCGAGCGGATGGGCCAGGGCTTCCTGAGCACCCGCACCGATCTGGCCACCGTCGACGGCGAGCACGTGGTGTCCGGCTTCTCCAAGCTCGTCGTGGTGGGAGCGGAGTCGTGATCGAGTTCTCCGACGTGGCCAAGGGCGACGAACTGCCGGCCCAGACCTTCCCGGTCCGCCGCCTGGACCTGGTCAAGTACGCCGGCGCCTCCGGCGACTTCAACCCCATCCACTGGAACGAGCGCTTCGCGCAGTCCGTGGGGCTGCCCGACGTGATCGCCCACGGCATGTTCACCATGGCCGAGGCGGTCCGCGTGGTCACCGACTGGTGCGGCGACCCCGGCCTGGTCGTGGAGTACTCGGTGCGGTTCACCAAGCCGGTCGTGGTGCCGGACGGCGTGGATCCGGACTCCGGCGCCCGGGTCACGGTGACCGGGAAGATCGGCGCGGTCAACGAGGACGGCACGGTCCGCGTGGACCTGACGGCGCTCAGCGGCGAGGACAAGGTGCTGGGGATGGCGCGGGCGCTGGTGCGGCTGCGCTGATCGTCCCGGTCGCCTCGGCGGTGGCGGTGGCGGTTGCGGTCGTGGGCACCGGCCTGACCTGGCCGGCCGACGTTCGGCGGGTGCGGAAGGCCGGTTCGGTGACTGAGATGACGCGCCCGGCCGCACGGCCACCCGGTACCGTGTGATCCATGCTCGAACAGGCCTCGGCACCCCTCGCGCCCCTGACCACCCTGCGTGTGGGCGGCCCGGCGCGCCGTATGGTGACCGCGACCAGCGAGCAGGAGATCGTCGACACCGTCAAGGACTGCGACCGCCGCGGCGAGCCGCTGCTGATCCTGGCCGGCGGCTCCAACCTGCTGATCGGCGACGGCGGCTTCGACGGCACGGTCCTGAAGGTCGCCACCACCGGCGTCATCCGTCAGAAGACCTGTTCGGGCCTGCGCCTGGGGGTGGCGGCGGGCCACGACTGGGACGCCTTCGTCGCCGAGGCGGTGTCGCTGGGCGCGGTGGGTGTCGAAGCCCTGAGCGGCATCCCCGGCTCCGCGGGCGCCACCCCGATCCAGAACGTCGGCGCCTACGGCCAGGAAGTCAGCCAGACCATCGCCTGGATCCGCGCCTTCGACCGCGAGACCGGCGAGATCCGCGGCATGCAGTCCCGATGTCTGGACTTCGCCTACCGCGACTCGATCTTCAAGCAGCACCCCGGCAAGTACGTGGTCCTGACGGTCTGGTTCGGCTTCGACCCCCCAGCCGTCCAAGAAGCCGACCGCCTGTCCGCTCCCATCCGCTACGCGGAACTGGCCCGGGCCCTCAACGTCGGCGAAGGGGAGCGCGCGCCGCTCGCCGCCGTCCGTGACATGGTCCTGAAACTGCGGGCGTCGAAGGGCATGGTGCTGGACCCCGCGGATCACGACACGTGGTCGGCAGGCTCCTTCTTCACCAACCCGGTCCTGGACCTCGCGGCCTTCGACGCGCTGGCGGCCCGGGCGACCGTCGCCCCGCCGCGCTTCCCGGCGCCGGGCGACCAGGTGAAGACCTCCGCCGCGTGGCTGATCGAGCAGGCCGGCTACCCGAAGGGGTACGGTGCCGGCCCGGCGACGCTGTCCACGAAGCACACGCTGGCGCTGACCAACCGGGGGAGTGCCGCCGCCGCCGACGTGCTCGGGTTGGCCCGCGAGATCCGGGACGGGGTGCGGGACCGGTTCGGGGTGGAGTTGGTGCCCGAGCCGGTGCTTGTGGGCGCTGCGCTCTGAGCCGAAGCAGCGGACGGATCCGAAGATCCGCCCGCTGCGTTCAGCGTTCTCCTTTCCGCCTTCCGCCTT
>JABFXP010000349.1 GCA_013361685.1 Catenulispora sp.
CACCTGACACCCGGCGTCTGACACCACGACCCGGGACCGACGCGACGGACCCTTCGGTACCCGTACATCGTCGTCCGCCGGTCCTCACAGCCCGGCCGTCACAACATGCTGAGCGCTTCGGCGGCTATCTCAGCGATCCGCCGCCGCTGCTCCTCCAGCCGGTCCAGGTCGGCGACCCACTCGGCCATCGCAGCGTGCTGCCACCGATGCGGACGCCGCGCTTGCAGCTCCTTCATCTCCAGACACCACTGCAAGTCCTCCACGGCAGCCGTCAGCAGACCGGGGGATTCGACCGCCATCCGGATCGGCACGCTGGTGCCCGCCGAGGCCAGCATCAGGTTCCAGCTGCGCGGGTCGGAGGGCTTGGGCCGCCGGCGCAGCCGGACACGGTTCTCGCGGATGCGCCCGGCCGGGGCCGGCGCGGGCTTGGAAAACGGGATCATCTCGGCTCGCCTCCTGGTCGATCCCTCACAGACGCATCCGGCCTGCCCGGCTCGTCCCCTCCAGCATCGCCGCGCACCGCCACCGCAGGTCAGGGTCGCACTCCCCGCATCAGACCGGACCTGGTGCCCGCTCGCCGCCGGGTCTTTCGCCTCTGCCGGACCCCGGCCCGCCCTGGCGAACCTGGCCTGGAGACGCATCGGCGCGTCCGCCTCAGCCCTGGAGGACACCATGACCCGACCCGTCGTCGTCGGCATCGACGACCTGGACCACAGCGCCCGCGCGGTGACCGTGGCCGCGCGCGAAGCCCGGCTGCGGGGCGCGCCGCTGTGGATCGCGCACGCCTACCACTGGCTGCCGCCGGTGGTCACCGGGGTGATGCCCGGCGGCGACACGCCCGAAG
This sequence comes from Catenulispora sp., assembly GCA_013361685.1. GTDB lineage: Bacteria > Actinomycetota > Actinomycetes > Streptomycetales > Catenulisporaceae > Catenulispora. Next base: position 845 of record JABFXP010000349.1, read on the forward strand.
GCGCGGTGCGCGACGCCGCGACCGAACTGCTGGCCCGGGCGGTGACCCACACCCACGCCGCGTACCCGGAGCTGGAGATCCACGACTACGCGATGAGCGGCAACCCGGGGCCGGCGCTGGGGGACCTGGCCAAGGACGCCGCGCTGCTGGTCGTCGGCGGCCGCGGCCGCGGCGGCTTCGCCGGGATGCTGCTGGGCTCGGTCGCGCTGAGCGCCGTGGCCCACGCCGAGTGCCCGGTGCTCGTCGTGCGCGGCGCCGAAGCCGCCGAAGCGCCGGACGCCGCCGGCCGGGTGGTCGTCGGCATCGACGTCCTGCCCCCGACCACCGGCGCCGACGCGCTGGGGTTCGCGTTCGAGGAGGCCGCCCTGCACGGCTGCGACCTGCGCGCCGTCCACGCCTGGGAGGACCCCGGCTTCTTCTATCCGAACGCCGTGGGCCACTACCCGCGCGAAACGCTCGAGGCGATGAACGACGAGGGGCGCCGCCGGCTGGACTCGCTGGTGGCCCCGTGGCGGGACAAGCACCCTGACATGTTCGTGGAGACGCAGGTCGTCACCGGACCGACCAGCAAGGGCCTCGTCGACGCCAGCCGGACGGCCGACCTGCTCGTCATCGGCGGCCGGCGCACCACCGGCGGCCCCGGCATCCGCCTGGGCGGGCTGGGACACGCTGTGCTGCACCACGCGCACTGCCCGGTCGTGATCGTGCCCGAGAGCTGAGCATCGGCGTTGTCCGAGCGGACCGTCGCCGCCGCCGGCGCCCACCGGCGGCGGCATTCTGCGCGTTCGTCTCGGCGGAACGTCCGGGACTCCGGGACGTCAGGGCTCTGGGACTGCGCCCCGGCCGGTCCCGGCGGGCAGCGCGGCCCCGAAGCCACCGCCGCCGACGCCGACGCCGACGCCGACGTCTCCGGGACGTCAGGGCTCTGGGACTGCGCCCCGGCCGGTCCCGGCGGCCAGCGCGGCCCCGAAGCCGACGCCGACGCCGACGAACGCAGAGCCCGGATGCGGTCACCCGGCGGCCCCCGGGCCGAAAGTCCCGTCCCATCCGGGTCCTGCGGCGCTGCCGCGCGCGGTGCCCCGCGGCCGACGATGGCGCTGTGGCCATCGGCGGTCACCCGACCGGCGAGGAGAGGCGCATGAGCATCGACCCCAGTGGATCGCTGACGTTCCTGGGCGGAGCCGGCACCGTGACCGGGAGCAAGTACCTGGTCCGCGCCCCCCGCGCCACCGTGCTCGTGGACTGCGGCTTGTTCCAGGGGCTGCGGGAGCTGCGGCGCCGCAACTGGCAGCCGCTGCCGGCGCCGGCCGCCGGCATCGACGCCGCGGTCGTGACGCACGCGCACCTCGACCACTGCGGCTACCTGCCCAGGCTGGTCCGGGACGGCTTCGCCGGCGCGGTGTACGCCACGCCGGAGACGGTCCGGCTGGCCGAGATCGTGCTGCGCGACTCCGCGCACCTGCTGGAGGAGGAGGCCGCGCAGGCCAACGAGCACGGCTGGAGCAGGCACCGGCCGGCCCTGCCGCTGTACACCGGCAAGGACGTCGACCGGTGTCTGGAGCAGTTCATCGAACTCGACTACGGCGTCGAGACCAAGATCGCCGACGGCGTGCGCTGCCGGCTGTACAACGCCGGCCACATCCTCGGCTCCTCCTGGGTGAAGCTGACGCTCGACGGCCTGCCCGGGGCGGCGTCGCAGTCCTCGACCATCGCCTTCTCCGGCGACCTGGGCCGGCCCCGGCACCCGCTGCTGCGGCCGCCGGAGCCGTTCGACGGCGCGGACACCCTGCTGGTGGAGTCCACCTACGGCGACCGGCGGCACGACGACCTCACGTCCTCCTCCCGGTTCCAGGACGCCATCACCTCCACGCTCAAGCGCTCGGGGACGGTGCTGATCCCGGCCTTCGCGGTCGACCGCACCGAGATGATCCTGCACGAGCTGACCGAGCTGACCCGCCGCGGCGTCCTGCACGACGTCCCGATCCACGTGGACAGCCCGATGGCGCTGGCGGCGCTGGACGTCTACCGCAAAGCCCTGGAGATGCGCCGGCCGCAGTTCCTGCCGACCATCACCGACCAGGGCCTGGCCGCGCTCTTCCCCCCGCGTCTGCAACTGGCCCGGACCGCCGAGGAGTCCCGGCGCATCGACGTCGCGAACGGGCCGCGGATCGTGATCTCCGCCTCCGGCATGGCCACCGGCGGCCGGATCCTGCACCACCTGAGCACCGCCCTGCCCGACCCGCGCAACACCGTCCTGGTCGTCGGCTACGCCGCCGAAGGCACCCGGGCGCGCGAGCTGGCCCGGGGCGCGACCACCCTGAAGATCCACGGCCGGTACGTGCCGGTGCGCGCGCGGGTCGTCGACCTGCCCGGGCTGTCCGCACACGCCGACTACCCCGAAGTCCTGGACTGGCTCGGCACCGCGCCGGCCCCGAAGACCACCTACCTGGTGCACGGCGAGCCGGCCGCCGCCGAGTTCCTGCGCGAACGCATCACCGAACGCCTGCGGTGGACGGCCGTCGTCCCCCGCCCCACAGAGATGGTCCTGCTGCCGTGACGAACTCCGCCTACCACCCCGACCGCACCGACCTGGACGCGGTGGACCGCTACTGGCGGGCCGCGAACCACCTGTCCGTGGGGCAGATCTATCTGCGCGACAACCCGCTGCTACGCAGGCCCCTGGAGTCCTCGGACCTCAAGCCCCGGCTGCTGGGCCACTGGGGCACCAGCCCGGGCCTGAACTTCGTGCACGCGCATCTCAACCGGCTGATCCAGACCTACGACGTGGAGCTGATGACCGTCCTGGGCCCGGGCCACGGCGGACCAGCCGCGCTGGCCTGCTCCTGGCTGGACGGCACCTACACCGACCACTACCCGGACGTCACCCGCGACCTGGCCGGGATGACCCGGCTGTGCGCGGCCTTCTCCGCCCCCGGCGGCGTGCCCAGCCACATCGCGGCAAACGTCCCGGGCTCCATCCACGAGGGCGGCGAGCTCGGGTACAGCCTGGCCCACGCCTTCGGCGCCGCGTTCGACAACCCGGACCTGGTGGTGGCCTGCGTGGTCGGCGACGGCGAGGCGGAGACCGGCCCGCTGGCGGCGTCCTGGCAGAGTGTCAGGTTCCTCAATCCCGCGACGGACGGCGCGGTGTTGCCGATCCTGCACCTGAACGGCTACAAGATCGCGAATCCGACGGTACTGGACCGGATCCCGCCGGAGCAGCTCGACAGCCTGCTGGCCGGGTACGGCTGGGACGCGCGCTGGGTGTACGGGGACGACCCGGACACCATGCACCACAAGATGGCCGAGGCGCTGGACTCCGCGCTGGCCACGATCCGGCTGATCCAGAACGCCAAGCGGTTCCCGGAGGCCGGCCACAGCTACGCGATCCCGCCGTGGCCGGTGATCGTCCTGCGCACCCCGAAGGGCTGGACCGGTCCGCGCACCGTCGACGGCCTGCCCGTCGAAGGCACCTGGCGCTCGCACCAAGTCCCGCTGGCCGTGGTGCGCGAGGACGGCAAGCACCGGCACCTGCTGGCACAGTGGCTCAAGTCCTACCGGCCCGAGGAGCTCTTCGACCACTTCGGCCGGCCCCTGCCGGAGGTGCTGTCCTGCGTGCCGGACGGCGAGCGCCGCATCGGCGCGGCCAAGCACGCCAACGGCGGGCTGCTGACGCGCTCCCTGGACCTGCCCGCGATCGCCGAATACGCCGTCGTGGCCTCCAAGCCCGGGGAGACGGCGCACGAGCCGACCCGCGTGCTGGGCACCTGGCTGCGCGACGTGATCGAGCGGGACGCGCCGCACAACGTCTTCCGGCTGTTCGGGCCCGACGAGACCGCCTCCCACCATCTGGACCCGGTCTTCGAGGTCACCGACCGCGCGTGGGGGCTGCCGGTGCGCCCCGGCGACGACCATCTCGCGCCGGACGGCCGGGTCATGGAGGTGCTGTCCGAGCACCTGTGCCAGGGCTGGCTGGAGGGCTATCTGCTCACCGGCCGCCACGGGCTGTTCTCCTGCGACGAGGCCTTCATCCACATCATCGACTCGATGCTCGACCAGCATGTCAAGTGGCTGACGACGGCGCGCGCGCTGCCGTGGCGGGCCCCGGTGCCGTCGCTGAACTATCTGCTGACCTCGCACGCGTGGCGGCAGGACCACAACGGCTTCTCGCACCAGGACCCCGGCTTCCTGGACCACGTGGCGAACAAGTCCGCCGACGTGGTGCGGCTCTACCTGCCGCCGGACGCCAACACCCTGTTGTCGGTCGCGGACCACTGTCTGCGCTCCCGGGACCTGGTGAACGTGATCGTCGCCGGGAAGAACCCCAGCCCGGACTGGCTGTCCCCGGCCGAGGCCGTGCTGCACTGCGAGCGGGGTCTGGGCATCTGGGAGTGGGCCGGCAACGAGGACGATCCGGACGCCGAACCGGACGTGGTGCTGGCGGCGGCCGGCGAGGTGCCGACGCTGGAGGTGCTGGCGGCCTCCGTGCTGCTGCGCGAGCGACTGCCCGGACTGCGGGTGCGCGTGGTCAACGTCGTGGACCTGATGCGGTTGCAGCCGAACACCGAGCATCCGCACGGGCTGACGGACGCCGAATACGACGCCGTCTTCACCACCGGCAGGCCGGTCGTCTTCGCCTTCCACGGGTACGCCTCCCTGATCCACCGGCTGGCCTACCGCCGGCACGGCCACGGGAACCTGCACGTGCGCGGCTACAAGGAACAGGGTTCCACCACGACCCCGTTCGACATGCTGGTGCGCAACAACGTCGACCGTTTCCAGCTGGTCTGCGACGTCATCGACCGGGTGCCGGGGCTGGCGTCGAAGGCCGCGGCGGTGCGGCAGGAGATGACGGACGCCCGCGCGCGCCACCGCGCGTGGATCCTCGAGTACGGAGAAGACCTTCCCGAGATCCGCGATTGGCGGTGGACGGCATGACCGGCTCCAGGACGGCGGCGCCGCAGGCGGTCACGGCCACGGCCGCGGTGCACGCGCTGCTCACCGACGGCACGACCGTCTCGATCCGCCCTTCGGCTCCGGAGGACCTGGACAACCTGCGCGCGATGTTCGCCGAGCTGTCCGCCGAGAGCCTGCGGATGCGGTTCTTCGCCTCCGGAGCGGCGGCCGGGCGGGGGGCCGCCGAGCGGCTGTGCGAGCCGCACACGGACCGGATCGCGCTGGTGGCGGTCGTCCAGCACGGGGAGCGGGAGCAGATCGTCGGCGAGGGCGAGGCCTGGCGCCTGGGGCCCGGCGCCGACGCCGCCGAGGTCGGGTTCACGGTCGCGGAGGGCTGGCGCGGCCGCGGTATCGGCACCCTGCTTTTGGAGCACCTGGCCGACGCCGGCCGGGCGGCCGGGATCCGGACGTTCACCGCCGAGACCCTGGCGGACAACCTGGCGATGAAGCGGGTCATCAACTCGGCGGGGCTGCGCCACAGCTCCGCGTACGAGCACGGCGGCACCGTCTTCCACGACATCGACCTCACCGAGGACGACGCCTACCTGGAAGTCGTCGCCGACCGGGAGTTCGCGGCCTGCGCGGCCTCGCTGCGGCCGTTGTTCGCCCCGCGCGGCGTGGCGGTGGTGGGCGCCGGCCGCGCGCTCGGCGGGGTCGGCCGGGCCATCCTGGACCACCTGGTCACCGCCGGGTTCGACCGGCCGCTGTTCGCGGTGAACCCGCGCGCGGACGAGATCGCCGGGGTGCCGTGCGCCCGCTCGGTCGACCTGCTGCCGCACCAGGTGGACCTGGCCGTGCTGGCGGTGCCGGCCGACGCGCTCGTGGAGGCCGCGGTGGCCTGCGGCCGGCACGGTGTCCGGGCCCTGACGGCGGTGACCTCGCCGGTGCCGGCGTCGGTGCGGACGGTGCTGAAGGCGGTCTGCCGCCGGTACGGGATGCGCCTGGTCGGCCCGAACTGCCTGGGGGTGGCCGCGTTCGGCGCGGACCTGGCGATGGACGCGACCTTCGGGGCGCACACGCCGCTGGGCGGCTCGGCCGGGGTGGGCGTGCAGTCCGGCGGGGTGGGGATCGCGGTGCTGGACCACCTGTCGCGGCTGGGGATCGGGGCGGGCTCCTTCGCCTCGCTCGGCGACAAGGCCGACGTCTCCGGCAACGACCTGCTGGCCTGGTGGGCGCAGGATCCGGACACCAAGCTGGTGCTGCTGCACCTGGAGTCGTTCGGCAACCCGCGCAAGTTCGCCCGCTACGCGCGCCGGGTGGCCCGGGTCAAGCCGGTGCTGACCGTGGCGGCCGGCCGGTCGGCCGCCGGGTCCCGGGCCGCGGCCTCGCACACCTCGGCCTCGGTCACCCCCGGCATCACCCGGGAGGCGCTGTACCGGCAGGCCGGGGTCGTCGCGACGCGGTCGGTGGCGGAGCTGGTCGAGACCGCGGCGCTGCTGGACACCGGGGCCCGGCCCGCCGGGCGGCGGGTCGCGGTGGTCTCCAACGGCGGCGGCACCGGGGTGCTGGCGGCCGACTCCTGCGTGGAGGCGGGGCTGTCGGTGCCGGAGTTCAGCGCCGCCCTGACCAAGCGTCTGAGCGCTCTGTTGGGTCCGGCCGCCGCCTGCGGCAATCCGGTCGACAGCGGGCCGGGGGCCGACGGCGTTCTGCTGCGCAAGGCGGTGGAGACGGTCGCCGCCTCCGGCGAGGTGGACGCGGTGCTGCTGTCGCTGGTGCCGACCGCGCTGGCCGATCTGCCGCCGACGGTGGGGGCCGACGCCCGGACGCCGGGCGTGCCGACGGTCACGGTGCTGGTGGACCAGGCGGCGTCGGTGGACACGGTCCTGGGCGCGGACTGCGGGCGCGTGCCGGTCTACGGGGACGCCGAGACCGCCACGCGGGCGCTGGCGCACGCGTGCGCGTACGCGGAGTGGCTGCGGCGGCCCGGCAGCGAGGTGCCCGCCGTGCCCGGGGTCCGGTCCCACGACGCCGCGCGCCTGCTGTCGGTGTTCCTGGCCGCGCATCCCGAGGGCGGCTGGCTGCCGCCGGACCGCGCGGCGGACCTGCTGGCGTGCTACGGCATCCGCTGCGCCCGCATGGTGCTGGCGGACAGCGAACAGACCGCGGTCGCCGCGGCCTCGCTGTGGGGCTCGCCGGTCGTGCTGAAGGCGTACTGGCCGGAGCTGGTGCACAAGAGCGACGTCGGGGGTGTGCTGCTCGGGCTGTCCGGAGCCGAGGCGGTGCGCGCGGGCTGGCGGTCGCTGAAGCAGCGGTTCGGCGAGCAGCTGGCCGGCGTGGTGGTGCAGGAGCTGGCGCCCCAGGGCGTCGAGCTGCTGGCCGGGGTGGACAACGACGCGGTGTTCGGCCCGCTGGTCGCGTTCGGCATCGGCGGCACCGACACCGACCTGGCCGCCGACCGCGGCTTCCGGCTGGCGCCGCTGACGGCGGCCGACGCCGAAGACCTCGTCTCCGGCTCGCGCGCCGCGACGTTGCTGGCCGGCTACCGGGGCCGGCCGGGCGGGGACGCCGCGGCGGTGCGGGACGTGCTGTCCCGGCTGGCGCTGCTGGCCGCCGAGCAGACGTGCGTCGCCGAGGCCGAGATCAACCCCCTGATCGCGACCCCGGACGGGGTGCAGGCCGTGGATTTCCGGGTCCGTGTGGAGCCCCGCACCGCGCACGACCCCTACCTGCGGCGCCTGCGCTGATCGCCATGTGTCTCGTTCTCGTTCTCCAGAAGGAGCCGTCATGAAATCCACGATCGTGGTCGGCTACGACCGCACGCCGTCGAGCGAACGGGCCCTGGCCGAGGCCGGCCGCGAGGCCGCTCGGCGCGACGCGGTGGTCACCGTCGTGCACGCCTTCCACTGGATCCCGGTGACCACGCCGATGGCCTACGTCCCGATGACCGTCGAGGTCGGCCTGCGGCGCGGCGCCGAGGAACTGGCCGAAACCGGTGTGCGATCCCTGCGCGCCCGGTATCCGGGCCTGACCGTGACGTCGAAGGTGGTCGCCGGTCCCGTGGCCGACGCCCTCGCCGACGCCGGCCGCGAGGCCGACCTGCTGCTGCTCGGGAACCGGGGCCGCGGCGGCTTCGCGGACCTGCTGCTGGGCTCGGCGTCGATGCGCACCCTGAGTTACGCCTGCGGCCCCACCATGATCGTGCGCGGGCCGGAACGCGACCCGGCCGACGAGATCGTCCTGGCCCTGGACATCGAGGACCCCGCTCCGGAAGTCCTCGACTTCGCCTTCACCGAGGCGTCCTGCCGCCGGGCCCGGCTGCGCGTGATCAACGCCTGGGACCTGGACTGGACCGCGACCATGGACCCGGACGCCGTCGGCGACCTGGACGCGGCCAAGGCGCAGGCCGTGGCCGACCTGCGCACCGGGCTGGAGAAGCTGCTGAACCCCTGGCTGGCGAAGCATCCCGACGTCCGCCTCGACGTCGAGGTCGCCGACGGCACGCCGAGCGCGGCGCTGGTGGCGGCGACAGAACACGCCGACCTCATCGTCGTCGGCGCCCACCGCCGCACCGACGGCCATCCCGGCATGCGCCTGGGACCGGTCACGCACGCGCTGCTGCACCACGCGCAGTGCCCGGTCGTGGTGGTGCCGCGGGGGATGGCCTACTGACGCCGGGCCCTGGAACCGGCCCGGCCGGCCGCGACATGCGCCGGCCGGGCCTCGGCCGGCCGGGGCGGACGCGCCCGTAGGCTGCACTGCATGACCCGGGCGCGCAACGACATCACAGCCTTTACTCAGACTTTGCCGATTCGCGGCATTGACGCCATCGGGGATCTTCTCTACTTTCCCACATGGCAAGACAGAGTTCTTCGCCAGCCCGCCCCAGCGGGCTTCTTCTCACCTGGACGCATCGCTCCGAGCGGCGGCAATCCTGCGCGCCCGGAAACGCGCGTCTGATTTCGGCACCACTGCGCCACCCCACCGCCAGTGCACCACCCGAGATCGGAGACACCACGTGTCAGGTCCCCACAAGCCCGCCTCACGTCGGGCCCTGCGGACGGCGCTCGCCGTCGCAGGCTGCGCCGCACTCGGCATCGCGGCCACCACCGCCGCCGCCGCGACGCCGGCCCCGCACTCCAGTGCGACGGCCAACCCGTACAACCCTTCGTACAACCACCCCTACCGTCACGGGGTCATCCCGACCCTGCAGCAGAACCAGAAGATGAAGGCCTGG
>JABFXP010000315.1 GCA_013361685.1 Catenulispora sp.
GCCAGCGTCAGGCGGCCCAGCGGCAGGTCGCGGAACGTGTGGCAGCCGTCGTCGGCGGTGCGGCGCGTGGTGATCAGGTCCCCGTCGGCGTCGGTGAGCATCAGCGTGGCGCCGGGCAGCGGTCCTCCGTCGGCGGACCGCACGGCCACCGTCAGGCGGCCGCGCTCGGCCAGCACGATGTCGTGCCCGACGCTGCGCTCGCGCGCGGTGACGGTGGACGCCTCCGGCTCGCGCCCGTCGGCGGCGACGATCAGGACGTACGTCCCCTGGTGCGGCAGCAGCAACCGGTAGCCGCCGTCCTCGCCGCTGCGCGCCCGCCCGACCTGCCGTCCCTGCGGCGACACCGCGGTGACGACCGTCCGCGGCATCACCCCGCCGTCGCGGTCCCGCACCCGGCCCTGGACCAGGACGCCGTCGCCGTTGAACGGCGAGGCCGGATGGATCCGGTGGCCCGGGTGGAACGGCGGTGCGACGGTGGCGAGCCCGAGGTCTGTCATGCCCTGCTGCGCCTCGTGGTCGTAGAACGGCACCTCGTTGTGGGCGGGCACTGCCACCTCCTCCTCGACCGCCGGCGCGGGCTCGACCCGGGCGTGCGCGGGCGCCGCCACCGGCGGCCGGACCCGGAAGCTGATGAACACGAACGCCACCACCGCCGCCGCGGCCAGCAATCCCGCCGCCCACCAGAACGCGGTGACGAACCCGTGGACCTGCGCTTGTGCGTGCAGTGCGGCATCCTGCGACGCGCCGCCGTGCGCCTCGGCATAGCGCCGCGTCGAACTCAAAGCCAAGGTGCTGAGAAGCGCCGTGCCCACCGCGCCCCCGACCTGCTGCGAGGTGTTCACCATCGCCGAGGCCACACCGGCGTCCCGCGGATCCACCCCGCCGGTCGCGACGTTCATCGCGGGCATGAACGCGCAGCCCATGCCCAGGCCGAGCGCGATCGTGCCCGGCAGCACCCACGTCTGATACGGACTGTCCGGCGTGATCCGCGTCAGCGCCACCATCCCCGCCGCGCCCACCAGGAACCCCGGCGGCATCAGGAACCGGGGCCGCACCCGCGTCATCAGCCGCGCGCTGATCTGGGTCGCGCCGATCAGCATCCCGCCGACCATCGGCAGGAACGCCGCCCCGCTCCGGATCGGCGACATCGCCAGGACCGACTGCAGGTAGTACGTCAGGAACAGGAACGCGCCGAACATCCCCACGATCGCCAGCCCCAGGGCCAGATACGCGCCGCCCCGGTCCCGGTTCCACACCACCCGCAGCGGCAGCAGCGGCGCCTTCGTCACCGCCTCCACGACGACGAACAGCACCAGCGCCACCCCGGCGCCGACCAGCAGCCCGACGGTCGGCCGCGCGCCCCAGCCGTCGGACTCGGCGCGCGAGAGTCCGTAGACCAGCGCGCCCAACCCGCCGGTGACCAGGAAGATCCCGGGGATGTCCAGCCGCGCGGCGGCCGGATGCCGGGCCGGCTCGCGGACCGTGACCGCCGCCCCGGCCGCCGCGACCACGGCGAAGAAGACGTTGACCAAAAGGGTCCAGCGCCAGCTGAGGTACTGCGTCAGCAGCCCGCCGAGCATCAGCCCGACCGCGGCCCCGCCGCCGGCGATCGACCCCCAGATCCCGAACGCCTTGGCCCGCTCGGCGGGCTCGGTGAACGTCACCGTCACCAGCGACAGCGCCGACGGCGCGAGCACCGCCCCGAAGCACCCCTGCAACGCCCGCGCGCCGAGCAGCATCCCGGTGTCGGCCGACGCCGCGCCCAGCGCCGAGGCCAGCGCGAACCCGATCACCCCGATCTGGAACGCCCGCTTGCGGCCCAGCCGGTCGGCCAGCCGCCCGCCGAACAGCAGCAACGCGCCGAACGGCAGCGCGTAGGCGGTGACCACCCACTGCCGGACGGCGTCGGAGAAGCCGAGGTCATGCTGCGCCGACGGGAGCGCGATGTTCACCACGGTGCCGTCCAGCACCACCATCAGCTGGGCGAGGCCGACGAAGGCCAGCGCCTTCCAGCGACGCGGATCGGGCACGGTGAGCAGGGTGGGCGGGGACGCCAAGGACATGCGAGAGCACCTTCAAAGCGGGGGTGACAGCCAGATCCAGATCACAAAAGAATGCTGATCGCTCAGCACTGAGACATATGCGCAGGGCATTCCGCGATCGGCTCGGCTATTCGCGCATTGTTCCGCAGGCAACGCCGTGAGCTGGGACGAACCCGGAACATCGGCACCACCTTCCCCAATACGAAACGACTGCGTGCCATAATAATCGCCCGGCGTGCTAATGACGAACTCTGCGATTCCGGCCCCCACGCCCGGCGGCTCCCGGTCCCGGCCGGAACCGCTGTCCGAATCCCCGCGGGCGGGACCTTCCGGCAGGCCACCGCCCCGTCGACGGCCCGTCACCACGATGTTGGATTCCCGTGGATTAAGCGTCTTGATTCCTGACTACGGTCGCGTAGAATCCACAAAATACCTCGCGGCGGCTGAGCTGCGGCGTCAAGGGAGGACATGGTGTCGACCCGGATAAGCCCCCTGCGGCCCGGGCGGGGGAGGGCGGCCGCGGCCGTCTTCGCCGCCGCCGCCGTCTGCGTGACGATCACCGGCCCGGCCGGCCCCGCGACCGGCGCGG
>JABFXP010000900.1 GCA_013361685.1 Catenulispora sp.
CTGCGGGCGCACCGGGGCGCGTCCGGCCGTGGGGCGGCCGGACGCCGGGGCCGCCGGCGGGCGGATCGGCACGGTCTGGAAGGTGAAGGGGCCGGCGTTGCCGTTCTGCGAACCCGCGCCCGAGCCCGGCGTGGAGCCGGAGCCGGCGCCGGCTCCGCGGCTGGTGTCCATGCTCAGCAGCCCGAGCATCAGCTCCACCGGTACCGCCGGCCCGGACATCGCGCCGAGGCGGGCCTTGACCCGGCGTTCGGCGTCGGCCTCGCGGCGGCAGTCCGCACACTGCGCGAGGTGGCCGAGCATCCGGTCGCGGGTACCGTGGTCCAGTTCGCCGTCGATCAACGCGGTCAGGCGGTCTCCGAGGTGCCTGGTCACCGGCGGCCCTCCTTCGTGCTGGCCTGCGCCCCCGCCCCGCCCGGCGCCCGGTGTTCCAGGGCCGCGCGCAGCTGCGAGCGGCCGCGGTGGATCCGCGAGCGAACCGTGCCCAGCTTCACGTCCAGGGTGGCCGCGATCTCCTCGTAGGACAATCCCTCGATGTCGCACAGCACCACCGCGGCGCGGAACTCCGGCGCCAGCGCGGCGAGCGCCGCCTCTATGTCGGCGTCCATGTGCGTGTCGGTGAAGATCCGCTCCGGCGAGGGCTCGCGCCCCGGCAGCCGGTCGTCGGCGTCCTCGCCGAGGGAGTCGAAGCGGATCCGGGCGCGGCGGCGCACCATGTCCAGGAACAGGTTCGTGGTGATGCGGTGCAGCCAGCCCTCGAAGGTGCCCGGCTGGTAGCTGGACAGCGAGCGGAACACCCGGATGAAGACCTCCTGCGTGAGGTCCTCGGCATCGTGCTGGTTGCCGGTCAGGCGGTAGGCCAGCCGGTACACCCGCTGGGAGTGGGTGCGGACGATCTCGTCCCAGCTCGGCGGCTCCCAGCCGACCGCTTCGGCGTCCAGCCGCTGGGCGGGCGCGGCCACCACCGGGGCGGCTTCGGACAGGGCGGTGTCGGGAAGCGGCTCAGCGGCCCCGCGCCGGTTCTTGTCCAAGGCGGCCTTACGGGCCGCGCGCCGACGACGTAGTTCCCCGAGATCGATCCGCGGCCCTATGGTGTTGACCGGGACGGCTCCAGGATTGCGGGCGCTGTTGGCGTCAGCCACGACGACCCCACCTCCTATTTCCAGTACCGCATTCATCACCATAGACGCCTGCCTCGCTGCTAAAGGCTGAAAGGAACCTGAGATCGGACTAAGATCTCCCGGCTCCTCGAACCGGGTGCCACTGTCCTAGACGGAACGGCCGGTCACGGCTTCGGAGTTCCCGCGCGGCGCACGAGGACGAGTGTCCGCTTACAGCGATCACGGGCACTTTCCCGACGCGGTCCGGCGGCCCGGGGAAACGGCCTCGGCGTCCGGCGTGGCGGCCCCTCGCGAGCGCCGCCACCGCCGCCCGGTACGGCGCCGCCCGGCGGCACGGTGTCCTATGAAGCAGTCCGACGTGGTATGCGCGCGGACAGGTGGCTACGCTCTTGATGCCCAGTAGCAACCAACCGACCAGATCCCGGCCGAATCCCCGGCTCCGGGACCGCGAAACCTCGGAGGCCGTCATCCCCAGTCACCGGCACGCCAGCCTGGCGTATGCGGAGGGGTACGTCGCCGAGGACGACGTGCTGGCCTCCGCGCGCCGCGAGGCGCGCCGCCTGGGCATCGTCCCGGTCGAGTCCGGCACCGGCGCCGCGCTGCGGCTGCTGGCCGCCACCCTGGGCGCCCGGTCCGTGGTGGACGTCGGCACCGGGGCCGGCGTGTCGGGGATATACCTGCTGCGCGGGATGCACCCGGCCGGCGTGCTGACCACCGTCGACGAGGACACCCAGGGCTCGCAGGCCGCGCGCCGGGCGTTCGCCGACGCCGGCTTCGCGGCCAGCCGCACCCGGGTGATCGGCGGCGCCGCCGGCTCGGTGCTGCCGCGCCTGGCCGACGGCGGTTACGACATGGTGTTCTGCGGCGGCCCGGGCACCGACCACCTGGCCGGCTACGAGGAGGCGCTGCGGCTGCTGCGGCCCGGCGGGCTGGTGGCCTTCGACGGGGCGCTCGGACAGGACCGGGTGGTCGACCCGTCGATCCGGGACGCGCGCACGTCGGCGCTGCGGTATCTGCACCGCCAGGTCGCCGAGGATTCCCGGCTGCTGCCGGCGCTGCTGCCCACCGGAGACGGGCTGCTGTGCGCGGTGAAGCGCCCCTGAAGGGACGCCGAACGGGGGAACCTTCCCCCTTCGCCGATGGGGCGCGGGCGGGATGGGAGGCGGGTGGCAGACTCCTAGGCGGGTGGTCGCGGTGATCGCGAGGGCGTGACGAGGAACACGTCAGCGGCGACGCCGGACCCCGGCCGTTCGGGGGTCAGACGCCACTGATGGGACGGCTGGGAAGGGGATCGCTGTCGTCCGGGCTAGCCGACGACGCCCTTGATCGCCTCACCGAGGGCAGCGGCCTCCTCCGCCGACAGCTCCACCACGAGCCGGCCGCCGCCTTCCAGCGGAACCCGCATCACGATGCCCCGTCCCTCTTTGGTCACCTCAAGCGGGCCGTCACCCGTCCGCGGCTTCATCGCCGCCATGCTCGTTCCCCTTCCTAGGAGCCAGCTCTCAACCAA
>JABFXP010000225.1 GCA_013361685.1 Catenulispora sp.
CCGCCGGAGGTCAGGCCGACCGCCTGGTCGTCGGCGAACAGGGCGCCGCCGCTGTCCCCGGGTTCGGCGCAGACGTCGGTGTCGATGAGACCGTAGACCGAGCCCTCCTCGTAGTTGACGGTGGCGTCCAGGCCCTGGACGGTCCCGCCCTGGACGCCGGTGGTGCTGCCGCTGCGCTGCACCTGCATGCCGACGGTGGCGTCGGTGGCGCCGTCGATCGGCTGGGTGCCGCCGTCGTACAGGTCGACAGCGCTGGTGTGGTCGGCGTTGGGGTCGTCGTACTGGACCAGGGAGTAGTCGTTGCCGGGGAAGGTGGCCGCCACCACCTGGCCGACCTCGTAGCCGTCCTGGGAGTCCGACCAGCTGGAGGCCGCGACGCCGCAGTGGCCGGCGGTGAGGAAGTACGGTTGGCCGTTCACCGTCACGTTGAAGCCCAGGGAGCAGCGTTCGCTGGTGGCCCAGATGGCGTCGCCGCCGAGGATCAGCGGGCGCAGGATGCCGGTGGTGCTGTGCAGCCGGGCGGTGTCGCCGAGGCTGGCGACGGTGCGTTGCAGCTGAGCCAGCTTCGCGCCGTGGACCGTGCTGTCGGCGCTGACCACGACCTGGTCGGTGCGCGGATCGATGGACCAGGCGGTGCCGGGGATGCGTGCCTGAGCGCTCAGCGCGGCCTCCGAGGAGCGCAGGACGCTCATGGAGTACCGGACCATGCGGGGCTGGGCTCCGCTGCGCCGGACCTGGTCGGCGGCGTGCGTGTTCAGCACGTTGACGACCAGGGCGCCGCTCGCCTTGTCGTAGTAGGCGCCGGCGGTCTGCGTCTCACCGAGCTGCGTGGTGAGCGAGCGGACTTTGGCGGCTGCGACGGCCGGGGCGAGTGCGGGTGCCGATACGGCGTGGTGTGCGGCGGGCACGGTCGGTGCGGCGTTGGCCTGAGCCTGAGCCTGTGCCGTCGGCGCCGTCATGGCGGCGGCGAGCAGTACGGAGGCCGCCGCCACCGCCGTCCCCGCCGTCCGCTTCCCGCGTCCACGCCATCGGATCCGCGAGATCGCTGACTTGGTCATCTCGACACTCCTGTCGGTCGGGGGGCCGTGCCGTCACGGCCCGGTGAGTCCCGCATAGAGCTGGAGCCCTTACGGGAACCGGACGGACGCCGCACGGCTGGGGTGATCCCGGACGGCGCGGAGCGCTTTCCACCGAAGCCGGGATGGCCATGCGGCGGCCGCCGGTCCCCGCACCACGGGCCCCTTTGGCAGGGTATTGCGATGACTGGCGGACACCAGCCGGGCGCGGTGGCGGGTACCGGACTTGTCAGGAAGTCGCCACGCGCCTTACCGCAGACCGCGACGGTGCAGTGTTGCCGATGACGGAACGAGGCCGAGGTCGCGTCAGTCGCCCGAGATGCCCCAGAACGCGACCTCGTCGGGCTGCCCGTTCTTGTAGATCACGACGCAGCAGCCGTTCCAGCGGCCGTCGTGGGGCAGCCGGCCGGCTTCCTCGGCTTCGCGGAACGTGGCCAGCGTCGGGCGGGGGCACTCGAACGCCGCCATCAACTCGTCCTCGGTCAGGGGCCGCATGTTGTTGTGGTAACAGAGGCATCCGCGCGGCGTCTCCGGTGCGACCAGCCGGTAGATGTCCAGGATCGAGTGGGTGCCGATGGTCCCCATGAACTCTTCGTCACCCCAGACGTCCTCCAGCGTGTCGCCGTCCGCGCGGTAGGGACTCTGCTCGAAGACCTCGGACCGCAGTGCCTCCAGAGTCGAGGCGATGTCGCCCCGATACTTCTCACGGTAAGACCAGCTAGAGGCACCCATGATCGCGCTCCTGCTAGGATGTGTATCAGAGTTCTGATTTCGTGCCGCAACCTAGCACAGCCTCGCGCGCCCTGGCCAGCCACGTTCAACTACGCACTCTGTTGTTGGATGTCGAGCAGCTAAGTATAGTTCTGAACATGACTGTTCCGTCCGGTGCTCTCGGCCGATCGCGACGTCCGATGAAGCGGCCCCTGCTCGACGTGGTGGCGGAGGTGCTCGTGGCGCAGCCCGGAGCTTCGCTCGCCGAGGTGGCCGAGGCGGCCGGGATCAGCCGGACCACGTTGCACAAGCACTACGCGACCAGGGAGGAACTGGTGCGGGCGGTGGGAGTGCGGGTGACGGACATCTGGGAACAGGCCGTGGAGCGGGTCGCGAAGGAGCCCGGGACCGAGGCCGGGCTGCGGCAGTTGCTCGCCGCGATGATCGAGAGCGGGCCGCAGCTCACGTTTCTGTGGCGCAATCCTGCCCTCGACGCGGACGAGGAGCTGACGCGGCGCTACATCGACGTGGAACGGCGTTGTCTCGCGGTGCTGGATCGGGCACGGAGCCGGGGGCTGCTCGCCGCGTCTGCGACGAACTGGTGGCTGTTGCAGACGATGTACTCGCTCGTCTACACCGCCGCGGAAGCGATAGAGGCTGGAAAGCTCGCGCCGCTCGACGCCCCGGATCTGGTGCTCAGTACTCTGCTGCACGGATTGGGCGGCCCGATTGCGGGGGCCGCCGGGGACGGCACCCCAGGCGAGGCCGACGCCGCGACCGCCACCGCCGCCACCACCAGCTCGCCGACCGCCTCATGACCGGAGCCCTGACCAGCACCCTGAACTTGGCGCTGTTCACGCTGATGGCACTCCGCCCGCCGATGCCGCGCCGCTCCTCGCCGTTCAACATCCAGTTCGCCCTGGGCTGGTGGATCAACGAGATGCCGTTCCTGGGCCTGTGCTGGCTGTTCGCAGCCACGATCGGCACCCTCGCCGACCCGCGGCCCGGGTTCACGTGGTGGCTGGTCGCCGGACTCAGCGCCCTCGACGCGGTGCTGCTCGGGTGGATCGCGGCGCGCGCCCGCTCGGTCCGTCCGGTCCTGACGGAGGCGTTCCGCGCCGCCTACGGCCCCGACGGCGTGCCCCGATACACGCGTGCGGCCTGGTGGCGCTTCGTGCTGCCGATCATCTCCTGGCGGCCGGACGTGCGGCGGATCCGCAACCGTCGCTATGGTCCGTCGCGGCGGGGAAACCGGCTGGACGTGTATGTCTCCCAGCGCCGGAACCGCCACAGCCCCAGGTCGGTGATCGACGCGCCGGTGTTGGTCTACGTACACGGCGGCGGATTCGTGATGGGCAACAAGATGTTCGGAGCGCGACCGCTGCTCTACCGGCTGGCGGCACGGGGCTGGGTTTGTGTCAGCATCGACTACCGACTCCTCCGGGTTCGTTATGAGGATCAGCTTGCTGATGTGTGCGCTGCCCTGGCGTGGATCCGCGCCAGTGTGCAGTCGTTCGGCGGCAACCCGGACACGTTGTTCGTCGCCGGCGGCTCCGCGGGCGCGCATCTGGCGGCGACAGCTGCTCTGTCCGATGCCGCGGATCCTGAAGTACGGTCGGCGATTCGTGGCGTCATCGGCTTGTACGGTTACTACGGTCAGGTCGGAGGCGCGGGCGTGGCGCCGGCGTCGCCGCACGACAGTGTCCGTGCCGATGCCCCGCCGTTCCTGATCCTGCACGGCACGCTGGACACGTTGGTCCTGCACCGCGAGGCCCGGGCGTTCGCCGACCGGCTAGCGGCGGTGTCTGAACAACCGGTCGTCTATGCCGAGCTCCCGGCCACGCACCACAACTTCGACTTCTTCCAATCCCCGCGGTTCCACATCATCGCCGACGCCATCGTCCGCTTCACAGAACTTGCTCGACGGCCCGATCGTTGAGTTCGCCCCGCCATGGGGACCCCTCCCTGCTTGCATCGTGGACGATGCTTCCCCTAGGTTCCTGAACAAGCATCAGCGAAACCGCTTTTCATACGGGCACTGTCAGTCACTGGCCATCGTGGGACGCGATGGTTCCAGCCACCGGGGGTCTCATCATGTCGACGCGCCACCGCGTTCCGTTCTTCATCGCTGTTTCCGCAAGCGCCTTGCTCGTCGCCGGGTGTTCCTCGTCCGGCACCGTCGGCACGAACGGGGGTTCCTCGGGCGGCAAGGGGTCCTCGGGGGGCTCGTCCGGCGGGCTGTTCGGGGACACCTCCGACAGCACCTCCGGGGGCTCGTCCGGCGGCTCGTCCGGCGGCAGCGGCGGTACCGACGCCGGCTGTGCCACGGCGCTGTCGGCGATCCAGAACGCGATGAAGTTCCAGCACAGCACGGACAAGGCAGCCGCCTACAGCGGCCTGCAGACCTCGATCCGCCAGCTCCACCAGGCGGCGGACAAGACCAAGGTGCCGGGTGCGAAGGACGCGATGAACCAGGTCGCCGACGACCTGACGAGCATCATCAACGATGTGAAGTCCGGGAAGTCTCCGGACACCTCGCAGGCGCTGGAGGACGCTTCCAAGGTCGCCCAGCTCTGCGGCGTCGACGGCTGAGCCCGGCGGCGATGAGTTTGCTCCTTCCGATTCGTCTGACCTGGATGAGTCGGAAGGAGCAGGAAATGCAGATCAAGGTCAACGGTGTCGAGTTGAGTGTGGAGACCTTCGGCGACCCGGCGGATCCGCCGGTGCTGCTGATCGGTGTGACCATGCTGAGCTGGCCGGACGAGCTGTGTACGGCGCTGGCCGGGCGGTATGTGGTGCGCTACGACCTGCGTGACGCCGGGCGGTCGACGTACGTCGACCCGGACGCGCCCGGCTATGACCTGCGCGATCTGGTGACCGACGCCTCGGAGCTGCTGACGGCGCTGGGGCTCGGGCGGGCGCACGTGGTCGGGATGGGTGTGGGCGGGTTCGTCGCGCAGCTGCTCGCGCTCGACCACCCCGGGCAGGTCGCGTCGCTGACGCTGGTCTCCAGCCGTCCGGTGGCGCCCGGACCGGTCGATCCGGACCTGCCCGACCACGTCGCGGAGGTCATGGGGCAGCTGTTCGGGCGTCCGCAGCCGGACTGGACCGACCGGGACAGCGTGGTCGACTACATGACCGGCTCCGCGCGGCTGCTGGCCGGATCGCGCGGGTTCCACGAGCCGGACGTGCGGGCGGCCGCCGGGGCGGTCTTCGACCGGGCCGGACGCACGGCGCCGGCGCAGCGGGCCAGCCATGTCGGCACCATGTTCGCGGCCATCGACTGCCGGCCGCGGTGGCGCGAGCGGCTCGGCGGCCTCAGCGCGCCGACGCTGGTGATCCACGGCGAGGAGGATCCGTTCTTCCCGCACGGGAACGGGGTCGCGCTGGCCGCGGAGATCCCGAACGCCACGCTGCTCACGCTGCCCGGCGTCGGGCTGGGTCTGCCGCGCGTGACGTGGCCGACGGTCGTGGACGCTTTGCTGCGCCACACTTCTTGAGCGCCGCGGGCCGGGCCGGGGGCGGGACCGTTGCGGGCCCGCCTCCCACCGCCCTGGACGCCTCCGCCGTGCGTGATCCGCCACCGGTATCCTCGCTGCACCACCGTCATCGAACTCCCGAACGAGGCTGAACCTGTGGCTCAAGAACCCGTCCGCTGGGGCATCCTCGCGACCGGCGCCATCGCCGCCACCTTCACCGAGGACCTGCTCACCCTCGACGACGCCGAGGTGGTGGCCGTCGGCTCCCGCTCCCAGGCCGCCGCGCAGGCCTTCGCCGACCGCCACGGCATACCCCGCGCTCATGGCTCCTGGGCCGAGCTCGCCGCGGACCCCGACGTCGACATCGTCTACGTCGCCACCCCGCACTCCGCCCACCACGCGGCGGCCGCGCTGTGCCTCGAGGCGGGCAAGGCGGTGCTGTGCGAGAAGCCGCTGACGCTGGACGCCGCGCAGGCCGAGGACCTGGTCCGCCGGGCCGAGGCCGCGGGTGTCTTCTTCATGGAGGCCATGTGGACCCGCACCGTCCCGGCCATCCTGCGCATGGTCGAGATGGTGCGCGCGGGCGTCATCGGCGAGCCGCGGCTGGTGACCGCCGACTTCTCCACCGCGTTCCGGACCGGCCCGGAGCACCGGATCCGCAATCCCGAGCTCGGCGGCGGCGCGCTGCTGGACCTCGGCGTGTACCCGCTGGCGATCGCCCGGCTGGTCTTCGGCGCGCCGAGCACCGTCCAGGCCGTCGCGACGCTCACCCCTGAAGGCGTCGACGACACCACGGCGCTCACGCTCGTCCATCCCGGGGGCGGCGTCGCGGCGCTGACCTGCTCGATCTCGGCGGACGGGACGTGGAGCGCGACCGTGGCCGGGACGGAGGGCCGGATCGAGTTCGGGCGGCACTTCACCTCCCCTTCCGGCTTCGACGTCTTCCGGCACGACGACCTCGTCGAGCGGGTGGAGGAGCCGTTCCTCGCCAAGGGCATGGTGCACGAGGCCATCGAGGCGCAGCGGTGTCTGCGGGAAGGGCTCGTGCAGAGCCCGCTGGCGCCGTGGGCGGAGACGCTCGGGGTGATGCGGACGATGGACGAGGTCCGCGCGCAGATCGGCGTCGTCTACCCGTCCTAGGAACGTGCCGGGACAGCAGTGGGTGGGAGAGCCCCGAAGGACCCTCCCACCCGTTTCAGCACCCTGCGTCCCTCCTACTGGAAGATCTGCAACTCAGAGAGCTGGCCTGCGGGCCATCCGGTGTTCGCGGTGAAGCTGAGCCGCACATACCGGGTGCTCGCCGACGGGAACGAGATCGTCGCGGTGTTCCCGGTCGCCGGGTCGAACGTGTAGTTCGCGGAGCCGACGACGGTCGAGAAGGTGCTGCCGTCCGTGGAGCCGAGCACTGACAGCGTCTGCGTGCGCGCTCCCCACGAAGACGACGGCGGCAGGTCGAGCACGATCTTGCTGATGCTCTTCGCCGAGCCCAGATCCACCTGGATCCACTGCGGGAACGCGTTGTCCGTGCTCTCCCAGTAGCTGCTGGTGTTGCCGTCCACGGCGTTGCCCGGACCGTAGGTCTGGGTGTAGCCGCTGCTGCTGGTCGGCTGGTTCAGCGCCAGGTTCGTGGTCGAGGACACCCCGGTGCCGGACAGCGCCACCGTCGCCGGGCTGCCGGCCGCGTTGCTGGCGATGCTCAGCGTGCCGCTGCGGGTCCCGGCGGCGGTCGGGGTGAAGGTCACGCTGACCGTGCACGAGGCACCCGCCGCGATCGACGTGCCGCAGGTGTTGGTCTGCGCGTAGTCGCCGCTGGTCGAGACCGACACCCCGGTGGCCGCGGCGCCCCCGGTGTTCCGGACGGTGACGGTCTGCGCGGAGCTGGTGCTGCCCAGGGTCTGGTTGCCGAACGTCACGCTGCTCGGCGTCGCCGAGACCGCCGGGCCGGTGCCGCCGCCGGAGGACGGGAAGACTTCGAAGTCCGACAGCTGCCCGGCCGACCATCCGGTGTTGGCCGTGATGGTCGCGCGCACGTACCGCGCCGCCGACGCCGGGAGCGGGATCGTCACGGTGTTGTTGTTCGCGGTCGGGTCGAAGGTGTAGCCGGCCGAGCCGACGAGGGTGGAGAAGTTCGTGCCGTCGGTCGAACCCTGCACCGACAGGGTCTCGGTGCGGGCGCTCCACGCCGTGCTCGGCGGCAGCTTCAGCACCGCCTTGCCGACGGTCCAGCTCTGGCCGAGGTCGACCTGCGCCCACTGCGGGAACGCGCCGTTGGCGCTCTCCCAGTAGGTCGAGGCGTCGGCGTCGGTCAGGTTGGCCGGCGTGTACTGGCCGTTGGACGTGCTCGCCGACGCCGGCTGCCCGGCGGCGAGGTTCGTCGAGCCGTCCACGGCCGAGCCGCTCAGCGCGACCGCGGTCGGGCTGTTGTTCGCGGTGCTGGTGACGGTGAGCGTCCCGGAGCGGGTCCCGGCGGCCGTCGGGGTGAAGGTCACGTTGACCGTGCAGGAGCCGTTGACCGGGATGGACGAGCAGGTGTTGGTCTGGCTGAAGTCGCCGGTGACGGAGACCCCTGAGACGCTGGCCGTGCTGGTGCCGGTGTTGGTGATGGTCACAGCCTGGGTCGGCGCCGAGGAGCCGACGACGGTCCGGGCGAAGGTCAGGCTGCCCGGGTTCGCGCCGAGCACCGGTCCGGGCGCGGTGCCGGTCCCGGACAGCGCGACGGTGTCGGTGACCCCGCCGGCGGTCACCGTCAGCGTGCCGCTGCGGGTGCCGGCGGCGGTCGGCGTGAACGTCACGCTGACCGTGCAGGAGCCGTTGGCCGGGATGGAGCTGCCGCAGGTGTTGCTTTGGG
Organism: Catenulispora sp.; assembly: GCA_013361685.1. Classification (GTDB taxonomy): domain Bacteria; phylum Actinomycetota; class Actinomycetes; order Streptomycetales; family Catenulisporaceae; genus Catenulispora. The sequence goes on from JABFXP010000225.1 coordinate 8,115, forward strand.
CGAAGTCGCCGCTGGTGCCGATCGACGACACCGAGGCCGCCGAGCCGGTCGGGTTGCTCACGGTCACGGTCTGCGCCGGGCTGGTGTTGCCGGTGGCGACCGCGCCGAAGCTCAGCGCGCTCGGGCTCGCGGTGACACCGGTGACCGGGTAGGGCGGGAAGACCGGTGCGGGCCAGCCGTTGCACTGGCTCGGGTTCAGGCCGGAGTTGCCGCCCTTGTCGGTGACCGCGAAGGCGTTGCCCTCGCAGTTGTAGCTCGGCGCGGCGCTCTGGCCGACGCCGGTGGCGGTGACGTTCTGGAAGGAGGCGGCGCCGCCGGTCTGCTCCTGCAGGGCGAAGGTGCCGGCGCCGGCGATCGTCACGTTGTTCAGGTTGACGCCGCTGATGGTGCCCTCGACCCACTGCACGGCCTCATACGGGCTCTGCTCGATCAGGGCGTTGCTGACGTTGATCGGCCCGGTGATCGAGCCCTGACTCCCGTCGAACCACAGCGCGCCGACGCCGAACTGCCAGTTCGGGTCCAGGCTGCCGTCGCGGATCAGGGTGTTGTTCGAGATCGTCGTGGTGCCGACCGGCGTGGAGGTGAACCGCTGCCCGACGTGGATGCCGCCGCCCTGCGTCAGCCCGGTGTCCACGACCAGGTTCCCGCTGACGGTGTTGTCATGCCCGCCGTAGATCGCGATGCCGTTCGCCAGCTGCTGCAACTGCACGGTGTTGTTCGAGATCGTGTCGTTGGCGTCGGCGCCGAGGCTGGAGTCCGCCCAGGTCGCGATGCCGTCGTCGCCGGTGTTGCGGATGTCGCTGTTCGTCACGGTGGAGTTGGTGACGCCGCCGTGGAAGTTGATGCCGTCGGCGGTGGTGTCGCGGATCCGCATCCCGGAGAAGGTCAGCCCGGTCATCGGGCCGTCCATCCAGGCGCCGACCTTCATGTGCTCGATCCACAGGTTGGCCACCGAGGAGTTGCTCAGCGCCCCGCCGATGCCGTTGACCTGCGCGCCGTCGTCACGGTCCTGGACGTTGCCGAAGATCGCGAAGTCGTGCAGGTGGACGTTCGTGCTCGGATTCGGCGCGGAGTCGCCGTAGAACCCGGGCGCGGCGCCGGTGACCGTGGAGTACCACATGCCCGCGCCGGCGATGGTCACGTTGTTCACCGCGATGTGGCCCGGCACGGTGTAGGTGCCCGGCGGGATCCACACCGTGCCGCCGGAGCCGGCCGCGGCTATCGCGGCGTTGAACGCCGCCGTGGCGTCCCCGGCGCCGGTGGGGTCGGCGCCCTTGCTCGTCACCGACACCGAGCCGGCCGGCTGGGTCAGCGCGGCGCCGACGTTCTCGAAGTCGGCCAGGTTGAGCGTGTAGGAGGAGGCGGTGTCGCCGGAGTCGGCCTGGAGCTTGAAGGTGGTCCCCGCCGGATACGTGGTGCCGAACAGGCGGTGGACCTCGTCGTAGAAGTGGTGCGGGTTGCCGCTGCCGGGCGAGTTGGTGAACGGGTAGCTGCCGTAGAACCAGCTGTAGGCGTTGGTCAGCGTCAGATCCGGCTGCTTGACCCCGTTGACGTAGAGCGAGAGCGGAGCGGTGTAGACCGAGCCGTCGGACCGGTCCGGGATGCTGTAGCGCAGGTTGATCGAGTTGGTCGCGACCGGCGTGGTGAACGTGATGCTCTGGCCGGAGCCGTTGCCCGCCAGCGTCACCGCCTTGCGGTACGAGGCCTCGTCGGCGAGTTGGCCCTGCGTGTAGCTGGGGCCGATCAGGGTGCCGGTGGTCGCGGCGGCGGCCGCCTCGACCTCGGCGTAGGGCAGGCTCGCGCCGGCTCCGCCGGTGGCGCCGGCGGCGGACGCGGGC
>JABFXP010000195.1 GCA_013361685.1 Catenulispora sp.
GGGGTCGCGCTCGGCGTCGGTGGCCTCGGCGAGCGCGCCGTGCACGGCGCGCAACGTGGCGGCGTCGGCACCGCGCCACACCGCCGAGCGCACCAGCGGGTGCCGGAACCGCACGGGAGTCCCCAGCTTGAGCAGGCCTGCCGCCTCGGCCGGCGCGGCGGCGTCGGGCTCGATGCCGAGCAGCCGTTGAGCGTGCCCCAGCAGCAACCCGTCGCCGACCGGCTCGACGGCGGCCATCAGCAGGAGGGTGCGCGTGTCGGCGGGCAGTGCCTCGACGCGCCGGCCGAACTCCTCTTCCATCCGGGTCGCCAGCGGGGCGCTGCCGGGCCTGCCGAAGCCGAACGCCAGCTCCGCCGGGGACAGCCCGTGGGGCAGTTCGAGCAGAGCGAGCGGGTTGCCTCCGGTCTCGGCGACGATCTGGTCCCGCACCCGCTCGTCGACCGGGCCCGGCAACGCCAGGTCGAGCAGGGCCCGGGCGTCCTCGTCCGGCAGGCCCTGGACCCGGAGCTCGGGCAGCCCGGTGACCGCCTCGTCGTCCTCGGTGATCCGTTCGGCGAAGACCAGGGCCACCGACTCGGCGTCCAGGCGGCGTCCGACGAAGGTGAGGATCTTCAGGGACATCAGGTCCAGCCACTGCGCGTCGTCGACCAGGGCGAGCAGCGGAGACTTGGACGCCGCCTCGGAGAACAAGCCGAGGACTGCGAGCCCGACCACGAGCATCTCCGGGGGCCGGCCCGCGCTCAAGCCGAACGCGACACGCAGCGCTTCCTGCTGCACCGGTGGCAGGACGTCGATGTGCGACAGCAGCGGCGCGCACAGACTTTGCAGCGCCGAGTAGGCGAAGTCCGACTCGGCCTCGACGCCGGCCACGCGCACGGTCTGCATCCCGGTCGCCCGCGCGGCCAGGTATTCGAGCAGCGCCGACTTGCCGATGCCGGACTCTCCGCGGAGCACGAGCACCCGGCTGCGGCCGTCGCGGACCTCTCGCACGAGACGGTCCAGTTCCTCGCACTCCCGGTCGCGCCCGAACAGCTGGTCCGTCGCGGCCTGCGAGAGGCGGTAGTCGTCCACCGGTGTGTCCCCTGGTGCGGGTCCCCCTGGCGGAGGAGCTTCGTCCCCATCCTACGAACAGCGCACGTCGTCGGCACCGCCCGAATTGCTCAGCGACCGACGATCTCATCCAGCACGGCGGCGAGTTCGGCCGGGCGGGAAAGGAACGGTGAATGGCTGGTCTCGATGCGGCGCACCTGCTTTGCGTGGGCTGACATCTGCTCCTGGAGGGCCACCGGCAGCGAGGCGTCCTGACCGGTGACGATGTAGGTGGACGGGATCGTGTGCCACGCCGCCGCGCTGGCCCGGTCGACCCACGGCTGGACGCGCTGCTCGACGAGGTCGGCGATCGCCTGCTCGGCGAGGGGCCCCGGGACGTCGGCGTAGAGCTGGGCGCGCGGGTCGTCGCCGATGGGGAACAGGCCGTCGGTGGCTGTGTCGTCGGGGTCGGGAATCCCGTGGATGGTGAACATGGACTCGCCGACGTCCGGGACGTACGCCGCGAGGTAGATCAGGTGCTCGACGTTCGGCAGCCCGGCGGCGCCCTGGGTGGCGGGGATGCCGCCGTAGGAGTGCGCCAGCACGACGACGGGGCCGTCCACCGCCTCGATCGCCGCGCGCACGGCCGCGGCGTCCTCGGCCAGGCCGCCGCGCGGGTCCGGGCCGGTGGTGGGCAGCTTCACCGCGACGCTGGGCCGGGCGAGCCGCTGGAGCTCGGCGCGCAGCAGGTCGAAGGTCGAGGGCCGGTGCCAGGCACCGGGGACGAGGACGAAGGTGGTCGTCATGGGCGAGATCTCTCCTACCGGCAGGTCTGCGGCGCCGAGAACCGTGCCCGACCCTGAATCGGACACTCACTCGGACAGTGTGTCCGAAACAGCGTACTCCCCCGGCGTAGAATTCCCGCATGCCCTCTGTCACGCGACGTCTCGCGGCCGGCGCGAAGCGCCGCTCGGCCATCGACGCCAAGATCCTCAGCACGACCGAGCGGCTGCTCGCCGACGGCGCGAGCTTCACCGAGCTGAGCATGCAGCGCTTGGCGGCAGAGGCCGGGGTCGCCCGATCGACCTTCTATCTGCACTTCCGCGACAAGACGGCGCTGCTGCTCCGGTTGATCGAGAACCTCGCGGACGGCGCCTTCGACCTGATCGCCGCCGCGCCTCCGGTCGAGGGCCGGGAGGGCTTCATCGAGGCGATGGTGCGCGACGTGGCGTACTACCGTCAGCGGCGCCATCTGCTGGCGGCGGTGCTGGAGGTGACCGCCTACGATCCCGTCGCGCGCGAGGTCTGGAACGGCAAACTCCAGCGCTTCATCGACCAGGGCGACCTATGGCTGCGCGGGGAGCAGCAGGCCGGGCGCACCGCGCCGGACATGGACGCGGCCACCGCGGCGCGGGTGTTCGTCTGGGGCGGATTCCAGGCTCTGGCCAACCAGGTGCTGACCGGGGCGCCGGAACAGGACGAGACCGTGGCCAGGGAGATCGCGCTGCTGGAGTGGTACGGCGCGTTCCGCCGGCCGGTGGAGATCGGATAGCGGCGGGATCGCCGAGGCGCATCGGCCTTGGGTCTTCGGTCTTG
>JABFXP010000728.1 GCA_013361685.1 Catenulispora sp.
TCAACAGCCAGCGGCGGTCGGCGTCGGCGGCGACGCCGTGGGAGTGGCCGGCGTGGTTGCCGTGGCTGGAGTGATCGCCGTGGCCGGAGCGAGCGCCGCGACCGCGACCATCAGGGCCGCTGTGTTCGTTTTGATCGGTGTGAGCGCCGGGGCCGCTGTGACCATCACGGCCGGCGTGATCGCCGCGAGCGCCGTGACCGCCCTGGGCCGCGCCGCGCTCGTCGTGTTCGCCCTGCTCGCCGTGCCGCACGCGCTCCCCGTGCCCCGGGCCGCCGTGATCATGCCCGGAGTGATCGGCATGCTCGGCATGATCACCGTGATCGGCGTGACCGGCCCGGCCGGCGTCGCCACCGGCGCCCCGCCGCCCCGCCTGCCCCTGGTCGCGCACGCCGCAGCCTCCGTCCGGTCCTTCGCCCGCCTGGCGCCTGGCACCTGGTGGCATTACATCGCACGTTCGGTTCATCCGGCAAAGCTGGCAATGACATCGATTTCCATTGTCTTCACTGGTTCCGGGACCGCATGTCCGGATCATCGACGGTATGGCCGGATCTGCTCTTGACCACCCTCGCCCGCGGCTCAATACTGCGCCTGTATCAGGGTTCTGTGATCTGGGCCCTGACCAGGGATGGAGTGATACCCGTGAGCGCTACCCGATCGGCGCCCCTGTCCGACCCCGAGACCGGCCTGAGCTTCGACGGCTCGACCGACGTGCTGCTCGCCCCGGTCCGCGGCGTGGACGCCCGCCGCGACCTGCCCCCGGAGCTGTTCGCCAAACGGCCCGGCCGCTTCACCGCCAAGTTCCTGTTCGCCGCCGCCGCCATCACCGGACTCTGGTTCGTGGTCGCCGAGCTGCACCGATGGCCGCTGACCGTGGTGGCGGTCGTGCTGCTGGGGCTGCTGTACGCGCACCTCGTGGAGCTCCAGCACGAGTGCCTGCACGAACACGCCTACCGCCGTCGCTGGCTCAACCGCGCCGTCGGCTTCCTGTGCGGCGTGCCGATGCTCAGCTCGTACTGGCACTACAAATACGAGCACCTGCGTCACCACGCCTACCTCGGCACCGCCCAGAACCACGAGTTCTTCAACTACCGGTTCCACGACCTCGACAAGCCCCTGGGCTTCCTGCGCGGTTGCCTCCACCTCGGCAGATACCTCGACGTCGGCAAGGACCTGGGCCGCAGCGTCACCGGCCGGCTGAACCCGCGCGTCACCAAGACCGTCGCGGCCCGCAAGATCCGGCAGGAGTACGTCGCCTTCGCGGTCGTCCTCGCCGGCGCCGTGGCGGCCTCGGTGCTCCTGCACACCTACCTGCTCCTGCTGGTCTGGGTCCTGCCGACGCTGCTGGTCGCCGAGCCCACGCACTTCCTGATCGAGCTGCCGGAGCACTTCGGCCTGAACACCCAGACCGACCCCAACGTGCTCACCAACACCCGTACCGTCCGTGCCACCCGGCTCGGCAGCTGGTTCACCAACGGCAACGACCTGCACACCGCGCACCACTTCCACCAGGGCGTGCCGATGGCGCAGGTGCCCCGGCTGCACGCGCTGATCGCCGACCGCGTGGGCACCGTGGACCGCTCCTACCCCGCCTTCTACCGCAAGGTCGTCTCCGGCGAACTGCGTTACGTCGACCTCGACGACACCTGCATGACGCGTTGACCCCGGCTGCCGGAGCACTCGCGCATCACTAGAGGCACGGCGTGGACACGACGTAGATGACGTAGATATTGAGGGGAGACCAGGACGTGGGCGAGCAGACCCTCGATCCGGAGTCATGGGATGAGATGCGGGCGTTGGGGCACCGCATGGTCGACGACATGTTCGCCTATCTCCAAAACCTGCGCGACCGGCCGGTCTGGCAGCCGATGCCCGACGAGGTGCGCGCCCGCTTCCAGGAACCGGCGCCGTCCGGACCGACGGCGCCGGGGCGGGTGTATGAGGACTTCCTCGAAACGGTCCTGCCCTACGTGACCGGCAACGCGCACCCCCGCTTCTGGGGCTGGGTCTGCGGCCAGGGCATCCCGATCGCCATGCTCGCCGAACTGCTGGCCGGGGCGATCGACTCCAGCGTCGACGGGTTCGACGACGCCGGGACCCACGTCGAGGCGCAGGTGATCGAGTGGTGCAAGACCATGCTCGGCTACCGCTCGCAGGCCAGCGGCCTGCTGGTCAGCGGGTGTTCGATGGCGAACTTCGTCGGGCTCGCGGTGGCCCGCAACACCGTCGCCCGCGATGCGGCGCACCTGGCGGACTCAGTCGATGTCAAGCATCGCGGCCTCGCCGGTTTCGCGCCTATGACCGTGTATGCCTCGACGGAAGGTCACTCGTCGTTGCAGAAGGCCGTGCAGCTGCTCGGCCTGGGCACCGACGGCCTGCGCAAAGTGCCCGTCGACGCCGGCTACCGCATCGACCTCGCGGCGCTCGAAGCCGCGATCGCCGCCGACCGCGCCGCCGGGCGCCGGCCGCTGTGCGTGGTCGGCAACGCCGGCACCGTCAACACCGGCGCGATAGACGACCTGCCCGCGCTCGCGGACCTGGCCGCGCGCGAGGACCTGTGGTTCCACGTGGACGGCGCCTTCGGGGCCTGCGCCGCCCTGTCCCCGGGGCTGCGGCCGCTGGTGGCCGGGCTGGAGCGCGCCGACTCGATCGCGTTCGACCTGCACAAGTGGATGTACTTCCCGTACGAGGCCGGATGCGCGCTGGTGCGTTCCGACGCCGAGCATCGCGAGGCGTTCCGGTATGAGGCCGCTTATATGGCACCGGCCACGCGCGGCCTCGCGGCGGCCCGCTCGCAACAGTTCACCGAGTACGGACCCCAGCTGTCGCGTGGCTTCCGCGCATTGAAGCTGTGGATGGGTATCAAGGAACACGGCCTGGACCGCTTCCGCGTCCTGATCGAACAGAACGTGGAACAGGCCGCCTACCTGGGGCGGCTGGTGGAAGAGTCCTCGGAGCTCGAACTCCTCGCGCCGGTGTCGCTCAACGTCGTCTGCCTGCGGTACCGAGGCGGACTCGAACCAGACGACCCGCGTCTGAACCCCCTGAACCAGGAACTGCTGGCCCGGCTGCAAGAAAGCGGCGTCGCTGTGCCCTCCCACACCGTGCTCGAAGGCCGCTTCGCGATCCGCGTCTCCAACACGAACCACCGCACCCTCAGCACCGACTTCGACCTGCTCGTCGCCGAGGTCGAACGCCTGGGACGGGACCTGGAGAAGGCGGATTCGGAGAGCGCACAGTGATCCCCGACAACTGCAAACTCGAGCGCTTCTTCGCCCGCTGGGAGTTCTCCGTCGAGCACCTGCTCTGCGCCTCGGACGTCGACGGTTACCCGATGCCTGACCTGCTGGCGCTCGCCGACGACGAGACGCGCGGCCTGTGGGAGGGCCTGACTCTCGGCTACACCGAGACCACCGGCCTGCCCGCGCTGCGCGAGGAGATCGCCCAGCAGTACACCGCCCTGAACCCTGCTGACGTCACCGTCTGCGGCGGGGGAGCGGCCGAGGCGTTGTTCCTGGTCGCGAACGCCCTGCTCGGACCGGGCACGCACGCGGTCGTCGGCTGGCCCGCGTTCGAGGCGCTGCACCGCGTGGCGGCGGCGACCGGGGCCGAGGTGACGGCGGTCCCGCTCGACCCGGACGCCGGCTGGCGCCTGGACCCCGACGCCGTCCGCAAAGCCCTGCGACCCACCACCCGCGCCCTGTTCCTGAACTTCCCGCACAACCCCACCGGCGCGCTGCCCAGCCGCGCGGAATTCGAGGAGCTGGTGGGGATCGGCACCGAGGCCGGGATCACCGTGGTCTCCGACGAGGTCTACCGGTACCTGGAGTACGAACCGGGGACGACCCTCCCGGCGGCCTGCGATCTCGATCCGCGCGCGATCAGCGTGGGCGTGATGTCGAAGGCCTACGGCCTGGCCGGGCTGCGCATCGGCTGGCTCGCCTCGCGCGATGAGGAACTGCTGCGCACGCTGCGTGCGATCAAGGACTACACGTCGGTGTGCGCCTCCGCGCCGTCGGAAATCTTGGCGCTGATCGCCTTGCGGGCCCGCGAGCAGGTGGTCGGCCGGTGCCGCCGGATCATCGACGCCAACCTGGAACGGGTCGACGAGTTCTTCGCCGAGTGGGCCGACGTCTTCCACTGGGTGCGGCCGCGCGCCGGAACCGTCGGCTTCCCGCGCCTGCTCCTGGCCACGCCGGTCGAGGAGTTCGTGGACGATCTCGCCCGCAGCGAGAGCGTGCTGCTGCTGCCCGGCAGCGTGTTCGACTGCGACGACGGCCGCGTCCGCTTCGGCCTGGGCCGCGCGTCGTTGCCCGAAGGGCTGCGCCGCTTGGACGGCTATCTGCGGCGGACGGTGCGGGGTCGCGCGTGACGAGGCTCCTGCCGGCGATCGCTGCGGTGCCGTCCGAGGGGCTGCGCTGCCCGGGCCCGGACAGCCACTTGCGCCGGTCGGCTCGGAGTCGCGCGTGACGAGTGTCCTGCTGGCGATCGCGGCATCGCTGTCCTGGGGCGTATCCGACTTCCTCGGCGGCACCGCCACCGGTTCGCTGCCGGTCACCCGCGTGCTGGTGTTCTCACAAGCCGCGGGCCTGCTCCTGATCACCGCTTTCGTCCTGGCCCACGGCGACGCGCTGCCGCACGGCCGGCACCTGCTGGAGGCGCTCGCGGCCGGGGTGGCGGCGATCCTCGCGCTGGGCCTGCTGTACGTGGCCCTGGCACGCGGCGCCGCGATCATCGTCGCGCCGCTGGCCGCCACCGGCGCCGCGATCCCGGTCGTGGTCGGCTTCGTGCACGGCGACCCGGTGCGCGCGGTCAACGTCGCGGGCATCGCCCTGGCCTTCGCCGGGGTCATCGCGACCAGCATCGAACCCGGTGATCGCGGCGGCGAAGGCGGAACGCTGATCATCCTGCTGGCCCTCGGCGCGGGCGCCGCCACCGGCCTGTACTTCACCCTGATCGGCCTGGCGAGCACCGCCGGTGCGCCCGGCACCATCGAGGCGGTCCGGATCAGCGCGACGATCACGGCGCTCGCCGCCCTGACGTGGGCGACGGTCCGGTCGCGGCGGGTTCCGTCCGCCGCCTCGCCGCCTGCCCCCGCCGCCCGCCTGCTGTGGGCGGCGGTGCTCGCGGTCGGCGTCACCGACGCCCTGGCGGAGATCAGCTATGCGGGGGCGTCGGCCGCCGGGCACCTCAGCGTGGTGTCCGTGCTGGCCGGCAGCTATCCGGCGGTGACGGTGCTGCTGGCGGTCGCGGTGCTGCGCCAGCGTGCGCACCCGGTGCAGACCGTCGGCGCGGCGGGCACGATCGCCGGGATCCTGCTGCTCGCGGCGGGCAGCGGCTGACAGCGGCACGGCGTGTTCACGGGCAGCCCGTGCACCGTCACCGCGCAGCCATCACCGTCCCCGCGTCACGGTCACCATCACCGCGCCACGGTGATCACATGCGCCTGCATCTTGCCGTCCACCGCACCCGTCCCGAACCGCCGCCCGACGGCCTCCTCGGCCAGGTCGGTGGCGTCCTCGAGCCTCGACTCGACCTCGTTCCGCAACGGCGACCCCTGACACAGCGCGATCGCCACCGCCCGCGCCGACTGCGCCCGGCTCCGCTCGGTGACGGTACTGACCTGCGCCTCGGCGGTGAACCCGCCGGCGGCCAGGTCGCGGCGGATGACGTCGAGGTCGTGGTAGCCGTGCGGCGTGCGGGCCAGGAACCTCGGCGGATTGTCCGGGAACAGCGCTTCCAGCGCCGTGGTGACGACGTCCGCGAACTCGTTGTCCTCGATGCGGTCCCAGACGCTGAACGTGAACACGCCCCCGGGCTTCAGCACGCGCCGCGCCTCGGAGTAGGCCTTCGCCTTGTCCGGCGGGAACATCATCCCGAACTGACACACCACCGCGTCGAACTCCGCGTCGCCGAACGGCAGGTCGGTGGCGTCGGCCTGGCGCCACTGCACCGGACGTGGCGTCCCGGCCTCGGCGGCCTGGGTCAGCATCGCCGGATTCAGGTCGGTCGCGACGATCGGCACGCTGTCCGGCAACGCCGAAGCCAGCCTGCGCGTCGCGACCCCCGTGCCCGCCGCGATCTCCAGGACTCGCGTGGGCCCGTGCGCGGCGACCCGCTCCGCCAGATCGGCGGCATACGGCTCGAAGATCATCGGCACCAGGTATCGCTGGTACACCTGCGCGATCGAGCCGGTGAACGCCTTGTCGTGCTCACCAACACCCATGGGGTCCACTGTCGCAGATCGCAGGCCCCGTGGACCCTGATGCGCGCCGATCTTTCCCTCATGTCTATTGCTCTATTGCGGCGGTTATAGGAACGTGTTCTCGTTTTCGCGCCGGACGCGGCGCCCGGGACACGACGAGGGGACTGAAAGACCACCATGGGCGGCACCGAGCACTGCACCGTCGAGCGCGACGGCCACACGATGATCGTCACGATGAACCGGCCCGAGGCCAAGAACGCGCTGTCGCTGCCGATGCTGGTCGGCATGGCCGACGCGTGGGTGGAGGCGGACGCCGACGACGACGTGCGGTCCATCGTGCTGACCGGCGCCGGCGGCGCGTTCTGCGCCGGGATGGACCTCAAGGCCATGAACATGTCGCAGGGCTCGCCCTACGCCGACCGCCTCAAGGCCGATCCCGACCTGCACTGGAAGGCGCTGCTGCGGCACTACAGCCCGCGCAAGCCGCTGATCGGCGCGGTCGAGGGGTACGCGGTGGCCGGCGGGACCGAGCTGATCCAGGCCTGCGACATCCGGGTGGCGGCGGCCTCGGCCACGTTCGGGCTGTTCGAGGTGCGGCGCGGGCTGTTCCCGGTCGCCGGGTCGACGGTGCGGCTGCCGCGCCAGGTGCCGTATACGCACGCCATGGAGATGCTGCTGACCGGACGCCCTTACACCGCCGCCGAGGCGCGCGACATCGGGCTGGTCGGGCACGTGGTCCAGGACGGGGAGGCGCTGGGTAAGGCGCTGGAGATCGCCGCGCTGATCAACGTGGCCGCGCCGCTGTCGGTGGAGGCGGTGAAGCGGTCGGTGCGGGCGGCCGCGGGGCTGACCGAGGCCGAGGGCCTGGCGAAGGAGTTCGAGATCGGGTGGCCGGTGTTCGCCACCGAGGACGCCAAGGAGGGGCCGCGGGCGTTCGCCGAGAAGCGCGAGGCGGTGTGGAAGCGGAAGTAGGGCGGTTCGGACGGTCGAGCGGTCCCGCGCGAGGCTCGGGCGGTGGCGGCGTCGCAAGGCTGCAGGAGGGTCGGGCAGTCGGACCATCCGGTGGCGGGACCATCCGACTGTCGGATATCGCCGCAGGTCACAGCCCGGTCGCCGAGGGTGACGAAAGGTGATGTAAGGGGCACTCAGTCGGCCCCGATTGGGTTACGGAGGCATCCTCAGGGCAGAGTATGAACCGTGCGTCTCGATCACGTTTCCTACGCTGTGTCCAACTCCGAGCTCGGCTCCACGGTGAACCGGCTCGGAACGTTGCTCGGTTCGACCTTCCGCGACGGCGGAGTCCACCCGCGCTTCGGTACCCGCAACTTCGTGCTGCCCCTGGCCGGCGGCTCCTACGTCGAGGTGGTGGCGCCGCTGGACCACCCCGCGACCGACTCCGCGCCGTTCGGCAAGGCCGTCAAGGCCCGCGCCGAGGACGGCGGCGGCTGGCTCGGCTGGGTGGTCGGCGTCGACGACATCACCGGTTGGGAGCAGCGCCTGGGCCGCCCGGCCGCCGAGGGCCACCGGGTCCGTCCCGACGGCTTCGACCTGCGCTGGAAGCAGATCGGCGTGCTGGACCTGATGGCCGACCCGCAGCTGCCCTACTTCCTGGCCTGGGAGGTGGCCGCCGACCAGCGCCCCGGCGCCGGCGCCGGCACCACGCCGGCCTTCGAGCGGCTGGAGATCAGCGGCGACCGCGCGCAGGTCCTGACCTGGATCGGCGGCTCGGAGCAGCACGACCCGCTGGAGGAAGTGGCCGTCGACTGGGTCGACGCCGAGGACCCGGGCGTGGTCGCGGTGCACTTCAAGTGCGCGGGCGGCACCGTCCGGATCGACTAGCCACCCCACAGCAGGGCACCGCGCGCGCCGCCGGTAAGGGTCGGCGTGCGCGGGTTCTCCCTGTTCGTGCCGCGCATTGCCGGGATTCCCCGACGCCGTGCCGCCATCCGCGCCAAAATGGGAGGCGCAGGCCAGGGGGACGTAAGAGGGGGGTCGTCATGCCCGGAGCCGACAATGACGCGCGCCGAGTGGGCGACAAGAGGTCCGGGACGCCGTCCCGCACCTCCCGTCCGTCCCGCTCCGGCTCGCGCGAACACACCGGCGGCGAGCTGATCGCCGACCGCTACCGCCTCCAGGACCGGCTGGGCGTCGGCGGCATGGGCGAGGTCTGGTCCGGCCGCGACCTGCGCCTGCACCGCGACGTGGCGGTGAAGCTGTTCCACGGCGGCAACGGCATGTCCGCCTCGGACCTGCCCGGCTGGCTCCGCCGCGAGGGCATCGCCGCCGCCCAGATCGTCCACCCCAACGTGGCGGTCATCTACGACCAGGGCGCCCACCGCGACCGCATCTATCTGGTCCTGGAACTGGTCCCCGGCACCACCCTGGCCGAGCTGATGCAGGCCGGCCGCCTCCCGGTGCCCGACGCCCTGAGCTACGCCGCCCAGGTGGCCGAGGCCCTCTCCGCCGCCCACACCGCCCGCGTGGTCCACCGCGACATCAAACCGCAGAACGTCCTGGTCACCCCGGACGGCACGGTCAAAGTCGTCGACTTCGGCATCGCCGGCTTCCTCGCCGACACCCGCTCCTGGACCATCGCCCGCTTCGACGACGCGGTGAAGGGCGCCGGCACCCCCGAATACTCAGCTCCCGAACAGATACTCGGCCACAACGCCGACGCCCGCAGCGACCTGTACTCCCTCGGCACCCTCCTCTACACCATGCTCGCCGGCCAACTTCCCTACCGCGCCGACGACTTCCTGGCGGTGATGCACAAGAAGACCACCGAGGACGCACCCCTGGTGCCCGCCGGCGCCGGTGCTCCTCGCGACGTGATCGCGCTGGTCGCGGAGCTGCTGTCGCGCGAGCCTGAGGAACGTCCGGGCTCGGCGCGGGAGGTGGCGGCGCGTCTTCGAGCGCTGCTGGAGCGTTCGCGGCCGGGGACGGAGGAGGTCGTCGCGGCGGGGGAGCGGCCGGTGGGGGAGCGGCCGGTCGCGGTGGAGACGGGACCGGCTTTGGACGAGCCGTGGACGGCGCCGCCTTTGGAGGTGGAGCCGCCGGTCGAGCGACCTGCCGAGCCGACTGCGGAGAGCTCTGAGAAGGAGACGCCGAAGCCGGTGGCGAAGCTGAAGGCGCAAGTGGCGCCGATGGCTCAGGTGCCGGACGACGACGAGTCTTCGAAGCCCACTGATCGACGTACTGAGAAGCCTGGGTCGCCGGCCGCGAAGCCGTTTCCGTGGGGCGGCGCGCAGCGGCTCGGGGCAGTGGGCGGCGAGGATGATCGGGCGCAGGGGGAGCAGGCGTTGGTGTCCGCCCAGCTCGAGAGTCGGTCGGAGGTGAGCGCCGGAACCAACCTGCCACCGGCATCAGTCGGCGAGCCGAAGTCGGCGAGCGCCGAACGCCACCCGCAAACCGAAAGCCCTTCGAACCCCAGCGCCGGAACCGACCTGCCACCGGCATCAGTCAGCGAGCCGAAGCCAGCAAGTGCCGAACGCCGTCCGCAGGCCGAGAGCCCTTCGAACCCCAACGCCGGAACCAACCAGCCACCGGCATCAGCCGGTGAGCTAAAGCCAGCGAGCGCCGAACGCCAGCCGCAGACCGAGAGCCCTTCGAACCCCAGCGCCGGAACCAATCAGCCACCGGCATCAGCCGGTGAGCCGAAGCCGGCCAACGCCGAACGCCGCCCGCAAGCCGAGATCCCCTCCCAGCCGAGCGCCAAGTCCGACCGG
>JABFXP010000936.1 GCA_013361685.1 Catenulispora sp.
CGAGGACCCGCATCCGGCACCGTCCGGCGCGCATCAACATCAGCCGTCCGGCGGTGCCGCCGCCGCAGCCGCGGCCTGGCCGCCGGCCGAGGACGCGCCGACCGTCGAGTTCAAGGCGTTCGCCCACAGCCCCGACGGTGCCCCGGCGCCGCGGGTCGTGGCGCTCGGCGGCGGTCACGGCCTGTCCGCCACCCTGTCCGCGTTGCGGACCGTCACCGACGCGCTCACCGCGGTCGTCACCGTCGCCGACAACGGCGGGTCCTCCGGGCGTATCCGGCGGGAGCTCGGGGGGTTGCCGCCGGGGGATCTGCGGATGGCGCTGGCCGCGCTGTGCGGGGACGACGAGTGGGGCCGGACCTGGGCCGACGTGTTGCAGCACCGGTTCGGGGGGCCGGCTGACGGCGGGTTGCACGGGCATGCGGTCGGCAATCTGCTCATCGCCGCGTTGTGGGAGCGGCTCGGGGATCCGGTCGGGGCGCTGGACTGGGTCGGGCGGCTGCTGGGCGCGCGGGGGCGGGTGCTGCCGATGTCGACCGTGCCGCTGGAGATCGAGGCGCTGGTCGCGGGGGCCGATGCCGCCGATCCGCTGGGGACCGGCATCATCCGGGGGCAGCATGAGCTGGCGGTGACGCCCGGGCGGGTGCTCTCGGTGCGGTTGAGCCCGCAGCAGCCGCCGGCCGCGCCGGAGGCCGCCGCCGCGATCCGGGCCGCCGACTGGACGGTGCTCGGGCCCGGCTCGTGGTTCACCAGCGTCATCCCGCATCTGCTCGTGCCGGAGCTGGCCGCGGCGCTCGCCGAGACGCGGGCGCGCAAGGTGCTGGTGTTCAACCTGTCGCCGCAGCCGGGGGAGACCGACGGCTACTCGGCCGAGCAGCACGTCGAAGTGCTCGCCGACCACTGCCCCGGCCTGCGCCTGGACCTGATCCTGGCCGACGAGATGTCCTGCGGCGCGCCACGCGTCTACGTCCCGTTGGAGAAGGCCGCGGCGGCCCTCGGCGCGCGCGTCGTGCTGGCGCCGCTCGCCGCGCCCTACCGCGCCGGTGACAAGAGCCCGCGTCACGATCACGCGCTGTTGGCGCAGGCTTTCCGGGGCATCTTCTCCGGGGCCTGATCACCGGGCGGGGTACCTTGGCGGCATGGCGAACCACGAAGGCGTCCGCGTCGATCTCGACGGCATCCTGCGTCAGCTGGAAGCCGAGGGCTTCGACGAAGTCCGCGTGGAATTCGTCCCTGACGGCGCCGCCCCGGCCCTTCTCGACCTGGCACGGCGGGGAGTCGGCGCAGCGAACGAGGCGGCGGCGCAGCAGATCTGGGGCGCCGGACTGACGGCGAGCCTCGCGGGCGTCTCGGTGAAGCTGGGAAATCTGGCCAGTGAGGAAGCGCCGGGCACGTGGCTGGCGGCGTTCGGCGACGAGTTGCGGGCCGGCGGCTTGTCGGGCCTGCTCCGGGCGACGCCGGTGGTCCGGTTGCCGCCCTGGACCACGCAGATCACCGACCCCATGGTGACGGCGTACGTGGCGCTGGCCGCGCCGCGCGACGCCGACTCGGCCGGCTGGCCCGAGCGCGCCGTGCGCTGGGCCGCCGAGGCCGGGGGCGACGCCTACATCTCCAGCGGCGGCCAGAACCAGCTGGACACCAGCGGCGAGGTGGCGTCGCACTTGTCCGCCGCGTTGCGTGCCAGCTCCTCCGCCGCACTGCTCTATGCGGACGCGAAGTCGTCCCGGGCCGCCTTCGCCCAGATCGGCGCGAACGGCCAGGCGACGTATCAGACCTACGATTCGTCAGCCGAGCTCACGGCCCAGGCCGACCGGGCCCGCGCTGCGATCCTCGCCGACGCGGAGTACGCGCACTACGCGTTCGTGGCACCGACACCGCACCAGGCATACGGCTGGGACGCCCGCGGCCGAGCGCTGCCGCCGCTGCGGCCGGAGGTCTCCGCCGCCGCCCTCCGGGTCCACGGCGACCTGTGGAGCCGCTTCGTTCCGGACACCCACTGCATGCAGCTGCTCACCGACGAGCACCTGGGCCGGGTAGCCGATCTTTCGCAGTGGACTGTGACGCAAGTCACTCCGGGGCGCTCTCTCGTCGAGGCGCCGGACCTCGCCGAGTGGTTCCGTCCCGGCGGACCTGCGAATTCGACCCTTGATAAAGCGCGGGCGGACTTCGGCGGAGCGCTCGTGTCGGCGGACGATCTCCGATAACCGCTCCCGGCGACGTGAAACCCCGTGTTCGCCCGTTGACCCGGCCATTAGGACGCTGACAGACTTTACGAAAGTCGAACTTTTGGTGTGCCTGATCCGGGGAGATTTCCGGTGCCGATCCGTCGTTTCGCGAGCGCGCTCGCCGTCATTGTCGCGGGAGCTGTCTTCGCGACCTCAGGGCCGATGGGGACGGTGGCGGCCAACGCCGATCCGCCGCCGACATCGACGGCGCAGCCGTCGAAGCCCACTCCCACTCCCACCCCCTCCGCCCCCGCAAGCACGACCTCGAAGCCTGAGACGCCCGGCCCGAAGACGGTGCCGCCGGTCCCCACGAGCCCTTCGAAGCCCTCTGCCTCCCCGACCACCCAGACCTCTTCGAAGTCCTCGACCCAGCCTCCGCCGACGACCTACGCGAGCCCTGACGCGACCGCGCCCGCGCCGCACACCGACGCCCGGCCGTCGACGCCCGGTCTGGAGCCCGAAGCCGCGGTGGCGTGCCCGCCGAACAGCGACGACGCCTCGATCCCGGCTTCCGGCGGCGAACGCTGCATAGCCGGGAACCTGACGTCCACCCGCTGGACCCTGGGCTACGTCTACGATCCGGTCACCAAGTCCTACACGTCAGTACCCTGCGTACGCGACCCGCGCGCCCTGATCCCGAACGCCGTCTACAACCTCCTGGACTGCAAGCCGCTGCGCCTGCAGGCCGAGAACATCGCGCAGACGCGCGTGGTCGCGCAGCTGAACGCGGCCGGCGTCTACGGCGACTCCTCGGCGACGGGCATCACGCCCAACCTCCAGTGGGAGACAGTGGTCCCCACCTCCGGCGAACGGCCGGACCTCGTGCTGTACGACCACACCAAGACCACCGGGCCGGTCGGACTGGTGGAGATGAAGGGCGACTGGAGCTCCGCCGACCCGGTGGCCGAGGTCACCAAGTACGTCCAGGACTGGCCGCCGGCCGGCCACACGGTCGTCCCGTACCACTTCGCCACCCCCATCAGCGACGACTTCAAAGTCCAGCTGGAACCGGCGTGCAAGTACGACCCGACGATGCACCCCGCCTACCTGTTCCACACCTACAGCGACCCGGCCCACGACGGCGTCATCCGGATCTCCCGCACCATGCAGGAGTGCCCTCCGCGCCAGAAGCAGGGCGACGAGGACGAGAAGAAGCAGACCTACCAGGGGACCATCGGCGCTGACGCCGACCACAACGGCGTGGACGACTTCTGGGACTACATCCGGGACCATCCGGAGCTGTGGTACCTGACCGGCCCGATCGTGATCCCGGCGTTCCACGCCCTGGCCAAGCCGGTCATGGTGTCGCTGAACCGGGATGCGATCACCGAGATCGAGGAGGCCGCGGCCGACGCCGCCCCGGATGCCATCGACGCGGAGTGGGCGGCGCTCGTCGACAGCATGCCGGAGGCGGTGGCCGACGCCTCGGCCGACATCCTGGCCGGTGACGCGGCCGCCCTGGGACTGGACGCCACGGAACTGGCCGCGGCGGAGCTGACGTTGGACGCCGGGTTCATCACCCTCAGCGCCGCGTTCCTGGTCCCGCTCGTCGCCGCGGCGGTGGTCGTCGCGATCTGGGCGGTGATGCACTGGCACCTG
This sequence comes from Catenulispora sp., assembly GCA_013361685.1. GTDB lineage: Bacteria > Actinomycetota > Actinomycetes > Streptomycetales > Catenulisporaceae > Catenulispora. The sequence continues at coordinate 3,822 of JABFXP010000936.1, forward strand.
TTCGGCGATCCGCACATGACGACCCTCGACGGGCTGGCCTATGACTTGCAGGACGCCGGAGAGTTCGAGGTGGTGAACGTCCCCAGCCTGAACCTCGACGTCCAGGCCAGATTCCTGCCCCCGGGCGGCTCCAGGACCGTCACCGTCGTCGATTCCGTGGCGTTCACGATCAACGGGTCCTCCGTCGAGCTGAACCAGAACGGCACCGCGACCGTGAACAGCGTGCCGATCCCGGCGTCGCAGAAGCTGACGGACTTCGGCCAGGGCGCGGTGCTGGTCCGCGACGGCAACAAGTTCGTGGCCACGTTCGGCGCGGCGCAGGCCCGGCTGGCCTTCGGCGACAGCAGCATGGGCTTCGACATCGCCCCCGGCGTGCCGACCACGGGCCTGCTCGGCAACAACGACGGCATCCCCGGCAACGACCTGGCGATGTCCGACGGCACCCCGGTCACCGCGCCGACCGCCTCGGTGCTCGACGGTTCGTACGCGAACTCCTGGCGGCTCACGGACAACGAGTCCGACTTCACCTATCCCGACAACAACACCACGGCGTCGTACACCGACCTGACGTTCCCGTCGAACGTCGTGACCATCAGCGACTTCGCACAATCCGACCAGGACCTGGCCCGCCAGGCGTGCAACGCGCAGGCGGTGCCCGCGGGCCCGCAGTTCGACGCCTGCATGCTCGACGTCGCCGAGACCGGGGACGCGAACTACGCCAAGGCCGCCGCGGCCGTCACCGACGTCCTGGAGGACTCGGCCGCGCACACCGTCGACGCCGGCGGCACCGTCACGGAGGACTTCGAAGCCGCGGTCGGCAGCAACTTCCGGCCCGACAGCACCGAGTCGATCGGCGGCACCACCGCGGCCGGACCGGTGTTCGACGGCAGCGGATACAGCTTCACCGTCCCGTCCTTGCCGAACCACTCCGGCGCCACGATCGCCTTCGACGTCTACGCGGTCGGCATCACCGCCTCCAACGCCCAGAACCAGACGCTGACGGTGAAGGTCGGCGACCCCGCGACCGCGTCCGTGGTCGCCTTCACCCCGACGACGGCGAGTGTCTCATCGGGGCCCGCGACGATCACCGCGCTGGGCCAGGGCCAGACCGCCCAGGGCGCGGCCTACCAGCGGTACCGGATCACCATGCCGACGCCGCAGTACGGCGACGAGTTGCAGGTGCAGCTGGCGCCCTCGGGCTTCCGCGGCATCATCGGCACCAGCCTGGCCGTGGACGACATCTCGGTGGGCGTGGGCCTGGTGCCCGCTCAGACGTTCACCGCCGCGCTGCCGCTGTCGGTCGCGGCCGGGACGGTCGACGGCGTCGCCGCGGCGGGCGCCGGAACGTTGGAGAACACCGGGTCGGCGGACGTGTACTCGTTCACCGTCCCGAGCGGCGGCCAGCGCCTGAACCTCGCCCTGGGCTCGTGCCCCGCGCAGGGCCAGTCGGACGGCATCCAGTGGAAGCTGACGACGTCGGCGGGCCGGACCGCCGCCTCAGGATATTGCGACGCCCGTAGTCTCGGGCTCGTCGCGGCGGGGCAGTACACGCTGACCGTCCGCGGCCCCGGTGTCGTCGGGTCCTACACCCTCAACCTGGAGGCCCCGCAGACGTTCGCAGCGGCCGTGCCGTTGTCGGTGACCGCGAACACCCTGAACGGGGCGGCCACCACCGGAGCGGGGGTGTTCGAGGACGGCGCGTCGCAGGACGTGTATTCGTTCACCGTCCCGGCCGGCGGCCAGCAGCTCGCCCTGAGCCTGCGGTCGTGCCCGTCGTCGGACAACTACTCGCCGGGTTCCTGGACCCTGGTCGACGCCGCGACGCAGTCCGTGGTCCACTCCGGATACGGCGGCTGCTCGTACGCGGACTGGGGCACGCTGCCGGCCGGTTCCTACAACCTGATCGTTTCGGCCAACGGCACGCCCGGCTCCTACACGCTCGACGTCCTGGCGCCGCAGACGTTCGCGGTGACGCTGCCCCTGGTGGCGACCGCGAACACGGTGAACGGCGTTTCGGTAGCGGGCGCGGGCACCTTCGAGAGCGGAGCCTCCCAGGACGTCTACACATTCACAGCGCCGGCCGGCGGGCAGACGCTGAACCTCGCCATGTCGGCGTGCCCGACGCAGAGCTATTCGACGCCGCTGCGCTGGAAGCTGGTGAGCACGGCGACCGGCGCGACCACGGCCACCGGCGGCTGCTCGTACGCGAACCTGGGCACGCTGGCGGCCGGCGGATACCAGCTGGTGGTCAGCGCCGGCGGCGTGGCCGGCGGGTACGCGCTGAACCTCGAGGCACCGCAGGTCTTCGCCTCGACCTTCCCGCTGGCCGTGTCGCCCGGCGTGGTCAACGGTGCGGCGGCGACGGGTGCCGGCCGGTTCGAGACCACGGCCTCGCAGGACGTGTACACGCTCACCGCGCCGACCGACGGCTCGCCGGTGCTGCTGAACATCGCCTCCTGCCCGACCGTGAGCTACAGCACGACGCTGACGTGGAAGCTGCTCGACGGCTCGGGGGCGGCGATCGCCCACGGGAAGTGCGGTGTCTCCAGCCTGGGCGTCCTGCCCGCCGGCGGCTATCGGCTGGCGGTCGACTCCGGCGGCATGGCCGGGACCTACAGCCTGTTCGCCACCGCCGGCGGCGCCGGGACGCCCGCGGCGACCCTGGACGGGACGCCGGACGTGGTGACCACCACCGTCGCGGCCCAGTCGGTGGCGATCGGGTTCACGAACACCACGAGCCAGACCGTGGCGATCGCGGGATCCTCCACGCTCGTCTCCGGCAGCTGCGACTACTCCTCGCTGGTGTTCTACCTGTACGACCACACCGGTGCCGAGGTGACCCACGGCGGCCTCCAGTGCGGCAGCGCGGGGATGCTCTATTCCCCGGTGCTGGCCGCCGGAGCGTACACGGTGCTCATCGTCCCGCCCGCGCCGGTGACGGCGAAGCTGGGCGTGCAGGTCTTCGGGGCGTCCTCCTCGGCGGTGACGGCGACGCTGGACGGCACGCCCGCGTCCGTGACGACGACGGTGGCCTCGCAGTCGGTGATGGTCAGCTTCACCAACACGGCGACCCAGGCGGTGGTCATCACCGGGTCCTCGAACATCACCGGCGACTGCAACTACAACTCGGTGAAGTACAACCTGTACGACCACCTGGGCACTCAAGTGAAGACCGGGAGCCTGAGCTGCGGCACGACCGGTGTGCTGTACTCCCCGACGCTCGCCGCCGGGACGTACACGATGCTGGTCACCCCGCCGGGGCCGGTGACCGGCACCTACGGGGTCCAGTTCTTCGGCGCGGGCGCGTCGATGGCGACGGCGGCTCTGGACGGCACCCCCGCGTCGGTGACGACCACCACCGCTTCCAAGGCGGTCGCCTTCGGGTTCACCGTTCCGAGCAGCCAGGCGGTGACGATCACCGGCTCCTCGGCGATCACCGGTGATTGCAGCTACAACTCGGTCAAGTACTACCTCTACGACGCTTCCGGCACCCAGCTGAAGAACCAGAGCGTCAGCTGCTCCGCGGCCGGCGTCCTGTTCGGGGCGACGCTGGCGGCGGGGTCCTACACCGTGCTCGCCGTGCCCCCGGGTCCGGTGACGGGCACCTTCGGCGCCCAGGTCTTCGGCGCCGCCATCCCGGTGGTGGCCACGCTGGACGGCACGCCGGCGTCGGTGACCACCACACACGCCTCGCAGTCGGCGGCGGTCCGCTTCACGGTCCCGAGCAGCCAGGCCGTGGTGATCACCGGATCTTCGGCGATCACCGGTGATTGCAGCTACAACTCGGTCAAGTACTACCTCTACGACGCTTCCGGCACCCAAGTGAAGAACCAGAGCGTCAGCTGCTCCGCGGCCGGTGTCCTGTTCGGGGCGACGCTGGCGGCGGGGTCCTACACCGCGGTCGCCGTGCCCCCGGGTCCGGTGACCGGCACCTACGGGTTCCAGGTCTTCGGCGCCGCCGCGTCGTCGGCGACGGCGGCCCTGACCGGCGCGCCCGTGTCCGCGACCACCACGATCGCCTCGCGGGCGGTGGCGTTCGGGTTCACCGTCCCGGCCGCCGAAGCCGTCACGCTCACCGGGTCGTCGGCCATCACCGGCGACTGCAACTACTCGTCGGTGCGCTACTACCTGTATGACCAAACCGGCGCCCAGGTGAAGAACACCAGTCTCAGCTGCGGCAGTGCGGGCCTGCTTTTCACGGCGTCCCTGGCCGCCGGGTCCTACAAGGTGCTGATCGTGCCGCCCGGCCCGGTGACCGGGAAGTACGGCGCCCAGGTCTTCGCGGCGGGGACGTCGTCCGCGACAGCGACCGTGGGCGGCGCGCAGGCGACGGCGAAGACGACCGTCGCGGCCCAGGCCGCGTCGATCGGCTTCACCAACTCCGCGGCGCAGAACATCGCGTTCACAGGCTCCTCGACGATCACCGGCGGCACCTGCGGCTACACGTCCGTGCTCTTCTACCTCTACGACCACACAGGGACGCAACTCAAGAGCGGAAGCCTCAGCTGCGGGAGCAGCGGATCGCTGTACACGATGTCGGCGCTGCCGGCCGGGTCCTACACGGTGCTGATCGTGCCGACCGGCCTGGTGTACGGCACGCTCGGACTGAAGGTGGCGAAGGCCTGACCTGACAGGAGCGTTCGGGCCGGGTTCGCCTTGCGGGGCGGGCCCGGCCCGATCTGTGTTCGGGGCCGCCGAGCGGGCTGTTCCTGTCGGCTCCCGCGGACCGGTCGTGGGTTCTGGTTCAGGACGGTTCTGGTTCAGGACGATGGGAGAGGGGCATTCATATAAGTCATAAAGGGTCTCTCATGGAACCTCGGACCCCTCCTGTCCGTCTTCATCCGTGGGCCCCGCGCGTCCCGTTAGGCCGAACGAGCGTCATCCAACCTCGTGAATGCGCCGGGCGGAAGCACGCGGCACCCCGCGGCGTTGGCTAGGGTGGACCGGTCACGGGACAGGTTCCAGCTCGGCCGCTCTGAGCTGCGAGGACAGGCGAAAAAGGGGACGAGGCGCGCATGGCGATGACGGCCGCGGTCAAGGACGAGCTGAGCCGTCTGGCGGTGACCAAGCCCTGCTGCCGGAAGGCCGAGGTCGCGTCGGTCTTCCGCTACGGGGGCTCGCTGCACCTCGTCGGGGGGACGGCCGGACGGATCGCGATCGAGGCCGAGCTCGACACCGGAGCCGCGGCCCGGCGGCTGCGCAAGGACATCTGGGAGGTCTACTCGCACCGCGCCGACCTGGTCATCCAGTCGCCCGGGGGCCTGCGCCGGGGCCATCGCTACCAGCTGCGGGTGACCGCCGGCGGGGAGGCGATGGCCCGGCAGATCGGCATGGTCGACGGCCAGGGCCGCCCGGCCTTCGGACTGCCGCCGTACCTGGTCAACGGCCCGCTGTGCGACTGCGAGGCGGTGTGGCGCGGCGCGTTCCTGGCGCACGGCAGCCTCACCGAGCCCGGCCGCAGCTCGGCGCTGGAGATCACCTGCCCGAACATGGAGTCGGCGATCGCGCTGGCCGGGGCGGCGCGCCGGCTGGGCATCCCCGGCGCCAAGCACCGCGAGGTGCGCGGCAGCGACCGCGTGGTGATCCGGGACGGCGACGCGATCAGCGCGCTGCTGACCCGGCTCGGCGCGCACGAGTCGGTGCTGGCCTGGGAGGAGCGGCGGATGCGCCGCGAGGTGCGGGCCACCGCCAACCGGCTGGCCAACTTCGACGACGCCAACCTGCGGCGCAGCGCCCGGGCCGCGGTCGCGGCCGGGGCCCGGGTCTCCCGCGCGCTGGAGATCCTCGGCGAGGAGGCGCCGGAGCACCTGGCCGCCGCCGGCCGGCTGCGCCTGGACCACAAGCAGGCCTCGCTGGAAGAACTGGGCACGCTGGCCGACCCGCCGCTGACCAAGGACGCCATCGCCGGCCGGATCCGGCGGCTGCTGGCCATGGCCGACCGGCGGGCCTTCGAACTGGGCGTCGACGGCACCGACGTGCCGGCCCTGCCGGCCGTCTCGGTGATCCTGACCGCGTCGTCGGGTCCGGTCGCCCCGCTGATCCCCGGCCCGGCCGCGCCGCCCGCCGCACCCGTCGCGCCCCCCGCCACCGCGCACGCCGCGGC
>JABFXP010000945.1 GCA_013361685.1 Catenulispora sp.
GGCATCGCGACGTACTGCTGCGCCACCGTGAGCCCGGCGCGGTCCAGCGCTCTGCCGGCGCGTTTCAGCGTCAGCGTTCCCGCCGCGAAAGGGCGCGAGGGACAGCGCCGGTTGCCGAACCCCGCGAACACCGTCCCGCCCGGCCGCACCGCGTCGGCCAACCGGGTCAGCAGCGGCACCGGCCGCGTCCGCAGCGCCTTGCTCCACGCGGTGAGGTCCCCGACCACCACGGACGGGTACGGGCCCTCGGTGATGGCCGACTCCAGGAACGCCGCGACCCCCGCCGGATCACGCCTTGCGGCGGCCAGCGCCACCGTCACGGCGCCGGGCAGCGTCTCGTCCTCCGAGGCCAGCACCAGCTGTTCGGCGGCCTCGGCATCGGGCAGGACGAAGCGCCAGTTCAAGGCGCGCGCGTCCACGGAGTCAGTCATGAAGCCGCCTTCAGGTAGCCGGACACGGAAGCTTTCACAGAGTTCTTGCTGATCGAGACGGCCTTGCCCGTCGAGCGGGAGCGCTGCCACAAGAAGACGCCGATCAGGGTCGGCGTGTAGAGCACTGCTGCCAGTACCATCCGGGCCGGGAACGGCCAGTGCTGTGAGGCGAGCAGGCCCAGCGCCATGGGGATCGTGGCCAGCGCCGGGGTGGCCAGCGCGCCGCTGAGCGCCGACGCCCCGATCCAGCCGCGCAGCTGGGTGGCGTTGACCCCCAGCAGGAAGGTCTCGGTGATCAGGGTCGCGGAGGCCGCGCCGTCGTAGGAGAACCGCGGCACCAGCGCCAGCGACGCGCCGAGGTTCACGAACACCGCCCACATCGTGGTGGTGCTGCGTTCCCGCTGGTGGTTCACCGCGGTCATCGCGGTCCCGATGGTGTGGCTGAGCATCCGCACCGGGATGACCAGCGCGAGCACCATCATGCAGTGCGCGGCCGGCGCCGCCTTGTGGCCGCCCATGAACACCAGCAGCTGTCCGGAGACCAGCGCTCCGCCGACGGCCAGTGGCACGCCGAGCACGCCTTGCGCGCGCATCGCCACGTCCCGCAGGCCGCACAGCGTCGCCGGGCGCGCGGGCCAGGCCCGGGCCATGCGCGGGAAGATCGCGTTGTTGATCATCCGGGCCAGGATGTTGAGCTGGAACACCAGGCTGGCGCCGACGTTGTAGAGCCCCACCGCCGCCGTGCCCTTCACCGCTTCCAGCACGAGCCAGCCCTGCCGCGTGTACAGCGTCGAGCCCACGTCCCCGGCGGCGAACGTCAACGCGCCGCGGAACAGCGGGACCAGGAACCGGCCGTGCGGGCGCGGCACCAGCAGCCGCCTGGTCAGCCGGCAGGCGTGGTACCAGCCCACGGCGGCGCCCAGGACCCGGGTCAGCCAGAACGCCACCAGCACGATCGCCGGCCCGCGGCGCAGTTCCAGGATCACCACCGCCGACACCAGGAACGTCAGCTCCTGGATCCACGTCGCCAGGGCTTCCAGCCGCATCCGGTCGAACGCCCAGAACGCCGAGAACACCAGCCGCCCGACGGCGTCGAAGGCGCTGGCCATGATGGACAGCGCGACGGCCGTCCCGGTGTCGGGGCCGCCCCCGCACAGCAGCCAGACCGGGACGAACAGCGCCGTCCACAGCGCGCCGCAGGCCAGCGCCAGGAACACCGTGGACTCCAGCCACACCGGCGCCTGGTCCGGTTCGCGGGTCAGGGTCCTGGTCAGCAGGTTGGGGATGCCCCAGCACATGAAGGTGTAGGTGATCATCGCGACGGTCTGCGCCACCGCGAACTTTCCGGCCGCCTCGCCGCCGCCGAACCGGAAGATCAGCTGCCCGGCGACGAAGGTCCCGCTCATCCGGGCCAGGAACGAGGTCAGCTGCCAGAAGGAGGAGGCGAGGATGCCTTCCTTGCGTTTGCGCGCTGCCGGGTTCTGCCCGGTCCCGGATCCGGTCTCCGGCGCGACCTCGGCGGCGTACGCGGTGATCGCGTCCACGGTCAGCGTATTGACATGCGTGGTGGCCGCCGGATCGGTCAGCCGCGGCTCGGCGGCGCACGGACGGCGCCGGGCTTCGATCCGGCGCGGCGTGATGCGGTCGACGGTCACGACGAAGCCACCCCCTCCACGCGACCTGAAAAGCCACAGTGACTACCTGCCCTGACTCCCTTACTCAGCGTGGCGTCAGCTCTGCCCGCCCGAATCGTCAGAGATGGTGAGGATGACTACGTACTCTGTCTGGACACCAGGTGAATTGGACGTTCCGTTCAGGTGACTGGACCTGTCGTCAGGCAGGGGAAGGGCAGCGGGAAGGGGAAGGCACAGGCCGGGCCCGCGGTCTGCGGGCCCGGCCTCCGGGCTTCGAAACGGTCCGGCGGTGGTGGGAGTCAGCCGGCGAACGCCTCGAAGGTGTGCGAGAAGTCGTAAGGGCCCTGCTGGATCGAGGAGCAGGTGGGATCGGCCCACGTCGACGACTGCGCACACGCCTTGTCCCGCGTCAGGGACCACATGGCCAGCCGGCCGATGTGGTGCTGCGCGGCGAACTGTTGGACCGCCCGGGCATCGGAGATCTGGAAGACCTCGCTGGCGGTGTCGTTCATGCCGATCATCGGGGTGATCCCGACCATCGACCACAACTGGGTGTCGGAGGCGGCCGGGAACACGCCCTTGAGCTGGTCGTGCAGCGACTGCGCGGCCTGGTCGGCGAACTGGCCCAGCTTCCCGGCCGGGCTCGGGGCGGCCCAGTCGCCGTAGTCCATGGCCAGCACGTTGACCACCGACAGACGCACGCCATCGGCCGCCGCGGCGGCGACGACCCCGATCCCCTCCGGCGTCAGGCCCGAGGGCAGTACCGGCAAGGTGAGCGAGACGTCCAGGGGTTTTCCCGCCGCGGCGTAGTCGCTTTGCAGCTGGGACAAGGCTTGCCAGCGGCGGGTGATCGTCTCTTGGTCCGTGCCGGCCGTTCCCTCGATGTCGAAGTCGATGTGAGTGAACGCGTACTCGTCGATGACTTCCTTGTACGCGGCTTTGAGGCTGGTCACGTCGGTGCAGGCCTGGGCCAGTTCGGTGCCGTTGGCGCCGCCGAAGGAGGCGATGGCGTCACCGCCCTTGGAGCGGAGGTCGGCCAGGCCGGTCTTGAGGTTGGCGATGAAGGCGGGGTCGGACCCGTTGGCGCCGTTCCAGGACGGTGTGCAGCCGCTGCCGGAGAGCACGAAAGCCGCCGTGACGTACTTGACGCCGGCCGTCGAGGCCAGCGCGCCGAGGTCTTGACGCTGGCTGGTGTCGACGTAGGGGGCGAACTTGTAGGAATCTCCGGCGGCCTGCGGCGGGGCTGATGAAGGGTTCGAAGACGGCCCGGTGCTCGGATTCGTCGGCGTGAGCGAAGGCGTGGGCGCGGTCGTCGCTGAGGCGGTGGAGGGCTGGGCGCTGCTGGGGGCGCTGCCCGGTCCGGTGCTGGGAGCGGTGCTCGGTGCTGTGCTGGGCACAGTGCTCGGAACGGTGCTCGGCGCCGTGGCGGTGCTGCCGCCGGGGGCGCCGCTGCTGCACGACGCGCCGTTGATCTGGCAGTTCTGCGGCTCCCCGGAGCCGCCCCCGGCGTCGACGACGAACCCGAACGAGGCGTCGGTGCCGGTGGCGATGTCGCCGCCCCACGCGGGGTTGGTCACCGTGATGCGCTGCCCGGCGGTGGTCATCGTGCCGTCCCACAGGGAGCTGATGCGCTCCCCGGCGGGCAGGTCGAACGAGAGGGTCCAGCCGTGCACGGACTGTCCGGTGCTGTTGGTGATCGTGTACTCGGCCTGGAAGCCGTTGCCCCAGTCCGAGGTCTTGGCGAAGCGAGCGGTGACGGTGCCGCTGCTGCTCCCGGCGGCACCCGCGGTGAAGGCGGCCACGGCGCCGGCGCCCACGACGGCGGCGGTGACCAATGAGAGCCCCACGACGCGGGCGCGCTTCGGCAGTGCCATGGGGGTAGACGTAACCGCAGAGTCCTGCCGGTCCGGAAGCCGTGTAACCAACTCCGGCCGGGATCTTGACCACCTCTTGGAATATACGTGCGATCCTTGGGTTCCCCTTTACCTACTTCGCGTCCGCCTCCGGTCCTGAGAAGACCTTCAGGAGAACGAAGAAGGCCGGAAGGATCACCGCCATGCCGAAGCCCATGGCGATCAGCAGCGCGTGCAGGTTGGCCGCCCCGGCCGCGGAATCGCGCGCGGTCGCCGTGCCGACGGCCAGATCCGGGTACTGAGCCGCCGCCCAACCCAGCAGCACGGCCACCACGGCGGTCGCCGCCGTAGCGCGCGCCAGAACGTAGCGACGCTTCCAGATCACCGCGATCGAGCCGAATCCGCAGACCACCGCCAGCACCACGAACGGGATCGACCGCTCGGTGAAGCGGTGCGCCACGGTGGGAGCATCCTGATACAGCAGCGGGAGCAGCGCCAGGCTCACCACCCCGGCCACGGACGCCGCCGCGAGCGCCTTGCGCCGGAAGACCGGGACCAGGTCCTCGGTGCCCGGGTCGGTCCCGGCGTCATGGCACAGGTAGACGGCGGCGAGGAACGCCGTGACGGTCACCGCGAACACCCCGGCGACCAGCGTGAACGCCGAGCTGAACGGGGCCAGCGGCCCGGAGTCGGCCGTCACCTTGCCGGTGGCCAGCGCGGCGCCGCTCACGCCGAGCATGAACGGCGTGACCGACGAGGCGACGGCGAAGACGCGGCTCCACAGGCTCTCCGGACCGGCGGCGCCCTCGCCGTACGCGCGGTAGACGTACGCCGCCCCGCGCAGCACGATCCCCGCCAGCGCGAAGGCCAACGGCAGTTCCAGGCCGCGGGCGATGAGGCCGAAGGCCGACGGGAAGCCGCTGAAGGTGGCCACGATGACGAAGATCAGCCAGACGTGGTTGGCCTCCCACACCGGGCCCAGGGCGTGCGCGATCAGGCGGCGCTCGCGGTCGGCGTGCCGGCCGCGGGCCAGCAGGTCCCAGACCCCGGCGCCGAAGTCGGCCCCGGCCAGCAGCGCGTAGGCCGCCAGGGCGCAGATGATGACGGCGAGCAGCAGGTTCACCGCGGTCATCGGGCCGCTCCTTCCAGCTCGGCGGTCTCAGAGTCCTGCGCCGCTCGGGCGTCTTCGTCAGGGTCCTGCGGTTCCGGACCCGGTCCGCCGGCCTCGGCCGCGAGGCTCGGCGGCGCGCCGGTGGCCAGGCGGCGCAGGATCAGCACCAGCGCCGCGGCCAGCCCGAGGTAGACCAGCACGGTGGCGGCCAGCGACCAGCCGATCCCGCCGCTGGTGGTCGCTGCCTCGCGCACCGTCATCCGGCCGTACACGATCCACGGCTGCCGGCCGGCTTCGGTGACCTCCCACCCGGCCAGCATCGCGGCCATCGCCGCCGGTCCGGTGAGCGCCCCGGCGACGAGCCACGGCCGGCTCAACGGAATCAGGGGGCGGACTCCCTTGCGCCGCCGCCACACCGCGACCACGGCGAGCAGCGCCGCCAGCCCCAGGATCGCCATGCCCGCACCCACCATCGTGTCGAAGGCCAGATGCACCACCGGCGTCGCGGGCTGCTCCTTGGCCGGGAGGATGTCCAGTCCCCGGATGGTCTTGTCGGTGCGGAACCCGGTCAGCAGCGACAGGCCGTCGGGGATCTCCAGACCGAAGCGGGTCTTGCCGGTGTCCGGATCGTAGATGCCGCCGAGCGTCAGCGGCGCGTGGTCCCGGGTGTGCGGCAGCGCCTCCATCGCGGCCAGCTTGGCCGGCTGGTACTTCTCCACCACGCGGGCCGCGAGGTCGCCGACCACGAGCTGCACCGGCGCGGCGGCCAGCACCGCGACCAGCCCCACGCCGAACCCGCGGCGGTGATAGGCGTCGCGCCGTCCGCGCAGCATCCCGACCGCGTACACCGCGGCCACCACCCCGCCGGTGCACATGATCGCGGCGAGCAGCATGTGCAGCGACTCCGGCAGCGCCCCCGGCCCGGTGAGCGGAGCCAGCGGCTCGGCGGAGACGACCTTGCCGCCGACCTCCTTGACCCCGGTCGGGACGTTCATCCACGAGTTCGCGGTGACGATGAACAACGTCGACAGCGTGCCGGAGATGGCGATCGGCCAGAGCGTGAGCCAGTGCGCGCGGGGCGACAGCCGCTTCCAGCCGTACAGGTACAACCCCACGAAGATCGCCTCGGCGAAGAAGGCGAACGCCTCCAGCGTGAAGGGCAGTCCCAGCACGCCGCCGTACCGGGCCATGAACGCCGGCCACAGCAACCCGAACTCGAAGGACAACACCGTCCCGGACACCGCGCCGATCGCGAACAGCACCGCCATCACCCGCGACCACTTGCGCGTCAACGCGAGCCACACCGCGTCGCCGGTCCGGAGCCAGCGCCCCTCGGTGACGATCAGCAGCCAGGGCAGCCCGACCCCGAACACGGCGAAGACGATGTGGAAGGCCAGCGAGAAACCGGTCTGGACCCGGGCGTCGGTGAGCGTGCTGCCCAGCATCGGCGCTCCCTCCATGTTCTACGAACCGTAGAAGTTCTACGGGTTGTAGAGTAACCCCCATGGCAGACGAGCGCGCAGCCGCCCCCCGACGACTGGGCGACCTGGAACGCGCGGTGATGGACGTCCTGTGGACCCACCCCGAAGGCAGCACCGCCCAGGAGATCGTCGAACGCCTCGCCACCCGCACCGGCGGCCCCGAACTCGCGACCACGACAGTGCTGACCGTCCTGGACCGCCTGCGCCGCAAGGACTTCGTCGACCGCGAACGCGCCGGCCGCGCTCACCGCTACCGCGCCGTGAGCAGCCGCGACGACGTGGTGGCCGCATCGATGCTCGCGGTGCTGAAGACGACGGACGATCGCCGCTCGGCCCTGGTCCGCTTCGCCGGCGCGGTGTCCCCGGAGGAGGCGGCGCTGCTGCGGGAGGCTTTGGCGGAGCTGGAGGAGTAGGCGCGCCCTGCCCCTGCCTCGGCGCCGAGAACTCCCCGTCTGGGAAACTAGAGGCGATGAGCGTCATGATCCGGCTGAGCCCGACCCATGCTCGCTGACGCCTGGCCGCTGGCTGTCCTCGCGATTCTTCTGGCGTGGCCTGTTCCCACTGTTCTGGCGCGCGCCGTGTGGCCCAGGCGGCATCCGCGGGCGGCGATCGCCTTGTGGCAGGCGGTGGGGGTCGCCGGAGGGCTCTCGCTGATCGGGGCGCCGTTGGCGATCGGGGTCGCACCGCTCGACGGGCATCTGCGGACCGGGTTGGCCGAGTTGGCGCGGGACGCGGTTCGGCTGCGGGTGCCGGAAGCGCTCGGGTGGGGACAGGAAGTCGCCTTGGCGCTCGCCGGGGTGCTCGCGGTTCGTCTGGTCGGCGTGACTTTGCTCTCAGCGGTGCGGATCGAGCGCGACCTCCGGCGTCAGCGCTACGCCGTCGACCTCGCCGCCGAGCACGCCGACCGCCAGGTCCGCGTCCTCGAACACGCCGCGCCCGCCGCCTACTGCCTGCCGGGCACCCGGCCGCGGATCGTCATCACCGAGGGCACCATCGCCGCCCTCGCCCCCGACGAGCTCGAAGCGGTCCTGGCCCACGAGCGCGCCCACGCCCGCTGGCGTCACGAACTCGTGGTGCAGCCCTTCGTCGCCTGGGAGTCCGCGCTGCCCCTGCCCCCGGCACGCCGCGCCACCGCCGCCGTCACCGCGCTCGTCGAGATGCTCGCCGACGATCACGCCGCCCGCGCCGTCAGCCGCCCGGCGCTGGCGCGGGCGCTCGTCGCCATCGGCGGCACCGCGGGAGTGGTCCCGACCCGGCGAGGCACCGGCGGCGGCGGAACGGCGGCCGACGAGAAGGCCTCCACGCCGACCCTCGACCGCGTCCACCGCCTGATCCGCGCCACCACAGCCGCGACCGCCACGTCGAGCACAGCCACCGCGACCGCCGCCACGGGTAAGACCACCGCGCGTGCGACCGCCGCCACTGCGACCGGCCGTCGCACCACGCCCACCGCCACCACCACCGAACGCCTCATAGCCCCCGCCGCATGGCTGACCGCCACGCTCCTCCTCATCGCGCCGACCTGGTTCGTCCTGCGCTAGCGGCCGGCCATCCGTCCTGCACTGCGCGAGCGGCTACCCACCCGCTCCTACTCTCCGAAGAAGACCGCCGCCGCCGAAGCCAGCAAGAACGGATCATCCGCCCCGCCGAGCTCCCGCGCCGAATGCATCGACAGCGCCGTGATCCCCACGTCGAACGTCGTCACCCCGAGCTTCGCCGCGGTGATCGGCCCGATGGTCGTCCCGCACGGCATCGAGTTCTTACTCACGAAGTACTGGCCGGGGATGCCCGCACGCTCGCACACATCCGTCCAGATCGCGCGGCCCAGGCCGTCGGTGGCGTAGCGCTGGTTCACGTTGATCTTCAGCGCCGGTCCGCCGTTCAGGCGCGGACGGTGGCCGGGCTCGTGGCGTTCGGGGTAGTTGGGGTGCACCGCGTGGCTCATGTCGCTGGACATGCACACGGTCGCGGCCAGGGCGCGGGCGTAGTCGTCGGGGCTGCCCGCGAGCTGGCTGTGGACGATGCGGCTCAGCACGTTGCCCAGCAGCGGGCCGCCGGCGCCGGTGTCGGACTCGCTGCCGGTCTCCTCGTGGTCGAAGGCGGCCAGGACCGGGATGGGGGCGGCCGCGCCGCCTACGGTTCCGGCGCCGGCGGCGTGGATCAGGGCTTGGACGCCGGCGTGGACCGACACCAGGTTGTCCATCCGGGGCCCGGCGATCATCTCCTGGTCGCGGCCCAGGTAGGTCGGGGGTGTCACGTCGTGCAGCATCAGGTCCCAGCCCAGGACGTCGGCGGCGGCCACGCCGGCCTCCTTGGCCGTGAACTCCAGCAGGGCGCCCTCCTCCGCCGGGCCCAGGCCCCAGACCGGGGTCAGGTGGTACTGCTTGTCCAGGACCAGGCCGTTGTCGTTGACGCCGCGGTCCAGGTGCACCGCCAGCTGCGGCACCCGCATCAGGGCCCGGTCCACGTGGACCAGGGTGGCGTCGCCGCCGCGCAGCACCAGGCGGCCGGACAGGCCCAGGTCGCGGTCCAGCCAGGAGTTCAGCAGCGGGCCGCCGTACAGCTCCACCGCGACCTGGCGGAAGCCCGCCGAGCCGGTGTCCGGCAGCGGCTTGACCCGCAGGTTCGGGGAGTCGGTGTGGGCGCCGACGATCCGGAAGCCGGTGTGGGCCGGCGCGCCGGGCGGCAGGTGCCAGGCGATCAGCGCCGCGCCCCGGATCACGTAGTAGCCGCCGGGGCCGGCCGCCTCCCAGCCCGCGGTCTGGCGCAGCTGGCGGAATCCGGCGGCGTCCAGCCGGGCGGCCGCGTTCGCCACCGCGTGGTACGGGGTCGGCGAGGCGGCCAGGAAGGTCAGGAGGTCGTCCGTGTGGGCGCGATCGAATATCGGCATGGTCCGAGCATAAGAGAAGAGCCCCCACGCCACCTGGAGTGACGGGGGACTCTTCCGCGGAATCGCAGTCCAGAGGCCTGGGCGGCTACCGGTGCGCGCCCGCGCCCACCACGTCCTCGTCGTACCGGCCCACCGGCGGCTCGCCGCCGCCGTGCCGGTTCGCCGCGACCATCTTGTGGCCCGGCCACCAGGCCCGGTCCCCGATCAGCGCGGTGAACGCCGGCACCAGGAACATCGACATCAGGAACGCCGCGATGCTGATGCCGATCGACACCGCGAAGCCGATCTGCTCCATCATCGACAGCCCGGCCAGCATCAGCGAGGCGAAGGTGCCGGCCAGGATCAGCCCGGCCGAGGCCACCGACGGCCCGGCGTGCTCCACGGCCAGCGCGGCCGCCCGGCGCGGCGGGTTGCCCTCGCGGGCCTCCTCCCGCAGCCGGGAGATCATCAGGATGTTGTAGTCGGTGCCGATCGCCACCACGAACAGGTAGACCATGACCGGCAGCATGAACATCATGCCG